>WGNW01000033.1 GCA_016124315.1 Alphaproteobacteria bacterium
ATCGACGAAGACGTGGCGGTGGTCGGACGCGGCCACCAGCTTTAGGGCGCGCGACAGCGGCATGCCGTTGCCGAACACGTCGCCGGACAGGTCGCCGATGCCGACGACCGTCACCGGCTGCTTCTGCACGTCGATGCCCAGTTCGCGGAAGTGGCGCTGGACGCTGATCCAGGCGCCGCGGGCGGTGATGCCCATCTTCTTGTGGTCGTAGCCGTTGCTGCCGCCCGAGGCGAACGCGTCGTGCAGCCAGAAGCCGTAGGACTGGGAGATCTCGTTGGCGATGTCGGAGAAGCTTGCGGTGCCCTTGTCGGCGGCCACCACCAGGTACGGGTCGTCCTCGTCGTACCGCACCACCGCCTCGGGCGGTACAACCGCGCCGGCGACGATGTTGTCGGTGATGTCGAGCAGGCCGCACATCAGGGTGCGGTAGCAGCGGATCGCCTCGGCCTGCATTTCCTCGCGGCTGCCGTTCTCGGGCAGGTGCTTGGGCACGAAGCCGCCCTTGGCGCCGTCGGGCACGATGACCGAGTTCTTCACCATCTGCGCCTTGATCAGGCCCAGGATTTCGGTGCGGAAGTCTTCCGGCCGGTCCGACCAGCGGATGCCGCCCCGCGCCACCTTGCCGCCGCGCAGATGGATGCCCTCCATCCAGGGCGAATAGACGAACACCTCTACCATGGGCCGGGGCTTCGGCAGCCCGTCGACGCGGCTGCTATCCAGCTTGAAGGACATGTAGCTCTTCGGCTTTCCGTCCGCATCCGGCTGGTAGAAGTTGGTGCGCAGGGTCGAGCGGATCAGATTCATGAACCGGCGGATGATGCGGTCCTCGTCGAGGCTCTGCACCGCTTCGAGCTGATGCTCGATTTCGCGTTCCAGTTCGGCGGCGTGGCCGGGATCGTGGCTCTCGGGCGAGAAGCGCGCGGCGAACAGGCGCAGCAGGTTGGCGATGATGTCGGCGTTGTTGGTGAGCGAGCGCCGCAGATAGGTCTGGGTGAAGCGGGTGCCGGCCTGGCGCAGGTATTTCAGGTAGGCGCGCAGCACCACGATGTCGCGCCAGCCGATGCCCGAATGAAGCACCAGCCGGTTGAGGCTGTCGTCCTCCAGGTTGCCGGCGGCCATCTCCAGCAGCACCTCCTCGAGCGGCGCCTTGATGTCGCGCAGCCGGTGTTCGTTGCCGCTGAGGTCCACCAGGTAGATGTCGTGGATCCAGCACTCCCGGTCCTCGCCGCGCGGGCGCACCGGATAGGCCTGCTCCTCCATCACCTTGAGGCCCAGGTTCTCGAGCTTGGGCAGCACGTCGCTCAGCGGCACCAGGTGGCTGCCGTGGTAGATCTTGACCCGCAGCGAGTTCGGCTGGTCGCCCACCTGCCGGTAGATGTTGAAGGCGATCGATTCCATGTCGCTCAGCAGGGTGAGCTTCTCGACGTCCGACACCACGAGGTCGGGATCGTAGGCGTCGCGGTACGACAGGTTGAACCCGTCGGCATAGCGGGCCCAATGCTTGTTGCCCACCTCGTCGCCGAAATGTTCGCGCAGCCGGTCCTTCAGGTGGTCGCGCCAGCTCCGGATCGCTTCGGCCACCTCCTCGTCGAGAGCCTCCAGGTCCACTTCGGGCACGGGACCCTGCGGCAGCGAGATCAGCAGGTGCACGCGCGCCAGGGGCGAATCGCCGACCTGGCTGTTCTCTGCGGCGATCTCGCCGCCAAGCGCCTCGGCGAAGATCGTCTCGATGTCGTGCCGCCGGTCGGTGTTGAACGAGTCCTTGGGGATGTAGATCAGCACCGACGCGAACCCGCCATAGGGATCCAGCCGGACGAACGTCTTGGCGTGGGGGCGCTCCAGCAGGCGCAGGATGCCGATCGAGGTCTCGAAGAGATCCTCGGGATCGATCTGGAAGAGGTCGTCGCGCGGGAAGGTCTGCAGGATGTTGGCGAGAATCTTGCCGTCGTGGCTGTACCGGTTGAAGCCGGCGCGCTCGATGACCAGGGCCGCCTTGCGCCGCAGCATGGGGATGGAGCGCGGCGCCATGCTGTAGGCGAGGGAGGTGAAGAGACCGATCACCCGCCATTCGCCGATCAGGGTGCCGGCGTCGTCGTAGCGCTTGATTCCCACGTAGTCGAGCTGGGTGGGCCGGTGCACCGTCGACCGCTTGTGTCCCTTGCGGATGATCAGCGGCGTGGGGCGCTCGAGGAATTCACGGGTCTCCGGCGAAACCTTTCCGCTCGTGTCCTGCGGCCCCAGCACCGGGAAATCGGGATCGCGCAGCAGGCCGAGCCCTCCGTCGGCGTCGGTCGACATGTAGAGGGTGCCGTCGCGGGCCTCCAGGTCGTATTCGCGGAAGCCGAGGAAGGTGAAGTTGTCGTCGATCAGCCATTGCAGGAAGTCGACGCATTCATGCGCTTCGGCCTCGTCGGCCGGTCCCGGATGCGCCTTCAGGTAGTCGACCGCCTCGCGGACCTTGCCCAGGATGGGCTGCCAGTCCTGGAAGGTGCAGCGCGCGTCGGCGAGGACGGCGCGCAGGCCGTTCTCGATGGCGGCGAGGATATCCGGCGCGGTCTGCTGGTCGACCTCCAGATACATGTAGGATTCGGCCGCGGCCACGCCGTCGGCGCTGCGCGCGCCTGACGGATCGCGGTGTTCGGTGACCACCGGATGGATCAGCAGGTTGATCTCGCGGCCCTGCCGCGTCAGTTCGGCCGTCACCGAATCCACCAGGAACGGCATGTCGTCGTTGACGATCTCCACCACCGTGTTGCGGTCGAGCCAGCCGCTTTCCTCCACAGTCGGATTGAACACCTGGACCTTGGCCGTGCCGGGCGAGCGATGCGCGGCGAAGCGCCACACCGAAAGCGCCATGGCGAAGAGGCTCTCCGGCCGGCGCTCGACCAGGTCCTCCGGCGTCACGCCGGCATAGAACTGGATCATGAATTCGGTGAAGGGAGCCGCTTCCTCGGCGCTCAGGCGCTCCGCCGCGAACTCTCGGGCGCGGTCGAGATGCTGTTGCTTCCTGTCCCAGCGATTGTCCATGTCATTCCCCGTTGACGTAGCGGGCCCCGTCGGCGTGGCCGGCGCATTGCCGTGGTCGGAGCGGGCGGCGCGTGTATCGGACCGGGAGATCCGCCGGGGCGGGAATATGCGGCTTCCGGTGACGTCCGCGTCGCATGCAGGCGATAAGCCCTGCTACAATATAGACAGTCTGTGGCGGTTTGGCGAAGGGAGGCAGGCGGGTCGCCAGCCATTCGCCTACGGAGAATGTATGCCGGAAGTCCAGGTCGCTGCCGAGCCCGCCGTCCCCTACCTCAGGGAATTGCTGACGTTCCTGCTCTCGGCCGTGGTGGTCGTGCCGGCGTCGCGGCTGCTGCGGATCAGCCCGATCATCGGCTTTCTCGGGCTCGGTGTCCTGGTGGGCCCTTCCGTGCTGGGCATCGCCACCAACGCCAGCAACGTCGACGCCCTTGCCCAGCTCGGCGTCGTGTTCCTGCTGTTCACCATCGGGCTCGACCTCTCCCTCGACCGGCTGTGGCGGGCGCGCCGCTATGTGTTCGGCATGGGGCTGCTCCAGGTGCTGGGCTGCGGCGCGGTGATCGGAGGCATCGCCTACGCCTGGGGCAATCCGGCGGACGCATCGGCGCTGCTCGGCCTGAGCATGGCGCTCTCCTCGACGGCGGTGGTCATGCAGCTGCTGGTGGAGCGCGGCCACATCTCCTCCCGGTCCGGCCGGGTGAGCTTCGCGATCCTGCTGTTCCAGGATCTGGCGGTGGTTCCGCTGCTGTTCCTGGTGGGCGTGCTCGGCAGCAAGGGCGGCGGTGCGCACGTGCTCGGCTTCGTTCTGGCGCTGGGCAAGTCGGTGGGGGCGGTGCTCATCATCTTCCTGCTGGGCCGGCTGCTGATGCGCCCGCTGTTCCGGGCCGTCGCCGGCCTGCGCAGCCCCGAGGTGTTCATGGCCCTGACGCTGCTCGCGGTGCTCGGCATGGCGGTGGTCACCCAGGAGGCCGGCCTGTCGATGGCGCTGGGTGCGTTCCTCGCCGGGCTGCTGCTGGGGGAAAGTGAGTTCAGGCACCAGATCGATGCCGACATCCAGCCGTTCAAGGGGCTGCTGCTCGGGCTGTTCTTCATCTCGGTGGGCATGCGCATCGACCTGTCGCTGATCGTCGACAGCTGGTTCCTGGTGGCGGCCGCCATGCTGGGCCTCTACATGATCAAGTCGATGGTCATCACCGGCCTTGCCCTCGCGTGGCGGATGCCGCTGGGACAGGCGCTGCAGACCGGCCTCTACCTCGGGCAAAGCGGTGAATTTGCCTTCGTGGTGGTGGGCGCGGCGGTCGCCGCCGGCGTGCTGCAGCCGTCCGCCTCCCAGTTCATGCTGGTGGTCACCGCCCTGTCGATGGTCATGACGCCATTCGCCAGCCTGGGCGGCGAACGGCTGGCGCGGTGGATGGCGCGGCGGTCGAGCGTCAGTCACATCGGCGCCGCGCCGGAGGAGTTCGCCGACCTGGAGGATCACGTCGTGATCGCCGGGTTCGGCCGCGTCGGCCAGACCGTGGGGCGGATGCTGACCAGCCAGAAGACGCCCTACGTGGCGCTTGACCTCAACTCGGAGAGTCTCGCCGGCCTCTACCGGCAGGGCATGCCGGTGTTCTTCGGCGACGCGAGGCGACCGGCGGTGCTGGAGAAGGTCGGCATCGACCGGGCCGGGTCGCTGGTGATCACCCTCGACGATCCGGCCGGCGTGCGGGAGGTGCTGCAGGTCGCGCGAAGCCGGTGGCCCGCCCTGCGGATCTTCGTGCGCGCCCGAGACATGGACGATGCCCGCGAGCTGATGCGGGACGGCCACTGCGAGGCGGTGCCCGAGATGGTGGAATCGAGCCTGCAACTCGGTGCCGAGGTGCTGCGCAGCCGGGGCACGCCCGAGGAGGCCATCGTTCCGCTGGTCGACGGCTTCCGCGACCAGATGTACCGGACCATCAGGCCCCGGGACGAACCGTCGTCATGACCCTGTCTTTCGTGAGGACGCGGCGCACATCCGGCGGCGGCGCGGCCGGCGCCTCGCCCAGCGGCGACGCGGCGACCAGGAGCGCGAGCTGAATGGCCCGCATCAGCAGCGTCGGTTTGTCCGCCCCCATGTGATACTTGGTCCACAGCCGGTTCATGAGGGCGTATTTCAGCCGGACGGGGACCAGGGGCGAATGATAGGTTGCGTGGACCAGGCGGCCCCCCAGCGATCGCTTCTGCGCCACCGGCACCGGGCTGGAAATGAGTTCGTCGGCGAGCCGGACCAGGTTCTCGCCAGTCAACAGGCCGGGAATGCCGTGCCTGAGGCGCGCGGCGATCCTGTGTATTTGCACCGCCTCGGCATGCATGGCTGCGTCGATCCGAGGTTGGGACTGAGCCGAGGTGGCGCGGCGCAGCGCGAAGAGGCGGGGAAGCCGCTTCCTGACGAGACCCTTGAACAGGTGCTTCTCGACGCGCAGGGAATCCGGCACGTGGCGCGCCATGTCCAGTATGCTCAGTTCCATGAACGGGACGGCAATGCTGCCGGTGGCGCTGGCGTTGAGGCGGCGCATGGGCATCATGTTCTGCCGGTGGAAGATCTCCAGGAAGCCGGCGTCTTTCATGTCGGCCGGGCGACGCTGGTCGCGGTGCATGTCGAGTGCTTGGATCTGTGCCGCTCGCAGCCCTTCCTTCGCGGATGTGGCCGCCTGCGCGTCCAGCGCATCCGCCAGCCCGTCGACGATCGCCGGAGACTTTAGTGTCCAGGCGCTCAGCATATCCTCGTCGGAGCCGAGTCGAATCGCCCCCTGTCCGAAACACTCGTCGCCGAACATGAAGAGGGGGTCGCCATAGGCGGCTCGCGAATCGGCGGCTGCCTGCTCGTAGATGTCCTGCTCGTAGCAAGCCTTTCGCATCGTCACTGGGCCCGCGGCGTGTCGTTCGAGCATGTGTACGACGCTGAAGTCGTCCATGGAGTAGAGTCGATGGGGAACCCCGAGAAGCGCCGCCTGCCGGCCGGCCACCGCGGCGTCGCAGTTCGGCGTCGGGTCGCCGACAACGAAGGAAAACGTATCCAGGCTGCATCCCGCCTCGTGCAGGAGACCGAGCAGGGTCGTCGCGTCGTTGCCGCCGGAAAGTGGCAGGGTGACGTGGCGGTCAGCGGCGCTGGCAATCACCGAGCGGCGGATGCGGACCCAAAGTTCCTCTTCCATGTCGGCCCGGTTGCGCCACAGGTCTGTGCCTGGCCTGGGCCGCCAGTAGGGCCGTCCGCTTATGCCGCCCGGTTCGACGCGCAGGGCGCTGGCGCAGGGCAGGGCCTCGATGCCGGTGAACAGGGTACGGCCTGGCAAGACGACGCCGCTGCTCAGGAAGCTGACTGCCATGTCGAGGTCCAGGCCCGCCGACAGGCGGCTCAGCGCCGCCGGATCGCTCGAGAAGACGCTGCATTGCCCAGCCCTGGCATGATAAACGGTCGACAGCCCGACATGGTCCGTCCAGATCCACAGGCGTCCGCCGGCGTCCCGATAGAGGTGGCTTCTAAACTGCCGGACGGCGCGCAACACTTCGACCGGGAGGTCCCCGGCGTCGATCAGGTCCGTGGGCATCCTGATCTCCGCCCCGCCGCCGGTTCCGTCGATCGTCCATAGCGGCATGCCGGCCGGTGGGTCCGGGAGTTGCCGGTCGGAGCAGAGCAGGAGACCACCGTCAGAAATGCGCAGCGCCACGGCATGATTGCGCCCGAGGCTCTGCATGAGCCGGCGCGCGGCATTCTTTTCCCCGGCGCCATGCACGATGGCAAGGATGTTATGACCGGACACCCGCCGTCCCTTCTTGATATGGGCGATCCGGATTGGCACGGTCTGCCACCCTGCCACTCGCGTCTGCTGGCGGCACAGCGGGAGCGCTTCCCATCCACCCTCGCCGGCCCGAGCGAAGTATAGGGTTTCGCACTAGCGATGTGAACTGCGTGCCGGTTGCGAAGTCTCTTGCGGAGCCGTCCGCCGGGCCTCGTCGAGCCGGCCGAAGATGAGGCCAAGCTGGAGCGCCCGCATGGTCAGGGTCGCCCGGTCCGGATAGACCCGATGCGTATTCCATGCGCGCCGCTTGATCGGCTGCAGCCAATGCAGCGGCACAAGGCCGCGCCGTGACACTTCCCGAAACACATCTTCGCCGAGATGGCGGAACCGGCCGGCCAGCGTCGCGCCGCGCTGGACGTCGGGCCGCAGCGTCGCCGTCACCATGTTCTGCAGATCCTGAGGTCCGGCCAGGCCCGGGATATGGGCGCCGCCGGCGTCGACCATCTCTCTGACCCGACGTTCGTCGCGCTTGAGCAGCAGGCCGAAATCCAGGCTGGATTGACGCTGCCGCGCAGATTTGAATCCCGACACTCCTTGCAGGCGATCGCGGAAGATTCGGCGGAACAGCCGCTTGTCCAGCCGATGGCGGAAATGCTGCCGACGTAGCGAGTCGATGGCGGAGATATCGTAGAACGGTGTCGTGAACGGCAGGAATGTGCCGGCCGCCGCCACCCGCATGGGCAACAGCCAGTCGCTCATCGAGGTCCGGAAATAGAGCCAGTCCTTCACGTCGTCGGGGGTGCCGGCCGGAGCCGACGCCAGCAGGTCTCCGTAGGCGGCGGTGAGTTCCGCCTTGAGCATGCTGACGTCGTCCAGGCCGAAGAGCGCGTTGAACCGAGACAGGATCTCGGGCGACTTGGCCATTCCCCCGCCGAGCATGTCCTGGTCATTCTCCAGGCGCAGGGTGCGTTGTCCGAACACGTGGTCCCCGAACATGAACAGGGGATCAGACAGCTTTCCACGAGCGCGCGCCGCGGCTTCCGAGAAAGCGTCGATCTCGAAGCACAGGCCTTTGAGCGTCAGCCCGCAAAGCAGGTTGGTGTTGAGCAGGTCCGCCGCACGGGCGTCGTCGAGCCGGCAGATCCAGTGGTCAATGCCGAGGGCGGCCGATCGCCTTGCCGCGACGGCGGCGTCGCTGTGCGAAGCCGGCGCCCCGTTGACGAAGGAGAAGGTTGTCAGGGGGATCCCCGCCTCGTGAAGGATGCCCAGCAGGATCGCGGAATCGATGCCTCCCGACAGGGCGAGGAGCACATGGCGGTTTCCGGCATGGGCGCGCACCGCCGATGTGACCGTCGACCAGAATTCGCCTTCCAGCAAACGGTCGTCCTCTTCCGGCTCATGGCCGGGACGATGCCCCCAATAGGAGACGGGTTGTGGTCCGGCCGCCGTCAGCCGGACGAGGCTTGCCGTCGGCAGGGCGCTGACGTTGCTGAACAGAGTCCGGTTGTTGAGCATGAAGCCGTTGGCAAGGAAAGATGCGACCATCGCCCGATCCGGTTCGGGGGAAAGCCGCGCCAGCAGCGTGGCGTCGTCCGAAATTACCGTGCATCCATTGGCGCGCGTATGGAACAAGCGCGACATGCCACCATGGTCGGTCCACAGCACCGGCTCTTCGCCCGCACCGCGGTAGAGGATGCTGTGGAATTGGTCCGCAGCATCCAGCATTCCGGGGGGTACGTCCGTCTGGAGGGACAAGCTGGAGGGCAGCGGAACGCGGGGCGCTCCTCTCGAGCCGTCTACGTCGGCCAGCACGCCCGATTGCGCCGAGGTCGAGGCGGTTCCCGCCACCAGCAGTCGGCCGAAGACCGTTTCATGGCTAGAAGCGTCCCTGTAGCCCAGCGCGTCGAGCACCCGTGTGCCGGCGCCGGCATTGTCGCGGGTTTCCAGCACCACCACCAATGTGGGCTTCATGCGCCGTCAGCCTCGACCGTCCCGGTGTCGGCGGGCCGCCGGCCGCGCAGACTTATCCGTCTGTCGCCGGAGAGACGGACGCAGACGGCAGCACCGTCGTCCGCGAGGCGGCGCGGTAGCAATCTCCTGACCCCACTCTGCATGCCCACTCCTGGCGAGGATACCAGTTATCGTGCTTCGATCCGACGGATAAAATCCGACAGCATGATCCGGTAGAGGTCGTCCTTCAGGATGCCGTCCTCGACGCCGCGGTCGATGTTGGGGTTGTCGTTGATCTCGATGACGAAGACGCCGTCGTCACGCTGCTTGAGGTCGACGCCGTAGAGCCCGTCGCCCACCAGGTTGGCCGCACGTACGCCGGCCTCCACCACCTCCCGCGGGGCGTCCTCGAGGGCGACCGCGCGGAACGGCCCCTCTGCGAATCCGCCGCCGGGCTTGTGCCGGATGATCTGCCAGTGCCGGCGCGACATGAAGTACTGGGAGACGAAGATCGGCTTGCGGTTGAGCACGCCGACGCGCCAGTCATATTCCGTGTACATGAACTCCTGGGCCAGGATCACCGCGGAGTGGCGGAACAGCCGGCGGGCGTGCTCCAGCAGTTCCGAGCGGTTCTCCACCTTCACCACGCCGCGGGAGAACGAGCCGTCGGGGATCTTCAGCACCAGGGGGTAGGACAGCGCCGCCTCGGCGTTGAGGATGTTCTGGCGGTCGACGATCACCGTCTTGGGCGCGGGGAGCTTGTTGGTTTGGAGCAGTTCGGCGAGGTAGACCTTGTTGGTGCAGCGCAGGATCGAGGTCGGGTCATCGATCACCGGCAGCCCCTCGAACACCGCCTTCTGGGCGAAGCGGAAGGTGTGGTTCTCCAGCGTCGTGGTCTCGCGGATGAACAGGGCGTCATACTCGGCGAGGCGCAGGTAGTCCTTGCGCTCCAGCGTTTCCACGTCGATGCCCATCTGGGCGCCGATGGAGACGAACTTCTTGATGGTCTCCGGCGTCGACGGCGGCAGCTTGGCCGACGGGTCGTAGAGGACACCCAGCGCATAGCGCGACGTCGGCCGCGCCTTGGGCGCCCGCCAGTCGGCCCGCGTGTAGTGTTCCAGCCGCGCCAGGAAGAAGTCGAACTCCTCCGGGCTCAGGGCGCGGGGCGCGATCGCCTCCAGGGTCTTGACGTTCCAGCGGTCCTCGAAGGCCACCTGGACCCGCAGCAGCGGGCAGCGGAACCGGTCGAACAACTGGCGGGCGAAGGTGCGGAACCGGTTGCCGGCGGTCTGGCCGAAATAGACGGTGAGCGTGAACGCCGCCTGCGGCGGGTTGGCGAGCTTGCCGATCTCGTCGCGCAGGGTGTGGTTGAGGTCGGGCAGTTCGACGCTGTAGAGCGCGCGGCGCGACAGGTTGAGGATGGTCTCCACGGTCGGCACCACCTTCTGGCCCCGCGCCTCGGCCAGTAGCGAGCAGTAATAGCCCAGGTCCAGGTATTCCAGGTCGCCGCTCAGGTTGATCACCCGCGCGCTCTTGCCGGACAGCCCGTCGGGCGTCTCCACATATTGCTGCAGGGTGACGGCCCTGCCGGCCTTCTTCGCCCACTCGCAGTCGGCGGGGGAATCGACGATGATGATGTGCCGTGCCATGGATTTTCCGCGAGAGGGGCCTTTGGACGGGATGCTGCTGCCGGGCGGACGGCGGGAAGGCACCGCCGACGCTGGCCGTGTGGGCCTCCACTGCGCGCCATCATGCGCGGGGACGCGAGTCCAGTAAAGATTTAGTCCGGAAGACGCGCGGCGTTCAGTTCGGTTCCCGGGGCAGCGCGCGGGCCATGACGATCGCCGCCGCGCCGTCGTCGTAGAACCCCGGCTTGCGGCCGGTCGGCTCGTAGCCCAGTGCCGCGTACAGCCGCAGCGCCCGCTCGTTGTCGCCCCGCACCTCCAGGTGCATGGTGCGCCGTCCGGCTGCGGCCGCGCGCCTCTCCGCCTCGGCGATCAGCCGGGCGCCGATGCCGCCGCCGCGCCGTTGCGGATCGACCGCGACGGAGTAGAGCCGCGCCCGGACGCTGTTCCTGCGCAGCAGCACGACGGCGTCGCCGGCGAGCAGGCCGCCGGTCTCCGCCACCAGGCAGATGGCCTGTTCCGAGCGCACCAGCCGGCGCAGGCTGCGCAGCGACAGCCGGTCTCCCGGGAAGCTGGTCTCCTCCAGCCGCCGCATGGCGGGCACGTCTGCCGGGGTCGCCGGCCGGATGTGGATGGCGTCGTCCATCGGGTCTCCCGGAAGCGGCCGGAGAGTAATCCGAGCGGTCGCGTTGCGGCAAGCCGCTCGCTTGGCCTCGCGGTGGCCGGCGGCTGCGCTCTGGGGTAGGCTTGTCCGGTCGGTTCAAGGACCACCGTGATGCAGAACAAGAGCTTCCATCTGTGGTACTGGCTTGCCGCGGCCGCCGGAATCCTGCTGATCCAGTACCTGCTGCTGTCGTCGCAACAGGTGGCGACGATCCCTTACAGCGAGTTCGAACAGGATCTCAGGGACGGCAAGGTCGCCGAAGTGGCGGTGTCGGACAAGTTCATCCAGGGCCGCTTCAAGAGCCCGCTGTCCTCGGGACAGAGCCGGTTCGTCACCACCCGGGTCGACCCCGGATTCGCCGAGACCCTCGGCAAGTACGGCGTGAAGGTGACCGGCGAGGTCGAGAACACCTTCCTGCGCGACCTGCTTTCATGGGTCGTCCCCGTGGCGTTCTTCGCCCTGGTGTGGATGTACCTGCTGCGCCGCGCCGGCGGCGGCGTGGGCGGCGGCCTGATGCAGATCGGCAAGAGCAAGGCCAAGGTCTACGTTGAGTCGGACACCGGCGTCACCTTCGACGACGTGGCCGGCGTCGACGAAGCCAAGGACGAGCTCAAGGAGATCATCGACTTCCTGAAGGATCCCGTGGCGTATGGCCGGCTCGGCGGGCGCATGCCGCGCGGCGTGCTGCTGGTCGGTCCGCCCGGTACCGGCAAGACGCTGCTCGCCAAGGCGGTGGCGGGCGAGGCCGGGGTGCCGTTCTTCTCCATCTCCGGATCGGAGTTCGTGGAGATGTTCGTCGGCGTGGGAGCGGCGCGCGTGCGCGACCTGTTCGAGCAGGCCCGCGCCAAGGCGCCGGCCATCGTCTTCATCGACGAGCTGGATGCGCTGGGACGGGCGCGGGGCATCGTGTCGCTGGGCGGCGGCAACGACGAGAAGGAACAGACGCTGAACCAGTTGCTGGTCGAACTCGACGGCTTCGATTCGTCCACCGGGCTGGTGCTGCTGGCCGCCACCAACCGGCCGGAGATTCTCGACCCGGCGCTGCTGCGCGCCGGGCGCTTCGACCGTCAGGTGCTGGTCGACCGGCCGGACAAGCTGGGCCGGGTGCAGATCCTGGCCGTGCACCTGCGGAAAGTGACGCTGGACGCGGACGTGGATCCAGAGAAGATCGCGGCGCTGACCCCCGGTTTCACCGGCGCCGACCTCGCCAACCTGGTCAACGAGGCGGCCCTGCTCGCCACCCGTCGCCGGGCGACCGCGGTGACCATGGCCGACTTCAACAACGCGGTCGAGCGCATCGTCGCCGGGCTGGAGAAGCGCAACCGGCTGCTCAATGCGCGCGAACGGGAGATCGTCGCCCATCACGAGACGGGCCATGCCCTGGTCGCCTCCTTCCTGCCCGGCGTCGATCCGGTCCACAAGATTTCCATCATTCCCCGGGGTGTCGGGGCGCTGGGCTATACCATCCAGCGTCCGACCGAGGACCGGTTCCTGATGACCCGCGAGGAACTGGAGAACAAGATGGCGGTGCTGCTGGGCGGCCGGGCGGCCGAGTGGGTCGTCTATGGGCACCTCTCCACCGGCGCGGCGGACGATCTGGCGAAGGCCACCGACATCGCCCGTGCGATGGTCACCCGCTACGGCATGTCGGATGCGCTCGGCCAGGTTGCGCTCGACCGGGACCGCCAGAGCTTCCTCAAGCCGGGAGAGTTCGCCGGCGGGTCGCGGGAGCGGGACTACTCGGAAGAGACGGCGGCGACCATCGACCGCGAGGTGCACCGCATCCTCGACGCGGTCTTTTCCCGCGCCGTCGGCATCCTCGGGGATCATCGCGCGCTGCTGGAGGAAGCCGCCCGGCTGCTGCTCGAGAAGGAGACGCTGGAGGGCGCCGAGCTCCAGGCGCTCATCGCGCGAAGCGGTGGCGTGTCCCCGCGGGCCGCGGTCGGCAAGGCGGGGTGAGGCGTCGTCGCTCCGGTGCTTCAGTCGGGCATGCGCTCGGGCCAGCCCAGCGCGGCGAGGGCATCCGACAGCTGTGAGCGGACGAACGGCTTGGGCAGGAGCGAGGTTCGCGGCGGCAGGGTTTCCGGCGGTCGGCCCGTCATCAGGATGGCGGCCAGCCCCGGGTGGCCCCGACGCAGGGCTTCGATCAGGGAGGTGCCGGTCATGCCCGGCAGGCTCATGTCGGTCACGAGGACGTCGAGCGGCGTCCCGTCGCCGGCCGCCTCGAGCGCCGTCTCGGCCGAGCCGGCTTCCGCGACCGTGCATCCCATGCGCCGCAGCACCCCCGCCACGCTCGCTCTCAGCAGGGCATCGTCCTCGACCAGGAGGACGCGGGGCCGGGCCGCACCGGTGCCGGCCCGCGGCGGGGGCCCGTCGGTCCGCCGCGCCGCCTGGTCGATGGCCATCCGCAGCTTGATCGCCATTTCCTGGCGGTTGTAGGGCTTGCTCAGCAGCAGGATGCCGTCGTCCAGCTGGCCGTTGTGGATGATGGCGTTCTCCGTATAGCCGGAGGTGAACAACACGGCGATGCCCGGCATCAGCGCCTCGGCGGCGAGGGACAGTTCGCGTCCGTTCATCGGGCCCGGCATGACGATGTCGGTGAACAGCACGTTGACCGGCGCGCCGCTGCGCAGGATGGCGAGCGCGCTCTTGCCGTCCTCCGCCTGAAGTGCCCGATAGCCGAGGCCCGCCACCATGTCCACCGCTGAGCGGCGGACCGCCGGATCGTCCTCGACGACCAGGATGCATTCGCCCCGTCCGGCCATCTCGGCGGTGACGGCGGTGGGCTCGAGGGCTTCTGGCTTGCCGGAGCGGGGCAGGTAGATCTTGACCGTGGTGCCGGCGCCCGGCTCGCTGTAGAGCTTGATGTGCCCGCCCGACTGCTTGATGAAACCATGCACCTGGCTGAGACCCAGGCCGGTGCCGCGGCCTTCCCCTTTGGTGGTGTAGAACGGTTCGAAGGCCCGCTCGGTCTGCTCGGGGCTCATGCCGGTGCCGGTGTCGCTCACCGCGATGACCACGTACTGTCCCGCCTCGGCCTCGGGATTCTGCCTGGCGTACTGGTGGTCGAGGAAGGCGTTGCCGATCTCGATGGTCAGGTTGCCGCCGTCGGGCATGGCGTCGCGGGCGTTGACCGCCAGGTTGACCAGCGCGTTCTCCAGCTCGACCACGTCGACGACCGTGTTCCACAGCCCGCCGCTAACCAGCGACTCCAGCTCCACCTTCTCGCCCAGCGACTGGCGCAGCAGTTCGGCCATGCCCTGGATCGACTTGGACAGGTTGACGACTCGCGGCTGCAGCGGCTGGCGGCGGGCGAACGCCAGCAGCCGGCGGGTCAGCGAGGCGGAGTGCTCGGCGGCCGTGGTGGCGCTGTGCACCCGCTGTGACAGTTCGGCGTCGCCGCCGACCCGGTCGCCGATGAACTCCAGGTTGGAGACGATGACCTGGAGGTGGTTGTTGAAGTCGTGGGCGATGCCGCCGGTCAGCTTGCCGATGGCTTCCAGCCGCTGTGATTGGGCTGCCTTGCTGCGGGCCTCTTCCAGCAGGTCGCTGGCCCGCAGCCTTTCGCTGATGTCCTGGGTGATCTTGGCGAAGCCGAGCAGGGTTCCCGCCGCGTCGCGTACCGGCTCGACGGCGACGGCCGCCCAGAAGCGCGAGCCGTCCTTGCGGACGCGCCACGCCTCGGTCTCGAACCGCCCTTCGGCGGCTGCCGCCGCCAGGGTCGCCTCGGGCGCGCCGCGCTCGCGGTCCTCGGGCGTGTAGAACACGCCGAAGTGCTGGCCGAGAATCTCCGGCGCCCGGTAGCCCTTGATGCGCTCCGCGCCGACATTCCAGCTGGCGACCGTCCCGTCGGGCGACAGCATGTAGAGGGCGGCGTTGGTGAGGCCGTTCACCAGCAGCCGGAACTGCTGCTCGCTGTCGGCGACGGCCTGCTCGGCGGCGCGCCGTTCGGTCAGGTCCCGCGTCACCTTGGCAAAGCCGATGAAGCGGCCGTCGGTGTCGCGCAGGGCGTGCAGCGTGCTCTGCGCCCAGAAGCGGGAGGCGTCCTTGCGCACGCGCCAGCCCTCGATCTGGAACCGGCCGTCGTCGCGGGCCGCTCGCAGTTCCGCTGCCGGCCGGCCTTCCCGCCTGTCGTCCTCGGTGAACAGGATGTCGAAATCCTGGCCGAGGATTTCGTCCGCGCCGTAGCCGGTGATGCGTTCGGCGCCGGCGGTCCAGCTGGCGATCCGTCCCTCGGGATCGATGGCGTAGATGGCATAGTCGGTGGCCGCCTCGATCAGCAGCCGTCTCAGCTTGTCGTCGTCGATCTCCCGCATGCGTGCTGCCCCCCGCTGCACCACATCCGAACTGAACATTGGTCGAGGGCTTCGATCCTATCGGATCGCGCGGGCGAATCAGCTGGAATCAGAGGCTTGGACGCCTTTTTTTCATGAGTCCGGCTACCAGATACCGCGCCGTGCCGCCGGAGGGCTGTTCGGGCGAGCTCGGGGGAGCCGCTTCAGGACCTTTCTGCGGGCGCGCGCTATTCCGCCTCCGTCTCCGTCTCGGCCGCCGGGTCGCGGAAATAGGGCTCCACCTCGCCCTTCAGCTTGATGGTCATGGGGTTGCCGAAGCGGTCCTTGGTGTTGCCGACGGCCACCCGCACCCAGCCCTCGCTGACGCAGTATTCGTCGATGTTGTTGCGCTCCTCGCCGCGGAACCGGATGCCCACGCCTCGCCGCAGGCTCGGCTCGTCGAAATAGGGGCTTGCCGGGTCGGTGGAGAGGCGGTCGGGCGGCGTGTCGGACATGGCGGACGGCTTTCGGTTGCGCGATTTCGGGGGAGATTGCCCCATCGCCGGCGGCGCGCCAACCCCCAATCCCCGGCCGTCGGCGGCCTCACTGACCGGAGCGGATGACGGTGAACCGGGTGAGCTGCCGCTTCGGCATCTCCCAGTCCGGCTTGAGCTCCAGCGCGTGCTGGTAGTCGTGATAGGCCGCCGCGGCGTCGTTCAGGCCCTCATAGGCGATGCCCCGGTTGTAGTAGGCCTTCTCCGGTTCCTCGACGCCCAGTTCCAGGGCCCTGTTGGTGTCGGCGAGGCCTTCCGCGTAGTGCTTGGTGATGATCAGCAGCGCGCCCCGGTTCACCCACACCTCGCCCACCTCCGGCGCGCGCGCCATGGCGGCCTCGAAGTCGGCGCGGGCCAGGTCGAACTCGTTGCGGCGCAGGTGAAGGATGCCGCGGTTGACGTAGGTTCCGGCCCGGAAATAGGTGCTCATCACATCCTTGAGCGCGGCGTCGCAAAGCTCTACCGCGGCGGTGTCGGCGCGGCCGAACCGCGTGACCTGGGAGCACTGGGCGGCCAGGCTGGGGCCGAGGATGGTGACGCCCGCCTGCGCCGGTGCGATGGCCGCCAGTCCTGCGACGATCGCCGCGATGAACGGTCCGGATCTCATGCCGGCCTCCCCGCCAGCAGCGGTACCATGCTGTTCAGATGGGTCGCGGCGGGAGCGGGGCAAGGTCCGCTGTACGGCCTGCCGGCTTCGCCCTAAGGTCGCCTCCATGAACCCGCTGCGCGTCATACGCCGGCACCCGTTCTCGACCATGGCCCTGTGCAACATCGTCGGGGACCTGTGCTACCTGGGCTTCGCCTTCGACGCGGCGGGCGTGGTGAGCCTGCCCAAGCTGGCGGGGGCGGCCTTCACCATGGCGGCCCACACGGTGCTGCTCGCCTATGGCGACGACCAGGCCCGCCACATCGCCGCCGAGAAGGGGCTGTTCGCCGGCGCCCTGCTGCGGCTGCGCGCCGGGGCGCAGCGGGCGCTGCTGGGTGCGCCCGACGGCGTGCGCCGGCTGCTGCGGGTCAAGCCGGTGGGCGTGAGCTTCGCCATGCTGTCGCTGAACGGCGCCGGCCTGCTCGCTGACGCGCTGCAGCGGGCCGGCGCCTTGCCGCCGTGGACGGTGGCGTCGCAGGTCGCGCTGGGATGTTGCATCGTCGCCGGCTGCCTCGCCTTCGCCGCCGCCGACTTCGTGCGCGGCCAGAAGGCGGCTGACGTGCTGGTCAAGCTGGCGCCGTCGATCCTGGCGCTGGCGTCGGCCTCGAGCTGGAGCCTGGCGGCGGCCACCCTCAACCCGTTCCTGATCGTCTCGGTCGCCGCCTTCGGCCTGTCCAACACCGCCGGCTTCTTCACCCGCATCGAGAAGCGGGCGGCGCGGTGACGATGCCCGATCGGAGCGTCGGCGCAGCCGGCCGTTTGCCGCGCCGCCTGTTGCGGGTATCCTGAGCGGGGCAGCAGGAGGGGTGCGGCGATGCGGGCTCGATTGATGGTGGCGACGGTGCTGGCGTTGCCTCTGGCGGCGTGTGCGGCGGCTCACAAGCCGCCCCCTGAGGGCGAGCAGGCGGCGACGACGCGTCCGCCGGTAACCGCCCAGCCACATGCCGATGATCCGGAGCTGGCGCAGTATTTCATCGACCCGGCGCACGAGCCCGCGCTGCCGCGGGAGAAGCTGATTTCGCTGCTGCGCCAGCGGATCAAGTACGTCTTCGTGATCTTCAACGAGAACGAGAGCTTCGACCACGAATACGGCACCTTTCCCGGCGCCAACGGCCTCTATTCGGACGGCGGCGCGCCGCGTGGCGCCGAGGCGACGCCGGGCTTCCGGCAGAGCTACGTCGACCCCGCGACGGGCTCGGCGGTCTGGGTCCAGCCCTTCCGCCTCGGGCCGCAGCAGAACGCCACGGCCATGGACAGCGCCGATCACAGCCACAAGGGCCTCGCCGCCAAGCTCGACGTGGTCGACGGCACGGCACGGATGGACGGCTTCGCCCAGGTGGAGTTCTCCGGCAAGTCGGGACCGGCCAAGACGGAGGCCGAGATCGCCCGTGGCCGGCAATACGCCAACCTGGTGATGTCCTACGTCGACTGCGACACCATTCCCTTCTTCTGGCGCTATGCCAGCCGCTTCACCCTGTTCGACAACATCTTCGCCACCGAGGACACGCCCTCGACGCCCAACGCCATCGCCATGATCGCCGGGCAGTCCGGCGAGACCCAGTGGGTCAAGCACGGCGCGGCGGGCACCAGCGCCGCCATGTCGGGGACGATCAACGGCGACTCGTATGACGGCGTCGGCCTTACCGCCGGGGTGCCGGTGGTCGACGACCCCAATCCGTTCTGGGGCTCCCAGTTCGACCCGAACGACCCGCGCGTCGAACCGTCGTCGCCGGCCGAGCGCTACGGCAGGCACGGCGACGCCTACAACGTGTCGGCCAATCTCACCTTCGCCACCGTGCCGCTCATCGCCATGGGCCGCGAGATCCGGACGACGCTCTCGGGCGACGCCCATCCGGAGACCAACCAGGCCGACATCGCCCGCGACATCCCGGCGATCGAGGCCCGCGGCGACGCGCCGGTCGCGTGGCGCTGGTACCAGAACGGCTACGACCGCGAGCCGACCGATCCGCCGGGCGAGGCGACCCACCGGAACTTCGTCGCCCATCACGAGGGCCCGCAATATTTCGGCTACCTCGCCGACAATGCGCGGGTGCGGGAGTCGCTGCGCGGCCTGGGCGACTTCTTCGCCGACCTCTCCGCCGGCAGGCTGCCGGCGCAAGGCGGCATCGTCTATGTCCGCGGCGGCTTCGGCAATTTGCAGGGCCTGCAGACGCCGATCCAGAACCCGGACTTCCCGGCCGCCCTGACGCCCGAGGACATCGCCCATATCCGCGCCGCCAAGGCCGGCGACGACGACCATCCCGCGTATGGCGACCGCCAGATCAGCGAGGCGATGGCGGCGCGGGTGATCAATGCCATCGCCGCCAACCCCGGGCTCTGGTCGCAGAGCGCCATCGTCATCACCTACGACGAATCCGACGGGTTCTACGACCACGTGCCGCCGCGGATCCTCAGCTACGGCCCCGACGGGCTGCCGCTGTCGCGCGGCATCCGCGTGCCGCTGCTGCTGATCTCGCCCTATGCCCGCGTCCACGCCGTGGCCCATCCCGAGGGCGACCACAACGCGGTCATCCAGACGCTGGAGGAGGTGTTCGGCCTGCCGGCGCTCGCCAGCCTGCCCGAGGAGAGGGAGGCGCTGGCCGCCGGGGATTCCCCCGAATTCAACCGGTTCGGCCCGCCGGGCTTCCACCAGCGCTATCTGGGGCCGCGCGACATCAACTCGCCGGTCACCGACAGCCTGCTCGCCGGCTTCGACCCGGCGCGGCTTGCCGGCACGGCGCCGCCGCTGCCCGGTTCCTACGCGACGATCCCGGAAAAGGTGGTCGACACCCTGCCGCATTACGGCGGCGAGGGCTGCAAGGCCATCGGGATCACCCCCGAGGACGTCCGCCAGGGCATCGCGAGCGATCCGCCCAGCGGCTTCAATTCGCTTCCCTCGACGCTGCCGGCCTACAACGGCCCGTCGCCGTGACCGCGCTGCTCCTGGCCCTGGCGGCCGCCGCGGCGGTGCAGGCGCCGCTGCGCTGCGGCGCGGTGGAGCGGCCGGGCATCGCCGAACGCGGCGCGGACGGCGTCTGGCGCGGCGCGGCGGTGGACTATTGCCGCGACGTCGCGCGGCGCGAGCACGGCGGCGACGGCGCCACCGCCTTCCGGGCCTATGCCAGCCTCGACGATTTGCGCGGCGCCGCCAGGGACGACGTCGCCTTCCTCTCCGACCGGGAGGTGGCGGCCGGCGGGCTGAGTGGCGCGCTGGAGCCGGGCCCGGTGATCGCCACCAACGTCCAGCGCCTGGTCGTCGGGACCGGATCGTCCGTCACCGCGCCCGCGGCGCTCGCGGGGAAGATCGTCTGCTTCCTCGCCGGCAGCGCCGCCGAGAGCGCGCTGGGCGACTGGGCAGCGGCCAGCGGGGCGTCCGTCGTCCGGCTGGGCTTCCAGGAGCCCGTCGAGCTGCGCGACGGCCTCGACGCCGGCAAGTGCGCCGCCATGGCGGTCGACGCGGCGGACATACCCGGCGGCAGCCGGGGCACGAGGCCGCTCGGCCCGCCGCTCGCCGAGACGCCGATCCGCGCCATGACGCCGCGGGATCCCCACAGCGGGTCCGGTCAACGATGATGGGAAGGAAGGCCGCTTCATGGAAGGGCCTGATTGGAGCGGGCGATGAGATTCGAACTCACGACCCCAACCTTGGCAAGGTTGTGCTCTACCCCTGAGCTACGCCCGCGCTCCGTTCACCCCGTGGGGTGCAGGCGGCGGATATTACTTATTGGCGGCTCCATTGCAAGCCCCAATCGCGGCGAAAAATCGGGCTCGTTTCGCGGCCTTCCCGAGGGGGGCGGCCCTTGACGGAACGCTTAAATTTCCCACCTGATTGTGCTAGTCACGGCTGGCGGTTCCTGGACCGCCGCGCCGGTCGCGTCGCGCGGGCCCGCTCCGGGCGCCGTGCCGGCCCCCAACGAACCGGAAGGCAAAGATGGACATCTCCAAGGCGCCGCAGCCCCCTCTCGTGAAGGATTCGGATACCGCGCATTTCATGGCCGACGTGATCGAGGCGTCGCGCGAGGTGCCGGTCATCGTCGACTTCTGGGCGCCCTGGTGCGGCCCGTGCAAGCAGCTCGGCCCCACCCTGGAGAAGGTGGTCAACGCCGCCGGCGGCCGGGTGCGCATGGTCAAGGTCAACGTCGACGAGAACCAGCAGCTTGCCGCCCAGCTCCGGGTGCAGAGCATCCCGGCGGTGTTCGCCTTCTTCAACGGCCAGCCGGTCGACGGCTTCATGGGCGCGCTGCCGGAAAGCCAGGTGAAGCAGTTCGTCGACCGGCTCGCCGGCATGGGCGGGCCGAGCGCCGTCGAGGAGCTGCTCGAGGCGGCCGGCCGGGCGCTGGAGGCCGGCGACTACGCCGAGGCCGAGGCCGCTTTCCGCGAGGTGCTGGCCGAGGACCCGGAGAACCTGACCGCCTATGCGGGCATCGTCACCTGCCGCATCAAGGGCGGCGACATGGAGACTGGCCGGCAGATGTTCGAGTCGCTGGACGAGGCGACCCGGGAACGGGACGAGTTCTCCGGCGTGCGCGCCGCGCTGCGCCTCGCCGAGCAGACCGGCGACGCGGGCGACGTGGCCGACCTGCGCGCCAAGGTGGAGGCCGACCCGGCCGACAGCCAGGCCCGCTTCGACCTCGCCCTGGCGCTGGCCGGCACCGGCCGCAACGACGAGGCCGCCGCCGAACTGCTCCACATCGTGCGCCACGACCGGTCGTGGAACGACGACGGCGCCCGCAAGCAGCTGGTCACCTTCTTCGAGGCCTGGGGCCCCACCAACCCGCTCACCGTGCAGACCCGCAAGGCGCTGTCCTCGCTGCTGTTCGCATGACCCGCACCTGGACCGACCTGCCGAGCACGCTGCCCGTCTTCCCGCTGACCGGCGCGCTGCTGCTGCCGCGCGGCAGCCTGCCCCTGAACATCTTCGAGCCGCGCTACCGCGCCATGGTGGAAGACGCGCTGAAGGGCAAGCGGGCGATCGGCATGGTCCAGCCGCGCATCCACGAGCAGGAAGCCAAGGAGCCGCCGGTCTACGACATCGGCTGCGCCGGCCGCCTCACCGCGTTCCAGGAGCTGGAGGACGGCCGCTACATCATCACCCTCACCGGCATCCGCCGCTTCCGCATCGTCGAGGAGCTGGCGCGCACCACGCCCTACCGCCTGTTCAAGGTGGACTATGCGGACTTCATGCAGGATTTCGAGCCGCAGGAGGCCGCCGTCGCCGACCGCGGCTATTTCCTCAAGCTGATCCGCCAGTACGTCGACATCCAGGGCTTCTCGGTGGACTGGGACGTGATCGAGAAGACCGACACGGAAACCCTGATCCATGCGTCCTCCACCCTGGCGCCGTGGGAGCCCAGCGAGAAGCAGGCCCTGCTGGAGGCGCGGGACATCGACCACCGCTACCAGACGCTGATCGCGCTCTACGAGATGGCCATCGCCCAGGCGGGCGGCGAGGGCGGATCGGTGCAATAGGCCGGACAGGAGCGTCGCCATGCCGTCGACCAACGAGATCGACCCCAAGCTGCTGGAAATCCTGGTGTGCCCCGTGACCAAGGGGCCGCTGGAATACGACCGGGAGAAGCAGGAGCTGGTCAGCCGGCAGGCCGGCCTCGCCTTCCCGATCCGCGACGGCATCCCGATCATGCTGGTGGACGAGGCGCGCAGCCTGGAGCAGCCGTGATGGCCGGGGCGCGCCCCTGGCCCACCGACCTGCGCTTCCGCCAGCAGGAGAAGGTGCTCGAGGTGGACTTCGATGACGGCACCCACGTCCGGCTGCCCTACGAGCTGCTACGGGTGGAGAGCCCGTCGGCCGAGGTGCAGGGGCACGGCGCCGACCAGAAGACCATCGTCCCCGGCAAGCGGAATGTCGGCGTGGCGGCCGCCGAGCCCGCCGGCAACTACGCGGTGCGCATCCGGTTCGACGACGGCCACGACAGCGGCATCTACAGCTGGGACTACCTCTACGAGCTGGGCAGCAGGCAGGAGGAACTGTGGACCCGATATCTGCAGGCGCTGGAGTGGAAGGGCCTGAAGCGGGATTGACGGCGCCGCCGGAAGGCCGGCGGCCATGACCGGCGTCCCGGAATTCGGCGTCAACCTCAACAGCTTTCCCGGCTTCCGCGAGCCGCCGGCAGCGACCGTCGCCTTCGTGCGCCTCGCCGAGCAGCTGGGCTATCACGAGATCCGCGTGCTCGACCACGTGGTCGGCATCGCCGCCGAGCGCCACGGCGGCATCGCCCGCACGCCCTACACCAGCCGCAGCCAGATCCGCGAGTGCTTCACCCTGCTGGCCTACCTGTCGGCGGTCACCGAGCGCATCCGGCTGCTGACCGGCGTGCTCGCCTTGCCGCAGCGGCAGACCGTGCTCGTCGCCAAGCAGGCCGCCGAGGTGGACATCCTGAGCGGCGGCCGGCTCACCCTGGGCGTTGGCGTTGGCTACAACCCGGTGGAGTTCGAGGCCATGGGCGCGCCGTTCGGCGACCGGGGCGCGCACTTCGAGGAGCAGATCGCCGTGCTGCGCCGGCTGTGGACCGAGGAGGAGGTCAGCTTCGAGGGACGCTGGCACCGGATTTCCGACGCGAGCCTGGCGCCGCTGCCGGTGCAGCGGCCGATCCCGGTCTGGATCGGCCTGGGCCGGATGATCGCGCCGATCCCGCCCGAGCCGGTGCTGCGGCGGGTGGGGCGGCTCGCCGACGGCTGGCTGCCGCTGTTCGGGCCGGACGAGGCGGGGCGCGGTGCGGTCGAGACCGTGCGCCGGGCCGCGCTCGACGCGGGACGCGACCCGGACGCCATCGTCATGGAGATGGTGCTCGACGTCGCCGGCAAGGGTCCGGACCGGCTGGCGGACGACGTGGCTCGGCTGCGCGACTTCGGCGCCGGCCGCATCAACCTGCTGCTGCCCGGCAACTCGGCCGCCGACCAGACGGAGGCGATGAAGCGGTTCCGCGAGGTGATGGACCGCTTCTGAGCGGGTGAACCCCTACCGGACGATCACGTTGGCGAACTGCCACGGATCCTCGGCGTCGTAGTCGTCGGGGAACAGGCCGTTCTCGCGGTGGTCGAGCGGCGTCCAGTCGGTGTAGACGCCGACCACCGGGCCCAGATAGGGCAGCTGGACCTCCAGGCAGCGCTCGAAGTCCACCTCGTCGGCCTCGACGATGCCGGCCTCGGGGTTCTCCAGCGCCCAGACCATGCCGGCGAGCACCGCCGAGGTCACCTGCAGGCCGGTGGCGTTCTGGAAGGGCGCGATCTCGCGGGTCTCCTCGATGGAGAGCTGCGAGCCGTACCAGTAGGCGTTCCGGTCGTGGCCGTAGAGCAGCACGCCCAGCTCGTCGATGCCGTCGACGATGTCGTGCTCGTCCAGGATGATCCAGTCCTGCTGGGGCTGCCAGGCGCTGCCCGCCATCTCGTGCAGCGACAGCACGGCGTCGTCGCAGGGGTGGTAGGCGTAGTGGCAGGTCGGCCGGTAGACCGCCGCGCCGTTCTCGCGCACGGTGAAGTAGTCGGCGATGGAGATGGATTCGTTGTGGGTCACCAGGAAGCCGTGCTGCGCCTGGGCGGTGGGCGTCCAGGAGCGCACGCGGGTGCCGGCGCCGGGGCGCAGCAGGTAGACGGCGGCGCCGCAGCCGCCCTCATGGGTGCGGCCCTCGGGCGGCAGCGCCTTCTCGTGGGTGCCCCAGCCCAGCTCGGCCGGCTGCAGGCCCTCGGAAACGAAGCCCTCGACCGACCATGTGTTGACGAAGATGCCCTTGGGCTTGGGGGTGCGGGCGCGCTGGGTGTCGCGCTCGGCGATGTGGATGCCCTTGACGCCGACACGGCGCATCAGCGCCGCCCATTCCTCCCGGGAGGACGGCTTGTCGGCTGCGATTCCCAGGTCGGCCGCCAGGTTGAGCAGCGCCTGCTTGACGAACCACGACACCATGCCCGGATTGGCGCCGCAGCAGTTGACGGCGGTGGGGCCGCCGGGCCGGCGGCGGCGCAGGTCGAGCACCGCCTCGCGCAGGGCGTAGTTGGAGCGCTCCGATACCGACTTCTTCGTGTCGGTGTAGAAGCCCAGCCACGGCTCGGCCACCGTGTCGACGTAGAGCGCGCCGGTGTCCTTGCACAGTTCCATCATCGCGACGGAGGAGACGTCGACCGACAGGTTGACCATGAAGGCGCGGCCCGGCCCCGCAGTCAGCAGCGGCGTCAGCAGTTCGCGGTAGCCGTCCTGCTCCACCCCGGCGTGGACGAAGTTGGCGCCCTCGGATTCCACCATCTTGCGGTGAGTGTCTTCGGGGTCGATGACCGTGATCTGCGACGGCTCGCAGCCGATGTGGCGCAGGATCAGCGGCAGCGTGCCGCGGCCGATCGAGCCGAAGCCGATCATCACGATGGGGCCGTCGAAGCGGGCGTGGATGGGCCGTTCGGTCATGGAGTTCTCCTCAATGGTTGCCGGACGGCGCTCCGGGTCCGGGGGAGAACCGCTCCAAGGGATAGCCGTTCGGGCTTCCGGCCGGCGCGGGTGCACCGGCCGTTTCGAGTCGTCCTAGCGCGAAGCGGCGAACCGCGCCACCTCGGTCATATGATTGTCGTTGGCCGACATCAAGTCGGCTTCGAGGCATCGGTCGCCATCCCCGAAGGCCGGCTGCAGCGGCGCCACCATGCCGCGGGCCGCCGCCAGGGCGCCGGGCACGATCTCCAGGCCGAGGAAGCGGTCGCGCTCCACCGGGCCGGGCAGACTCAGCCCGCCGGTGAACCCGGCCGAGAAGCCGAACCGCTCGTAGTACGGGGCGTCGCCCACCAGCAGCGCGGCGCGGTGGCCGCGCAGCGAGGCTTCCGCCAGCGCGTGGTCCATCAGCAGGGTGCCGATCCCCAGGCCCTGGCATTCGGGCAGGACGCCGATGGGGCCGAGCAGCAGGGCGGCGCCGGCGGTGCCGGCGGCGATGTGCCACAGGCGCACCGTGCCCACCACCCGTCCGTCCATCTCGGCGGTCAGGGCGAGGCCGTCGGCGGGGGTCTGGCCCCGCCGCAGCTTCTCGCAGGTCTTGAGGTGCCGGCCGGGCAGCGCCCGGTCGAGCAGCACTTCCCGCGCCGGGATGTCCGGCGCCATTTCTTGCCTCAGCGTGATCATGGCCGTGCCTAGATGACGATCGACTGCAGGGGCGCGAAGCCGTTGAACGCGATCGACGCATAGGTGGTGGTATAGGCACCCGTCGCCTCGATCAGGATCTCGTCGCCGATCTCCAGGGAAATCGGCAGCGCGTAGGGCACCCGCTCGTAGAGCACGTCGGCGGAATCGCAGGTCGGGCCGGCCAGCACGCACGGGGCGACGGCGTCGCCGTCCCGGGGCGTGGTGATCGGATAGCGGATCGACTCGTCCATGGTCTCGGCGAGGCCGCCGAACTTGCCGATGTCCAGATAGACCCAGCGCACGCTGTCCTGGTCGGACTTGCGGGAGATCAGCACCACCTCGGCCTTGATCACGCCGGCGTCGCCGACCATGCCGCGGCCCGGCTCCACGATGGTCTCGGGAAGACGGTTGCCGAAGTGGCGTCGCAGGGCGCCGAAGATCGCCTGGGCGTAGGCGTCCACCTTCGGCACGTCCTTCAGGTACTTGGTGGGGAAGCCGCCGCCCATGTTGACCATCGACAGGGCGATGCCCCGGTCGGCGAGGGTGCGGAACACGGCCGACGCGTCGGCCAGCGCCCGGTCCCACGCCTCCACGTTGCCCTGCTGGGAGCCGACGTGGAACGAGATGCCGTAGGGCGACAGGCCCAGGTCGCGGGCCTTCTCCAGTACGTTGATCGCCATGGCGGGGGCGCAGCCGAACTTGCGGCTCAGCGGCCATTCGGCGCCTTCGCCGTCGGTCAGCACGCGGCAGAACACCCGGGCGCCCGGCGCCTGGCGGGCGATCTTCTCCACTTCCTCGACGCAGTCGACGGCGTAGAGGTCGATGCCGAGCGCGTGGGCGCGGGCGATGTCGCGCTCCTTCTTGATGGTGTTGCCGAAGGAGATGCGGTCCGGCGTCGCGCCGGCGGCCAGCGCCATCTCGATCTCCGGCACCGAGGCGGTGTCGAAGCTCGAGCCGAGATCGGCCAGCAGGCGCAGCACCTCGGGCGCCGGATTGGCCTTCACGGCGTAGAAGATGCGCGTCTCCGGCAGTGCCCGGGCGAACGCCAGATAGTTTTCACGGACGACGTCGAGATCGACGACGAGGCACGGCCCTTCCGGCCGCGCGGTGGCAAGATAGTCAAGGACGCGTTGGGTCGCCATGAGCTCGGATCCCCTACCTACATTGTTGCCGGCAGAGACCCTGCGCAGGGGACGGGATGGAAACGCCTGACCCTGCGAGAGCCGCGACCGGCCCTAATGGAACGACAGCCGCCCGGAGGCGGCGGAAGCTCCGGTGGGTGCCTTAGGTTGGAACGGGAGGACCGATCCGCACATGGGGCAAGGATGGTGTGTGTGCCTCTTCAGTGTCGCCGGCTTTTGGACAGCCGACCGAGACCAAAAAAGCCCTCACCGTCGTTGCTTTAAGACGCCTCGGCTCCCGGCTGGGAACCCTGTGCCGGCGTCCACGGGCACGTGCGACTATGGGCAAGCCGGGAGATACGGTTTCGGACCCCGGAAATCAAGTGAAATATTTTGATTTTCCACTTGCCCGGCCAACGCGTTGCCCGGGAAGTGCCGGCGCCCGCCGGCGCCGACCGGCTTGTCTCCCCGGCGGGCTGCGGATACACTCCGCCGCGGCGGCAGGCTTGGGCCCGGTCGCTGTCTTCGGGGCGGAGCGCGGGACGACACTGCGTCGTCCGCTTCGCCTGCCAGCTGGAACCGTTGAGGACGACATGAAGATTTCGATCCGCACGATCGCCGCCGCGGGGGTGCTTGTTCTTGCCGCCGGGCATCCGGCCAGCGCATCGGACGGAAAGGGAAACTACATCGTCCGTGGCATCGGCGCCATGCAATGTGCCCAGTATGTGGGCGCCATCGACGGCAAGGACGTGGATAAGGTCCGCAGCTTCCTGTCCTGGATGGACGGCTACCTGACGGGCATCAACGCCACCCAGCCGTCCACCTACGACGTGTCGCCGATCACGGCCACTGCGCTGATGGGTCAGTACGTGCTGCATCTGTGCCGAGCCGAGCCGAAGATGCTGTTCGAGACGGCGATCGGCAAGCTCACGGTCGTGCTGCGTCCCTACAAGATCAACCAGGAGTCCCAGCTCGTGGAGATCACGGTGGGCGATGCCAACGCGGCGGTGCGCCAGGCGACCCTCAAGTGGGTCCAGAAGAAGCTCAAGGAGCGCGGCCTGTTCAAGGGTGAGCCGGACGGCCTCTACGGCACCAGCACGCGGGAGGCGCTGACGGCCTTCCAGAAGCAGATGAAGATTCCGGAGACCGGCGTGCCCGACGACCGGACGCTGCTGCTGTTCATGCCCGAGGTCTACAACGTGCTGGCCAAGGCAGCCCAGTCGGCCCCGGACACCGGCGACATGCCCCAGCCGCTGCAGAACGACTCCGGCCACTGAGTCCGGCCGTCGGCCTCCTCCGGGCCGGGAATTCTCCTTGCCGCCGCCGCCCGCAGGGCGCTAGTGTCGAACGATATTGTGGGGCGCGAAGGCGCTCCGTGCGAGGGGCATGATGATCCATATGGGCCGGGATCCCATCCTTATTGTTCGATGCATGTCAGCCAGGGCCGCACGATGAACGACAGGGCAAGGTCGACCCGTACGGCGGCAGGCGTCATCGACGACATCCTCCGGAGGCTGGAGCAGCGGATTCTGCCTGCGCTTGCGGACGAGGGTGCGCGCGCAGAACTGGGCCATCTCGCCAGGCGGCTGAACGCGCTTTCCGGGCGGATCGATCAGGAGGGCGACATCATCTGGGCGGACATCGCCGACCAGCGACTGCTGCTGACGGCCGTGGAACAGGAGGCGCGTCGGGTGGATGCTGCGCCGTGGTCCGATCTGGCCGCCGCCATCGAAAAGGAACTCGACCGGATCTGGCACACGCCGGCCCATTATCCCGCGCTCGCCGTTCTCCAGGCCGAAAACGATCGTCTCGGCGCGTTGATCGACCAGGCGCTGTCTGCGGTCCGAACCGCCCCAGCCATGCTGGGAGGGCCGCGGGCCGATCGCCTGCTTAGGGCGCTCCAGGGGTATCTGCGGCGCGAGGCCGAGCGCAAGGCGCCGCTCGTCGACCCCGAGCCGGTTCCGGAATCCCAGGAGACCTGAGGCTCCGGTCGTTCCGCCCCCCGATCGAACGACTTGGACATGCCTGCCTTTTCTCGACTACTGTGCCCTTCAGGGTGAAGGATTGGGGGCGTTCGTGGCGGACCATCTGTCGATGCTGCCCGCGTTGCTGAGTGCGATCAGGCGCGATCTTGACGGGATCGTGGCACCTGAACTCGCCTCGGCCGAGGCACGGACGACGGCCGCCATGATCAGCGAACTGCTCGCCTATCTCACCGTCTGGCAACGAGATATGCCCGGCCAGGTGGCGCCGCTGACCCGCAGCCAGGCCGATGCCCTGGCCTCGCTCGACGCGCTGGACCTGCCGCGGACCGCCACGCTCGAAGATGGGGAACTGGACAGCGACATTCCCGGCGGACTGCCGGACTACGACCGCCTGGCGCGCGCGCTCGACCGGGAACTCGCCACGCTCGACACGGCGACGCTTGATGCTGCGGCCATTCCGGCCATCGAGAAAGCGGTCGGCGCCGACCTGATGCTGTTCGACCGCGAGGCCAGCCTGCTGGGCGGCGAGCGGGAACAGGCGTCGTCGCGGCTGGCGTCGTCCGATCCGCGGGTCTCGGCGGAACGGCTGACCGTCTTTGCCCGCGAGGTGTTCCCGGCGGACATCGGCGCCGAAGTCTCCGGCGTCACCCGGCTCTCCGGCTTCGGACTCAATGACGTCTTTCGGCTCACGCTGACCAGCGGCATCGGGCGCAGCCGCGATCTGGTGCTCCGGCGGGATCCGCCGATCCGCTTGGGGACCAACGGCGCGGCGGAGGAATTCAGGCTGCTGAGCCTGCTGTCCGCCGCCGGCTTTCCCGTCGCCGAGCCGCTGTGGCTTGAAGCGGATTCCGGGGTTCTCGGGCGCCCGTTCATGCTCTCGGCAGCCGTCGAAGGTACGGCGGACCTCGATGAATGGTCCGGGGACGAGGAGGCCAGGGCGGAAGTGCCGCTGGCGCTGGCGCGGATGCTGGGACGGCTGCACGGCCTCGACCGCCGCGTGCTGCTCTCGGCGGGGCTGAGGCCCGACGCGGATCCGGCGGAGCAGCTGCGTGCCGCCATCGCGTCGTGGCGCGATCGCTGGCTAGAGTACCGGCCGCATCCGTCGCCCACGCTGCAGGCAGCCTTTCAATGGCTCCTCGGGCACGTACCGCCGCGCCGTGCGCCCGCCGCGCTGATCCACGGCGACCTGGACCAGGGCAACGTGCTGGTGCGCGACGGCCGGATCGCCGCGGTGCTGGACTGGGAGTTCGCCCATCTGGGCGATCCGGCCGAGGACCTGGTGGCCTGCCGCTCGTGGATCGAGACGCTGCTGCCCTGGGGCGAGTTCGTCGCCGCCTATCAGTCGGCCGGCGGTCGGCCGCCGGGTGAAGAGAGCCTGCAATTCTGCGCCCTGTGGCGCGAGGTCCGTTCGGCCGTCTGCTGCAGCCTGGCCTGGCGGGCGTTCCTCGACGGCACGTCGCCCGTCCTCCGGCTGGCGTATCAGGGCATTCCGCTCTATCGCCGGCACGTGCGCGAGGCCGCCGAGCAGCTGCGCGGCCTGTGGGCGCACGGACGACCGGCGACGGCGCTTGATCCGGTGGAGAGGACTCACTCATAATCCGGGCCGGCGGGCGCTCCCCGGGGAAGTGCGACGGGGCGCCCTCGTGCGGCCGGCTGTGAAGCTGTAACGGATGTCGTTCCGCGCGACCGAGCGGTCGGGCGGGTGGTTCATGTTGGGGAATGCGAAATGGAATATCAGTCACCTGCCTCGATCGACGAGGCCGTGGCGGCGTTGGCGGCCCTGGAGGGCGCGCGGGTGATGGCGGGCGGCACCGATCTTTTGGTGCAGCTCCGCTCCGGCGCTCCGCGGCTGGGGGCCATCGTCGACGTCAAGAAGATCGCCGAGATGTGCAGTATCGAGGAGACCGCTGAAGGCTTCAGCGTCGGCGCCGCCGTCTGCGGTGCGCAGCTCACCGGGCACGACGCGTTCAGCCGCGCCTGGCCGGGAGTGGCCGAGGCTGCGGGCCTGATCGGCTCTACCCAGATCCAGGGGCGCGCGAGCCTGGGCGGCAACGTTTGCAATGCCTCTCCCGCTGCCGACACCACGCCGGCGCTGATCGCCGCGCGGGCGAAGGCCGAGATCGTCGGGCCCGGCGGGCGCCGCATCGTCGAGGTGGAGAAGATCGCCACCGGCCCTGGCAAGACCTCGCTGGGCAAGGGCGAGATGGTGGTCCGGTTCCTGCTGCCGGCGCGGCCGGCCAGGGCTGCCGACGCCTATCTGCGGATGATCCCCCGGACCGAGATGGACATCGCCGTGGCCGGGGCCGGTGTCTCGCTGACCCTGGACCGTGGCGGCGTGGTCGCCGACGCGAGGGTCGGCCTGGGCGCCGTGGCGCCGACGGCCCTTGTCCTCGACCAGGCCGCCGACATCCTGACCGGTACGAAGCTGGAGGACGACGTGCTCGCCCGGCTCGCCGCGGCGGCTGGTGCCGCCGCCACGCCCATCGACGACAAGCGTGGCACCATCGACTACCGCCGCAAGGTGGTGGGCGTGCTCGCCAAGCGCGCCGCCCTGATCGCCTACCAACGCGCGGGAGAACGCTGATGCCCAAGATCCACGTATCCACCACGGTCAACGGCGATACCGTCGAGTTCCTGTGCGAGACCCAGGAGACCGTGCTCGACGTGCTGCGCAACACCCTGGGCCTCACCGGCACCAAGGAAGGCTGCGGCACCGGCGACTGCGGCGCCTGCTCCGTGCTGGTCGACGGCAGGCTGGTCTGCGGCTGCCTGATGCTGGGCGTCGAGGCCGAGGGCAAGGAAATCGTGACGGTCGAGGGCATCGGCTCGCCCGACCGGCTGCATCCCGTGCAGCAGAAGTTCCTGGAGGACGCGGCGCTGCAGTGCGGCTTCTGCACGCCCGGCTTCATCGTCGCCGCCAAGGCGCTGCTCGACAGCAACCCCGAGCCGACGGAAACCGAAATCCGCTACTGGCTCGCCGGCAACCTGTGCCGGTGCACCGGATATGATAAGATCGTGCGCGCCGTGCAGGACGCGGCGCTCGAGATGAAAGGGCAACAGGCATGACCTACGAACCGAAGACCCTGAAGGTAGTCGGCACCCGCCCCATCCGCCATGACGGTGCCGACAAGGTGACCGGCCGTGCCAATTACGGCGCCGACTTCAAGTTGCCCGGCATGCTGTGGGGCAAGGTGCTGCGCAGCCCGCACGCCCATGCGCGCATCCGCGCCATCGACGTCTCGAAGGCGAAGGCGCTGCCCGGCGTCAAGGCGGTGATCACCGGCGGCGACATGCCCATGCCCGACGGCGGCGTCACCCAGGCCGGCGAGTCGGCGATCAACACCCAGCACCTGGCCAAGAACCTGATGGCGCGCGACAAGGTGCTCTACGATGGCCATCCGGTCGCCGCGGTCGCCGCCATCTCGGAGTCCATCGCCCGCGAGGCGCTGGACCTGATCGAGGTGGACTACGAGATCCTGCCGCATGTCATCGACGTGGAAGAGGCGATGAAGCCCGACGCGCCGCTGCTGCACGACGACCTGTTCACCCAGAACGTCGAGCCCAAGCCGGAGAAGCCGTCGAACGTCGCCCAGCGCATCTTCGTGGGCAAGGGCGACATGGAGAAGGGCTTTTCCGAGGCGGACATCGTCATCGAGCGCCACTTCACCACCAAGCCGGTGCACCAGGGCTACATCGAGCCCCAGGCCTGCGTCGCCAACTTCGCCGAGGACGGCCAGGCGGTCGTCTGGTGCTCCAGCCAGGGCCAGTTCCTGATCCGCGACCTGTGCGTCAACATGCTGGGCATGGAAGCCTCCGACCTGAAGGTCATTCCCGCCGAGATCGGCGGCGGCTTCGGCGGCAAGACCACGGTCTACCTGGAGCCGTTGGCGCTCGTTCTGTCGCACAAGGCAGGCCGGCCGGTGAAGATGACCATGAGCCGCGGCGAGGTGTTCCGCAGCACCGGCCCCACCTCCGGCTGTGCCATCCGGGCCAAGATCGGCGCGCTGCGCGACGGCACCATCGTCGCCGCCGAGATGGACCTGAAGTTCCAGGCCGGCGCCTTCCCCGGCTCGCCGGTCGGCGCCGCGGTGATGTTCGCCACCGCGCCCTACGACATTCCCAACCTGTCGATCACCGGCTGGGACGTCTGCGTCAACGTGCCGAAGATCCATGCTTACCGCGCGCCGGGCGCGCCCAACGGCGCCTTCGCCTTCGAGAGCGTGATCGACGAACTGGCGCGTGAGCTGAACGTCGATCCGATCGACCTGCGGGCCAAGAACTCGGTGGCCGAGGGCAGCAAGGCGCCCTACGGGCCCACCCACGGCCCCCTCGGCGGCCTGGAGTGCCTGTCGGCGGCGAAGAACCATCCGCACTACAAGGCCAATCTCGGCCCCAACCAGGGCCGCGGCGTCGCCAGCGGCTTCTGGATCAACATCGGCGGCCAGTCGGCGGCGACCGTCGTGGTCAACCGCGACGGCACCATCGCGCTGGTGGAGGGCTGCCCCGACATCGGCGGCACCCGCGCCTCGCTGGCGATGATGTGCGCCGAGGTGCTCGGCATCGAGGCCGAGAAGGTCCGCCCCTCGGTGGTCGACACCACGGCCATCGCCTTCAACGACGTCACCGGCGGTAGCCGCGTCACCTTCGCCACCGGCAAGGCGGTGGTCGAGGCGACCGAGGACGCGGTGCGCCAGATGCGCGAGCGGGCCGCCAAGATGTGGGACATCGAGCCCGATTCGGTACTCTGGCGCGACGGCGCGGCCCACGAGACCGGCGGCGAGGGCCGCAGCCTGACCATCGCCCAGATCGCCTCCAAGGCGGCCAAGACCGGTGGCCAGATCATGGGCCACGCCTCCATCAACGCCGCCGGCGCCGGCCCGTCGCTCACCACCCACATGTGCGACGTGGAGGTGGACCGGGAGACCGGCCGGGTGACGATCCTGCGCTACACGACCGTTCAGGACGCGGGCAAGGCCGTCCATCCCTCCTACGTGGAAGGCCAGATGCAGGGCGGCGCGGCGCAGGGCATCGGCTGGGCGCTCAACGAGGAATACATCCACGACGAGCAGGGGCGGCTGCTCAACGCCGGCTTCCTCGACTACCGCATGCCCGTCGCCTCGGACCTGCCGATGATCGATGCGGTGAGCGGCGAGGTGCCCAATCCGAACCATCCCTTCGGCGTGCGCGGCGTCGGCGAGGCGCCCATCGTGCCGCCGCTGGCGGCGATTTCCAACGCCATCTACGACGCGACCGGCGTGCGCATGCGCGACCTGCCGTTCTCGCCGCCCAGGGTGCTGGCAGCGCTGGAAGAGGCGGAACGGGCGAAGGGCTGAATTGGCCCGCGTCGTGCTGTCGGGAGACCTGGGTCGCCGGTTCGCCGGCGGCGAGGTCGAGGTTCGCGTGCCGGGTGACAGCGTGCGCCGGCTGATCCGGGCGCTCGACGAGCGCTATCCCGGCATCGCCGGGCACCTGGAAGCCGAAGGCATGGCCGTCGCCATCGACGGCGTGGTCTACCAGGATGCCCTGCTGGAGGAGGTCGGCCCCGATTCGGAAGTCTATTTCCTCCACGCCATCCGGGGCGGCCGGGCCTGAATTCCGTTGTCCGCCGCTGCGCTTGACGCTTAGTCTCGTCGCCGGCCGCTGCGGGACGGACAGCGGAGGGATTAAGCGGTGAGGCGCAGCAGATGGCTCTATCGGTGATTGGCGCCGGCTTCGGCCGGACTGGCACGTTGTCGCTCAAGTTCGCACTGGAGCGCATCGGCTTTGGTCCCTGCTACCATATGATGGAAGTCATCCAGAACGACCTCGCCGGCACCTGGTACGACATCGCCTGCGGCAAGGCACCCGACTGGGACGCGGTGTTCGCCGGCTACAGGGCCACGGTCGACTGGCCGGCCTGCAACTTCTACCGGGAACTGGCCGACCAGTATCCCGACGCCAAGGTGATCCTCAGCCTGCGGGATCCGGAGAAGTGGTACCAAAGCTGCTCCAACACGATCTTCAGGGCCATGATGTCCGACATGCAGGCGGCGCCGCCGCCGGTGCAGCGGCAGATGGCCATGGCCCGCAAGCTGATCGTCGAGAACACCTTCGACGGCCGGATCGACGATCCGGCCCACGCCATGGCGGTCTATCGCCGCCACAACGAGGCGGTTCAGGCCACCATTCCGGCGGAGCGGCTGCTGGTCTTCGAGGCCGCCCAGGGGTGGGAGCCGCTGTGCCGCTTCCTGGGCGTGCCGGTGCCCGACGATCCCTATCCCCGGGTGAACACGACCGAGGATTTTGCCCAGCATTTCCGCCGGGAGGCCTGAAGGGCCGAATGGCTGGAACGACTTCCATGCTTTATCTGTTTCGGCCCGGCGTGCAATATGGTCGGCCTGCGGCAACGGCGACAGGCCGTTGACAGGCAAACGGGAGGACCGCCGTCCCCGCGACGGGAGGCGGAATTGGGCGATGCGACATGCAGGCCGAACGGAAGCCGTTGCGTGACGGCTGACCGCGGCGTCGTGGTCGCGGGCGGGTACACGGCATGAACGAGGACATATCCCAACAGACGGCGTTGCCGGCCATTCCGGGGGTGTGGGAACTGTTCCTTGCCCACACGCCCGCCGCCGTGGCCGTGCTCGACCGGCGGATGCGCTACCTGGCGGTGAGCGACCGCTGGCGCCGGGACCTGGAACTGCAGGGCCGGCCGGTCGTCGGCGAGAGTCACTACGACGTCTTCGAGGCGCTGGACGACGTTCGCCGGGAGCGGCACCGGCGCTGCCTGGCCGGCGAAACGCTGCGCCTCGATTCCGACGAATACGTGCTGCCGAGCGGCACCCGGCTGTCGGTCAGGTGGGAATACGTCCCCTGGCGCGACGCGGCGGGCGAGGTTGGCGGCATGCTGATCTTTGCCGAGGTGGTCACCCGCGAGAGGATGCTGGAAGAGCAGGTCGCCGCCGAGGCCGGCCGGCTCAAGCGTGCCGAACTCGTCGGGCGCACCGGCGCCTGGGAATGGGACCTGAAGGCCAACCGCGTCACCTGGAGCGAAGGTGTCCGCGCGCTGCTGGGGCTGGACGCCACGGAGGACAGCACCTCCTCCTGGCTTGCCATGATCCATCCGCTCGACCGGGCGGAATTGCAGGCCAGCCTGAAGCGCGCCTTGCGCGGTGAGATTCCCTACGATCTTGAAACCCGCGTGGTGCGCGACGACGGTCGCGTCATGCACATTCGTTTCCTGGGGGAAGTCACCCGCGACGGCCAGGGCAATCCGGTGTCGGTGATCGGCGCGGTCCAGGATGTCTCCGAGCTGCGGCGCAAGGAATTGGAGCTTTCCGCGGTTCATCGCCGCTACCGGCTCGCCAGCGAGGTGTCGGGCACCGCGGCCTGGGAGATCTGGCCGGTGGAGCGCCGCATCTTCGGCGACGAGAACCTGGCGCGGCTGGTCGGACGTGGCAACGAACAGCTCTCCGACGATCTGGACGAGTGGATCGCCGCCTTTCCGCCCGACGACCGGCGCAAGCTCAACCGGACGCTGGAGCAGATCGTCTCCCGCGCCAGTGCCGTGTACGACCTGACGATCCGGACGCGGCTGCCCGATGGCCGCACCATCTGGCTGACCGCCTACGGCCGCGTCATCGGCGGCACGGGCGGCGAGCGGATGCGCATCGTCGGCACGACCCAGGACGTCACCGAGCGCAAGCTCGCCGAACTCGCCCTGGAGAACAGCGAGCGCAACCTGCAGGTGGCGCAGCGGCTGGCGCGGGTGGGAAGCTGGGAGTGGGAGGTCGGCTTGCAGACTCTCTCCTGCTCGCCTGAGATGCTGCGGCTCTACGGGTTCGAGCCCGATCGCAAGCACCTGCGCCTTTCGGAACTGATCGAGCGCGTGCATCCGGACGACCGGGCGCGGGTCGCGGAGGAGGTCGAGAGCCTGCGGCTGGGCCTGTCTCCCTCCAGCGACATGGAGATGCGTCTGTCGCGGCCCGGCCATGACACGATCTGGATCCGAGCGCACGCCCGCGGCGTGAGCAACGAGGCTGGCAAGCTGGTGCGGCTGCACGGCGCCGTGCAGGACATCACCGAGAGCAAGCGGGCGGACCGGGACCGGATGATCCGCGATAGCGCCCTGCAGGCCTCCATGGGCGCCGTCGGCATGTGCGACATGGACGGCATGTTCTTCTTCGGCAACCGCTCCTTCATGGAACTGCTGGGAATCGACGACCAGGAAGCCTTGCGCAAGGTGCAGGCGCTCGAGGTGGTGCGCGACCCGCAGGCCGCCCAGGAGGCCTTCGGCACCCTTCTGGGAGAACAGGGTCACTGGGAAGGGGAACTGCCGATCCGCCGGATGAACGGCGAGCACCGCGATGTGCTGGTGACGGCGACGGTGCACCGCGGCGGCGGGTCGGATGAGCCGTTCATCATTGCGTCCTACATGGATGTGACCGACCGCAACGAGGCTTTGCGGGAACTGGCGCGGCGGGAACGCCAGCTCAGTCAGGCTCAGGCGATGGCGCGCATGGGCGAGACCCATTACGACCTTGCCGCCCGGCGGTACAGCCTGCCGGCCAATACCCGCCTCGTGCTCGGGCTCGGCGAGGAGTTCGCCACCTTCACCGCCGAGGAGGGCCGCCGGCTGATTCATCCCGACGACTGGGAGCGCATCGACAAGGGCGCCCGCAGGCTGATCGCCGGCGCGTTGCCCTATCAGCAGACGACCTACCGCTTCCTGTCGCCCTCCCGTGGCACCATCCACGTCCAGACGGTGCACTATCCGGAGCATGACGAGCAGGGCCGGGTGGTCGGCCTCAACGGCGTCATTCAGGATGTGACCCACATCAAGCGCGCCGAGCAGGAGGCCCGCGAGGCGAGGGAACGGGCGGAACGCTACCTGGACATCTCCGGCGCGATCATCATCGCCCTCGATGCCGACGGCAGGATCACACTGGTCAACCGGCAGGGACGCGTCCTGCTCGGCTACGAGGAGTCGGAGCTTCTGGGCGAGGACTGGTTCGACGTCGCCGTGCCGGAAGACGTGCGGGCCGAGCTCCGAGGCGGGGCCGCGCAGCTGATGGACCACGGGCCGGACGGATACAATCGCCGCGAAGGCTACGTGGTGACCCGCTCGGGCGAGCGCCGGCTCATCGAGTGGCTGACCTCCGTGCTCCGGGACGACAGCGGCGTGGCCGTCGGCATTCTCAGCTCGGGCCGCGATCTGACCGACCTGCGCCAGGCCGAACGGTCGCTGCGCGAGAGCGAGATGCGCACCCGGGCGGTGATGGAAGCGGCCTCCGTCGGCATCGCGGTCGTCGAGCGCGGCGGGCTGCTGACGTCGCTCAATCCGCAAGCCGAGCGAATCCTGGGCGGGTCGAGGGAAACACTGGGCCATCGGGCTCTGGCCGACTTCCTGCCCCCTGAGCAGCGGTCCGATTTCGCCGCTCTCTTCAGGCTGGCCGGGACCGAACCTGCCGGCCGCAGCGGCGGACCCCTGCGCGAGTTCGCGGTGGTGCGCGGCGAAGGCGACCGGGTGCCGGTCGAGATTTCCGTCACGCCCATGGAGGCTGGCGGCGAGACGGCGTTCGTCGCGGCGATCCAGGACATCACCGAGCGGAAGCGGGCCGAGGCGCAGATGCAGCAGGTGCAGCGGCTCGAGACCATTGGCCAGCTCACCGGCGGCGTCGCCCACGACTTCAACAACCTGCTGATGGCGATGCAGGTGAACGTGGAGATGCTCAAGGAGATCGTCGGCGACGATCTGGAAGGCAACGACTATGCGGACGCGGCCCTCAATTCGGTGGCGCGGGGCGCCGAACTGACCCGCCGGCTGCTGGCCTTCTCCCGCCGCCAGCCGTTGCGGCCGAAGGTGATCGACGTCAACCGGCTGATAGCAGAGACCGTCCGCATTCTGGAGCGCACCCTGGGCGAGCCGGTGGCCATCGAAACCGACCTGCACCCGCAGATATGGCCCGTCGAGGTGGACCGGGCCCAGCTCGAGAACGTGCTGATGAACCTGGCGCTGAATGCGCGAGACGCCATGCCGCTGGGCGGACGCCTCACCATCGAGACCGCGAACACCCAGCTCGACGAGGAATACACCGCCATCCAGGACGATCTGCGGGCGGGCGATTTCGTGATGGTGGCGGTTTCGGATACCGGGTCGGGCATGACGCCGGAGGTGGCGTCGCGTGCCTTCGAGCCGTTCTTCACCACCAAGGACGTGGGGCGCGGCAGCGGGTTGGGCCTCAGCATGACCTATGGCTTCGTCAAGCAGTCGGGCGGCCATATCCGCATCTACAGCGAGCCGGGACGAGGGACCACGATCAAGATCTACTTTCCCCGCGTGTTTTCCGCCGTGGAGCCCGACGAGGCGCGCCGCCAGGCCGTGGCGCCGCGGACCGGCACCGAAACCATCCTGCTGGTGGAGGACGATGCGGGTGTGCGGGACACCGTAACGGTTCTGCTGCGGTCGCTGGGCTACCATGTGCTGGTGGCGGCGGACGGACCCGAGGCGATCGCGCTGGTGGCCGGCGGCGCGAGGCCGGACCTTCTGCTGGCCGACATCGTGCTGCCCGAGGGCATGACCGGGCGCGAGGTGGCCGAGGAGGTCGGCCGCCGGGTGAGCGGCTGCAGGACCCTCTACATGTCCGGCTATACCGAGAACGCGGTCATCCACGACGGGCGGCTCGACGAGGGCGTGGTTCTGCTGTCGAAGCCCTTTCCCAAGGCACAGCTTGCCGAGAAGCTGCGCGAAGTCCTCGACGCCTGAGATCGGTGTCGATTTGTTACGAATTTTCCGTAACAGGCCAAGGAGTTACATTTCTTAACGTCGCTCCCCCGGGATTTACGAATCTTAACGTGAGTTCACTCACCGCCGCTGGCTAGATGTTGCCAGCAACAGAAATGTTGTTCCTCGAAACGGCAAACCGTCGGAAACGGCGGGACGCAAAGCCACCGGCCCACACTCAGGCGACAGCCTGAACGGGTAGCGGGGCCGCCGAAAGGATGAGGCGGATGGTTGTCCAGCCTTCCCGCGGCCGTATCTGGCCGCTGCTCGCCATGCTCGGCGCGGCTCTTGCCGCGGCCGTATTGCTTTCGGCACCGCCCGCGTCGGCGTCCGGCCTCGCATCCGGCGATTACACGCTCCGTCACATGACCTTCCCTGCCGATCCGCTGACCGACGCGTTCGGCGCCCGTCCGGTCATGCCGCTCGACGTCAAGCGCTCCGGCAAGTGGATGGACGTGCTGCGGCGGCAGGAGGCGGAGGCCCAGGGTCCCGCCACGCCGTGCCGCGACACCGGCGCCGACCAGTGCTTCCAGACCTTCTGGAACCAGACCGTCGCCATGCTGAAGACGCTGCCGCGCGCCGAGCAGGTGCGGCAGGTAAACGACCTCGTCAACAAGATGGGCTACTGGTCCGACTGGGACCTCTACCGGGAGGCCGACCACTGGGCCACGCCGGAAGAGATGTTCTACAAGGGCGGCGGCGACTGCGAGGACTTCGCGTTGTTCAAGTACTTCCTGCTGCGCGCCGCCGGCGTGCCCGCCGAGGACATGCGGCTGACCCTGGTCGCCTACAACGACCAGGCGCATCTGGTCGGCCTCGTCATGGTCGACGGCTCGCCCATGGTGCTCGACTGCATCGTCCTCAAGACCATGCCGCCGGAGGAGATGAAGCAGTACCAGGCGGTCTATTCGCTCAGTGAAACCAGCGCCTGGCTGCTGGCCAGCGACAGGTCCGACCAAGCCACCATGGTCCAGGCCTCGCGCTGATCGGCCCCGCCCGCGCTACCGGGCGGAAGAGGCGACGAAGCGGTAGCCCTTTCCCCGGACCGTGTGGATCGCGGCCTCGTTCAACCCCACGTCGCGGAACTTGCGGCGCAGCCTGGCGAGATGGACGTCCAGGCTGCGGTCCTCCGGCTGCCACGGCCGGCCCAGCGCGAACATGCTCAGGCTGTTCTTGTCGACCACCTCGTTCAGGCTCTGGAGAAGGCGCGATAGGATCAGCGTCTCGATCTCGGTGAGCGCGGTTCGCCGGCCGGCCGCGCCGGTCAGGGAGTTGTCGATCGGATCCAGGGTGAGGTCATTGAGGCGCCACACCGACCCTTCGTCCCGCGACGCGGCCCTGCTGGCGCGGCGGAAGACGGCGTTCACCCGCGCCAGCAGTTCCTCGGGGGCGGCCGGCTTCACCAGGTAGTCGTCGGCTCCCGTGTTCAGGCCTTCGATCCTGGCGTTCACCTCGCCCTTGCCCGACAGGATGATGATGGCGGCGTCGGAGACGGTGCGCAGGAAGCCCGCCAGCGACAGGCCGTCGCCGTCGGGCAGCACCCGATCCAGGATGAACAGGTCGATCGGACGGCTCTGGGCGATCCGCCGGGTGTCCTCGCAGGACGCACCGGTGACCACTTCGAATCCGGAGAAGGACAGGTATTGCGCCATGGCCTTGGCCAGCGCCCTGTCGTCCTCGATTAACGCGATTACCTTACCAGCATGCATCAGCTGTCAGCCCCGACGAACATTTGATGATGCCTCAGGCGTTATCTCGCCTGAGCCTGCCCTGCCGCCGGAGCGCCCCCTGCGCCGACGCCTGATCTTAGCGCGGAGTAAACCTATAGCAAAGCCTTACAACCATTGGGAGAAAACAGGCCCTTCCCGGTCGGTCGCGGCCAGCCCTCTGCGGGCAGGTTCCGGCCCGGGAAGGCATTTGCCAAGCGCCTCGCACCAGCGCTACGGTGTGTCCGGCCGCAGACCCGGATGCTGCTGCACCGTGAATGGCCGCCGACCATGCACGCCGAGGAGGGGCGAAGAAGTCCGCCATGTCTGATCCAACCCTTCGAGTTGCGCTGTTTTCCGGCAACTACAACTACGTGACCGACGGAGCCGCGATCGCGCTCAACCATCTCGTCGCCCACCTGGAGCGGCAGGGCGTGGAATGCCTGGTGTTCTCGCCGACGGTCGATCCGCCGGCGTTCGAGCCGTCCGGAACCGTGGTCTCCGTGCCGTCGGTCCCGCTTCCGGGCCGCTCGGAATACCGCGTCGCGCTGGGCCTGCCTCGGGGCGTCCGCCGGCAGCTGGAGGCGTTCCGCCCCACGCTGTTCCACCTCTCCGCCCCCGATCTTCTCGGCTATGCGGCGCGGCGGCTGGCGCTGAAATGGGACGTTCCGGCGGTCGCCTCCTTCCACACCCGCTACGACACCTATTTCCGCTACTACCACGCCGCCTGGATCGAGCGGTACGTCACCCGGTATCTGCGGCACTTCTACCGCTATTGCGAACACGTCTACGTGCCGTCGGAATCGACGGCGCAGGTGCTGCGCGAGCAGCACATGGCCCGCGACGTGCGCATCTGGAGCCGTGGCGTCGACGACAGCCTGTTCTATCCGGGCCGGCGCGACATGGCGTGGCGGCGCTCGCTGGGCATCAGCGACGACGAGGTGGTCGTCGCTTTCGTCGGCCGGCTGGTGCTGGAGAAGGGCATCGATGCCTTTGCGGCCACCGTCCAGGGCCTGCAGGGCCGGGGGATCCGGCACCGTGTGCTGGTGGTGGGCGCCGGTCCCGAGCACGACAATTTCGCCGCGCGGCTGCCGCGCGACGCCGTCTTCACCGGCTATCTGCACGGCGAGGCGCTCGCCCGGGCCTACGCCTCGGCCGACATCTTCCTCAATCCGAGCGTCACCGAGACCTTCGGAATCGTCACCCTGGAATCCATGGCGTCCGGCCTGCCCTCCGTATGCGCCGACGCGACCGGCTCCCAATCCCTTGTCGGCGACGGCGCGACCGGCTTCCTGGTCCGGCCGGGGGACGGCGCGGCCTATGTGGATGCGGTCGCACGGCTGATCGCCGAGCCGGTCCTGCGCGCCCGCATGGGTGGCGAGGCGCACCGGCGGTCGCGGCACTACACCTGGGACGCGGTGATGGACGAGTTGCTCGTCTGCTACCACGAAGTCCTCGAGGCGCACCGGCATCTGAAGGGCGCCTCGCCGCACGGGGCGGAACGTCGTGCGGTGAGGGATCCTGCCCTGACATGACGCACGGCCTTTCCAAGCGGCCGGCAATCCATTATGTCGGCTGCCCAGCGACAGCGGCGGAGCAGGTGGCTGCTTGGTATTCGGACACAGACAATCCCGCATTCTTTCCCTGACTGCCTGGAATCACTGGCTTGCCCGGCGCGAGGTGAAGCTGGCGCTGCGCGCGCTGCAGTTCGTCCTGGTCATCGGCGTGCTCGTCTGGCTCGGGCTGCGCGTGAACAGGATCGGCTGGCACGACGTACGTCGGTCGCTGCCGGAGTCCGTCTGGTTCTATGTGCTCTTCGTGCCGATGTATTTCGCCGTTCCGGTCACGGAGCTGCTGAGTTACCGCGCCATGCGATGGCGCATCGGCTTCTGGCGCAGCCTCCCCATGTTCGTGCGCAAGCGGGTCTACAATTACGCGGTGATGAGCTATTCGGGCGAAGCCTACATGTTCCTGTGGGCCAAGCGGCATCTCGACCTCAGCGGCCGTCAGCTGCTGTCCATGGTCAAGGACAACAACCTGCTGTCGGGACTCGCGTCCAACTCCTTCACCCTGCTGCTGCTCGGGCTGTTCTTCGCCACCGGGCAGCTCAAGACCCTGCTGAACGCCTCGCCCGACACCGGCGCCTACGTGGCGGCGACGGTGGTGGTGGGGGCGGTCATGGTGCTGCTCGTCGTCGGTCTCAACCGCCGGATCATGAGCGTGCCCTTCCCCATGGCGGCCCGGATCACCGCCTTCCACGGCGCACGGGTGGCGATCGTCCTGCTGCTGCAGACGGCGCAATGGGCGGTGGTATTCCCCCATGTGCCCGTGACCACCTGGATGCTGTTCCTCACGGCGCAGATGGTGCTGACCCGGCTGCCGTTCCTGCCCAACCAGGATCTGACGAGCGTCGGGGTGGCCATGCTGCTCACCCGCTACGTGGATGCGCCGGAGGCGGCGGTGGCCGGCATGTTCCTCGTCTCCGGCGCGCTCTATCAGGCGCTCAACCTGGGGTTCTTCCTGGTGACCTCGGTCGGCACCTACGCTCCCCGCAAGGAAGCCGTCGAACTGGAGGAATAGAGCGTCCGAGCGGGCCTCAGGCCTGGTTGCGCACGGTCTCCGCGATACGGAAGAAGGCTTGCTTGGCCGCCTGGCGCAACTCTTCCGGCGCCTCGACGTCGCGCAGCGCCCGCTCCATGCACGCCAGCCACTGGTCCCGCTCCCTCTCGCCGATGGCGTAGGGGGCGTGCGGCCTGGTCAGGCAGACCGTGCCGTACTTCTCCCGGTAGAGCGCCGGCCCGCCCAGCCAGCCGGACAGGTACTCGAACAGCTTCTCCTTGATGTTCCCCAGGTCTTCGCCGTGCATGGCGCGGATCTGGCTGGCGTCCTCCAGGCTGTCCATGGCGTCGTAGAAGGCGTTGGCCAGGGCCCGGACGCCCTGCTCGCCGCCCAGCATCTCGTAAGGTGATTGCCGCATTGCGTGCTTCCCGTTTTGTTCGATGCCGCACTGATAGCGCGCGTCGCGGGATGCGTCCTTGCGCAGGATCAACGGGCGGGGCGGCGGCGCTTAGACTTTGCTGGTCTGGTTCTTCCAGTAGGGCTCGCGCAGCTCCCGCTTCAGGATCTTGCCCGAGCCAGTGCGCGGCAGCTCCTCGATGAAGTCCACCGAGCGGGGCACCTTGTAGCCCGCCAGGTGGGTGCGGGCGTAGGCGATCACGTCCTGCTCGCCCAGGTGGCTGCCGGGGCGCGGCACCACCACCGCGTGGACGCTCTCGCCCCATTCCTCGCTGGGGATGCCGAACACCGCCACGTCCATCACGTCCGGGTGGTGCTCCAGCGCGTCCTCGATCTCGGCCGGGTAGATGTTCATGCCGCCCGAGATGATCATGTCCTTCTTGCGGTCGCAGATATAGAAGAAGCCTTCCTCGTCGAAATAGGCCACGTCGCCGACGGTCTGCTTGTCGCCGCGCCGGTCCTTCAGGTACTGGTCGCGCGCCTTGTAGTACTCGGTGAACACGCCGGGGCTGCGGATGAACAGCTCGCCGGGCGTGTGGGGCGTGGTGATGACGTTGCCGTCGTCGTCCAGCAGGAAGATCTCGACGCCCGGCGCCGGCTTGCCGCAGGAGCCGGGCTTGGACAGCTGGTATTCGGGGGTGAGCACCGTGTTCACGCCCAGCTCCGTGGAGCCGTAGACCTCGAACAGCGACAGCTTGGGGAAGCGGTCCAGGTACATCTTCTTGAGGGCGTAGGACCAGGGCGCGGCATTGGCGATGAGGATGCGCATGGAACTGACGTCGTAGCGGCCGAACACCGTCTCGTCGAGCTGGCACACCCGGCGGATCGGCGTGGGCGCCGAGAAGGTGGACGAGACCCTGTACTTGTCGACGAGGCGCAGCCAGTCCTCCGGGTCGAACTTGCGCTGCAGCACGACGGTCTGGCCCAGCATGATGCCCATGCCCATGAACGACGCCGGGCCCGAGTGGTAGAGCGGGCCGGTGGTGATATAGACGTCGTCGGGCCGGTAGCCGATCAGCCCCATGAGCTCGGAGACCAGGTCGGCGTTGCCGGCACTGTCCCGGTAGGCGCCCTTCGGCCGTCCGGTGGTGCCCGAGGTGTAGATCATCGAGTTGGCCTGCCCGGGCAGCAGCACCGGCGCAATGGGTGTGGCGTCCGCTGCCGCGAGCAGCGATGCTGCGTCGCGCATGCCGGGGCCGGGCGGCCCGTCGAATATCACGATCTCGCGAACCTTGGGGATGTCCTCGCGGATCTGCGCCAGCATGGCCGCGAACTCGGCATCGGCGAAGACGTAGGCGGCGTCCGAATTGTCGATGATGTAGGCCGCCTCCTCCGGCGCCAGCCGGTAGTTCAGCGGCACGGCGGTGGCGCCGGTCTTGCGGGCGGCGGCGATCGCCGCGACGATCCAGGTCGAGTTGCGGCCGCACCAGACGATCCGGTCCTTGGGCTTCATGCCCAGCGCCATGAGCGCGTTGCCCAGCCGGTTGGCGTTGTTCTCCAGTTCCGCGTAGGTCCAGCGGATCAGGGTACCGTCCGGCCGGTCGTCGATCACCGCCGGCTTGTCCGGCTGGGTGCGGGCCTTGTCGGTCAACGGATCGTTCATCGGCATCCTCCCCAAGTTACCGCGTGGTTTCCCGCCAGGAGCAGACCAGCAGCCGGGCCGCAGCGTCAAGCCTTGATGACGTGCTCGGTGGCGATCATGACATGCATGGCGGCCGGGTCCTTCATTTTGGCGGCGACCGCGTGCGCGTCGGCCAGGCTGTTGAACCAGGTGCAGTCGTAGCCGCGGCAGAAGCCCTCGCCGGAGGTCACGCCGTTGCGGAGGTAGCGGCGGACCGTGGGCAGCACGGCGACGGGAGGCACCTTCCCGTCCATCGCTGACAGCGTGCGCAGCACCTTGATTCCCGGGCGGGGCCACTCGCCGCTTTTCGGCGCCGTCTCCGCGACGGGCAGGACAACCAGGCTGGCTTGGTCGATGAACCGGGCCTCGTCCTCGCCGACCTCCTCCCAGTAGGGATCGGCCGGATTCCGGTCGAGCGCCCCGGCGTCCTCCAGCCAGACCTCGGCGACGCCGTGACAGGGCGACGAAGGGGGCAGGGTGGCCGGCAGCGGGTGGTTCTGGACATAGCGCGCAAGGCCCGGCAGGCGCAGCACCACCTCCGCGTGCCGCTCGAGCCAGTAGCGCTGGAACTGGGCATGGGACAGGTCGGGCCGTTTGCGGAAGAAGGCGGCGAATTTCAGCATGTCACGGCTTGATGACGTGCTCGGCGACCATCAGGCGGATGGTGGCGCCGGTGTCCTTGAAGGCCGGTTCGTCGGCGTCGACCGCCTTGTGCTCCGGTGTCGGCCCGGACGCGCGGGCGTCGTCGAGGCTGTCGAACCAGGTGGCGCCGTAGCCGTCGCAGAAGATGTCGGCGCCGCTCCGGTAGGCGCCCGCCTTCACGTGGTTCTGGACGTGGCGCCGCACGCCCGGGATGGCGGCGACCAGCGGACCGTGGACGTCGAGCCAGTGGCGCTGGAAGGCTTCGACCTCCAGGCCCGGCTTTCGGGTCGCCGTCTTGATGCTTTTCACCCCCGGCCGCGGCCATCCGGTGTCGAGCACCGCATACTCGTCGACCAGCAGGAAGGCGAGGGAGGCGCGGTCGATGAACCGCTCCTCGTCCGCCACCACCTCCGGCCAGTAGCGGCTCCTGGTGTTCCGCTTCAGCGCCTCGGCGTCCTCGAACCAGACCTCGACCACGCCGTCGAAAGCCGGCGCCGGGCCCAGACGGGTCTCGGGCAGCGGATGATTCTGGACGTAGCGGACCAGGCCCTCGAGGCCGAGCACCACGCCGGCATGGCGGGTGAGCCAGTAGTCGTAGAACTCGTCGTCGGGCATGCCCGCCCGCTTGCGAAAGAATTCCACCGCCTTGAGCATACAGTCCCTCCCGTCGCGGTGCATTTCAGCACGGGCGTTTTCTCCGGTCACGCGTGAATTTCCTTGGACTCGATTCCCGCGCTGTCCCATGCTTTCGGCGGGAAGCGAGGGGAGCGCAGCCGGCGCTCCACCGAACAGGCGCGGGCCGCCGCGCCAGGACAGGAGTGGGAACAGATGACACGTGTCGCCAAGATCGACGTCGAGAACTGGGATCCGGACCTGCGCGCCATGACGCGCGCCGACGAGGCCACGCCGCTTGAGCAGGGCCTGATGCGCATCTTCGCCAACGTGCCGGAGCTGGCGAAGGCGTTCGTCCAGTTCGGCGGCGCCATGAAGCAGTCACGCACCCTCTCGCCGCGGCTGGTGGAACTGGTGCGGTTGCGGGTCGCCTTCCACAACCAGTGCCGCAGCTGCATGGCGATCCGCTACACCGAGGCCGCCAATGACGGCGTCACCGAGGATCTGGTGTGCTCGCTGGAGCGCCCGGCCGAGGCGGCCAACCTCACCGAGGCCGAGAAGGCCGCCATCGATTATGGCGAGCGCTTCGCCACCAACCACCTGTCCATCGACGACGCCGTCTACGACCGGCTGCGCCAACACTTCACCGAGGCGCAGATCGTCGAGCTGGGCACCACCGTCGCCTTCTTCGTGGGCTTCGGCCGCCTCGCCGCCACCTGGCACATGGTCGAGGAACTGCCGAAGACGTTCCAGGAGAGCGAGGACGTCATCGCCCCCTGGAAGCAGGAGGCGATCCTGGTCCGTTAGGACTTCAGCTGCCCTTCGCCCGCGCGTGCCGCTGCCGCGGTGTCGCGAGACGGTTTCCTTCCGCGTCCTTGCGAGCCCCGAAGGGGCGCGGCAATCCAGAGGCATCGGGGACGGGCCGGTGGGCGCGGACCCTGGGTCGCCGCGCTCCTCGCGATGACCCTGCAGGACCCGCTCGCATCGAGTGCGGCCCCCGGGGCCGCGTATCGAGATGCGCTGCCGCTGCACCTCATCGAGGGTTTCGATACGATTTGGCGCGGTGCGCCAAATCCCTCGACCGGAGCGGATAAAGGACCGGCGGCCGTGCCTTGCGGCAAGCCGGGGCAGCCCGGCATTACCCCTGACCCAGGCGCTTGCGCTCCCAGTCGAGGGCGGTCCTCACGATCATCTCCAGGTCCTCGTGCCGGGGCTGCCAGCCGAACAGGCGGCGGATGCGACTGGCCTCGGCCACCAGCTCGGCCACGTCGCCGGCCCGGCGCGGCGCGGCGCGGGCGTCGATCTTGCGGTTGGACACCCGTTCCAGCGCCGCGATCACCTGCCTGACCGAACTGCCCTTTCCGTAGCCGCAGTTGAGCACCTGGCTGTCGCCGCCGGCACGCAGGTAGTCGAGCGCCCGGACATGGGCGTCGGCCAGGTCGACCACGTGGATGTAGTCGCGCACGCCGGTGCCGTCGGGCGTGGGATAGTCGTCGCCGAAGATGTCCAGGTGGTCGCGCTGGCCGGTCAGCACCTCGACGGCCAGCTTGATCAGGTGGGTCGCGTTCTTCGACGACTGGCCGCGGCGGCCCAGCGGGTCGGCGCCGGCGACGTTGAAGTAGCGCAGCGCCACGTAGCGCAATTCGTGGGCGGCGGCCGCGTCGCGCAGCATCCACTCGGTCATCAGCTTGGACGCGCCGTAAGGCGATATGGGCACCGTGGCGGCGTCCTCGCGCACCGGCACCTGCCGGGCGTCGCCGTAGACCGCCGCGGTCGAGGAGAAAATGAAATGCGGTACGCCCGCCTCGACGCAGGCCTCCAGCAGGCCATGGGTGTTGAGGGTGTTGTTGCGGTAATAGGCCAGCGGCTGCGCGACGGACTCCGGAACGACGATCGAGCCGGCGAAATGCAGCACCGCCTCGACGCCGTCGGCCAGCACGTCGGCGAGCAGTGCGCGGTCGCCCACGTCGCCCTGGATGAAGGTGGCCTCGCCGGGGATCATGCCGCGCACCCCGTTCGACAGATTGTCCAGCACCACGACGGCGTAGCCGGCGTCGAGCAACTGCTGGGTTGTGTGGCTGCCGATGTAACCGGCCCCCCCGGTCACCAGGATTCGTCCGCGCATGTCTCACCTCTTGCGGCGCACACTAGTTAACTATGTGGTGGGAGTATGGCAACGCGCCGTGACATGGCGGCCGGAATCAAATATGTATTTACAGGCGACACTGCCGGTAGCAGCGGGTGGCATGGTTCGGCGCAGGGCTCGGCGTCCATCGGGGCGCTTTCTCTCCAGGGGGGGATCGTAGGCGCAGGGAACCTGGCCTCCGCACGCGCACGCAGTGCAAGGGGGCTCATGAATGTCACTGGTGGCTGGACGCACCGAAGCTAACACGACCGGCGCTGCCCGGTGCTGGTCCGTCCGCGGTGCGGCGCTGCTGGCCGGCATTCTCCTGCAGTCGCATGGCGCCGGCGCGGTCGAATTCGGTCACGCGGTGGTCGGCTCGACAGTGCCCGACCGGCCGCAGCCTCTCTATGATCCGATCGGCATCCGGGCGGGCAGCTTCATGGTCTATCCGAGCCTTGGTGTGCGGGCGATCTACAACGACAACATCTACGCCGAACCTACCGACCGCAAGAGCGACGCCATCATCGCCGTCCAACCGGCGGTCTATGCCAAGTCGCTGTGGGAGCGGCACAGCCTGACGGCGCGCCTGTCGGGCGACATCGGGATTTTCACCCAGCATTCGTCCGAAGACTACCAGGACGCACGGGCCAATCTGCAGGGCCGTATCGACATCGCGGAGGGCAGCAGCCTGAAGATCGGCCTGGAAGGGGGGCGTGACCACGAGCGTCGGGATTCCCCCGACGACGCCCGGGGCCTGCACCCGACCATCTTCTACCGCCTGGCGCCGAACATCCAATGGGACCAGCGCTTCAACAGGCTTTCGCTGCGGCTCACCGGCGACATGGAGAAGCTGGATTTCCGCGACGTGCAGGCGCTGAACGGCGCCATCATCAACGAGGACGATCGCGACCGCCTGTCGTGGGACGTCGAAGGAAGGGTCGGTTACGACTTCGTCAAGTCAGTCGAGGGCTTCGCCAGCGCACTCTACGACAATCGCAATTACGTTTCGGCGGTGGACGACAGGGGCTTCGACCGGGATTCCCACGGCTACGGAATTTTCGGCGGCATCATTCTGGAGGTGACGGGAACGATGTCCGCCGAGGCCTATGCGGGCTACCGACGGCAGGACTACAAGGATCCCCGGCTCAAGTCCTTCGGCGGCTTCGGCGGCGGTCTCAACCTGGTCTGGGCGCCGACCAAGCTGACGACCGTCACGGTCACTGGAGAGCGGGTGATCGAGGAGACGACGCAGAAACTGGAGTCCGGCGTCTTCGCCAGCCGGCTCTCGGTGACCGTCGACCACGAGCTGCGGCGCAACGTCATCATCACCCTGAGCGGCCGGTTCATCCGGCGCGACTACCAGGGACAGTCGCGTACCGATGAGACGTGGCAGGGGAGCGCGGGGGTGGAGTACAAGCTTAGCCGCCATTTCCGGCTTCGTGCCGGCTATACCTACAATTCGCGGGATTCAACCGCGGCTTCCGAAAACTTCGAGATGAACCAGGCCTATGTCGACTTGCATGCGGACTACTGAGCGCCCCGGCATTCCTCCTTTTCTTCCCGCCCTCGCCGGGATTGTCCTGGGTTGCCTGGCCGTGCTGATGTCGGTCCTGTGGGCGCCGGCCTCGGCTCAGCCTGCCGTGGACAACAACCAGTACACACTGGGTCCGGGCGACGAGATCCGCGTCACGGTGTTCGGGGAGCCGGACCTTTCCGGCCAGTTCAAGGTGGGCAGCGAGGGAACGATCTCGTTGCCCCTGATCGGGCAGGTGGCCGCGCTCGGCCGCACCACCTCCGAGATCGAGAAGAGCATCGTCGACAAGCTGTCCCCCGATTACGTCAAGGACCCCAACGTCAGCATCGAGGTGCTGACCTACCGGCCGTTCTTCATCATGGGCGAGGTCAACAAGCCGGGAAGTTACGCCTACGTCAACGGCATGACCGTCCTGGAGGCCGTCGCCCTCGCCGGAGGCTTCACCTACCGGGCCAAGACCGGAGAGGTCTACATCAAGCGGACCGTCGACGGGAACACCACCGAGACTTTGGAGCCGGTGGAGTCCACCGTCTTGCCGGGAGACGTGATCCGCGTGCGGGAGCGCTACTTCTGATGCCGGCCCTGTGCACCGCAATCCCCGGCTGGACGCGACCGCCGCCGCACTGCAACATGGCGTGGATAAACTCCTCCCGGACGTTGCCGTCCAGATCATGCGCAGCCGAGATGGTGACGCCGCGATGAATGAACAGTCCGAAGCCCGCCGCCGCGGTCTGCTTTCCCTCTACGGCCTCTGGAACGAACGGGACAACCACCAGCTCACCCTGCGCGACCTGATCAACGTGGTCTGGCGACGTCGCTGGGTGGTGCTGGCTACGGTCGTCGTCGTAACGGGGGCGGCGATCCTCGTCATTTCCCAGATGACGCCGCTTTACTCATCGACCGCCATGATCCTGGTCGAGCCGCGGGTGAACCGGGTCGCCGACAGCGCTTCCGTGCTGTCCGACCTGCCCGTCAACTTCGAGACAGTCCAGACCGAAACCGAGGTGCTGACGTCCCGGCGGCTGCAGGAGAAGGTGGTCAAGGAGCTGAACCTCACCAAGGATCCGGAGTTCAACCCGACGCTCCGCGACAAGCCCATCGTCGACAAGATCTGGGATGGGCTGTTCGGCAACGGCAAGACGCTCTCCCAGGACCAGATCCTGCAGGTTGCGACGAATGTGCTGGCAAGTGCCGTGAGCGTCGACATGTCGGGGCGCAGCCGGGTCATCACCGTGACGGTGCGTGCGCAGACGGCGACGAAGGCGGCGCGGATCGCCAATGCCCTGTCGGACGCCTATCTGGTCTCGCAACTCGACGCCAAGTTCGAGGCGACCCAGCGGACCGTGAACTGGCTGAACAAGCGGCTCGCCGAGCTGAGGGGCCAAGTGCGGGAATCCGAGCAGGCGGTCGAGCAGTACCGTCAGCAGGCCGGCCTGATCGAGGGGCGGGATTCCTCGACCGCCGCCGCCGACCAGCTTACCTCGCTCAACGCCCAGATCGTCCTTGCCGGCACCCAGCGCGCGGAAGCGGAGGCACGTCTGAAGAACGTCAAGAGCCTGATCGACAGCGCCGACGGTCCCTCGTCCGCCGCCGAGGTGCTCGACAACGACCTGATCCAGAAGCTGAAGGAGCAGGAATCGACCCTCCGCCGCAACCTGGCGTCGCTCAGCCAGCGCTACGGGCCGAAGCATCCGCAGATCCTCCAGGCCAAGGCGGAACTGGCCGACGTGGAGCAGAAGCTCAAGAGCGAGGTGGCGAAGATCGTCGCCTCGCTGGAAGGCGACGTCGCCGTGGCGCGATCGCGCGAGCAGTCGCTCATCGACGCCCAGCACCGGCTGGAGGCCCAGCTCGGCGACATCAACAAGCGCCAGATCAAGCTGCGCGAGCTGACCCGCGAGGGCGACGCCAACCGGGAGCTGCTCGAGGCCTTCCTCAACCGCTTCAAGGAACTGGCCGAGCAGCAGGACCTCCAGACCACCGACTCCCGGGTCATCTCCGAGGCCCAGCCGCCGATCGGCCCGAGTTCGCCGCGGACCACCATGATCCTGTTCCTCGCGCTGGTGGGATCGACTGGTCTGGGCATGGCGCTGGCCTTCCTCATCGAGCAGCTCGACAGCGGCGTCCATACCACCAGGGAGATCGAGAACTGGACCGGCCTGCCGGTCCTGACGGTGGTGCCGGAGGTGAAGAGCAAGTCGGCGGCCAGCAGGGCCCGGCAAGTCGTCTCCGCGCCCCTGTCCCGATACTCGGAGAGCTACCGCAACCTGCTGGTCAGCCTGAACCTGTCGAACGTTGACAACCCGCCGAAAATCGTTGCCGTCACGTCGGCCAACCCCTCGGAAGGCAAGACGGTGACGAGCCTTTCATTGGCAGCCACCGCCGTGGCGGCAGACAAGCGCGTCCTGCTGATCGATTGCGACCTGCGGCGGCCGCGGGTGCACAGCGAACTGGGAGTCGAGCGGGGGCCCGGCCTGGTCGATTTCCTGGCTGGCCAGGCAAGCCTGGAATCGGTGATCCGGACGGACGAGCGCCTCGGGCTGCAGTTCATTACTGCCGGCAGCGAGACCCAGAACGTGCTGAACCTGATCGAATCCCAGAAGCTGCGGACCCTGCTGACCCAGCTCAAGCCGCATTTCGGCCTGATCATCATCGACACGCCACCCCTGCTCGCCGTCGCCGACGCCAAGGTTCTCGCCGAGCGGGTGGATTCTCTGATCTTCGCCGTGCGTTGGGGCAAGACGCCGCGGGCGACCATCATTGACGGGCTGAAGATGATCGAGGGCTCGGGGGCAGCGGTGGCGGGCATCGTCATGACGCGCGCGGATCTGGACCGGCTGTCCTCCTATCAGTACGGCACCAGCTATTACGGCAAAGCCTATAAGTCCTACTACTCTTCATAGGGAGAGAGGAGGGCCGCATGGTCCGCATAGGCGCTTTCCGCTCCGGCCACGATCTCCGCACTCGTGAGGCCGGCGTCGACGTCCTGATCGTGTTGCCCCACCTGACGGTCGGAGGCGCCGAGCGGGTGACCATCCTCCTCGCCGGGGAACTGATCGATCGCGGCTTCCGCGTGCACGTTGCGGTGTTCCGGTGCATCGGCGGATTCCGCGACAGCATCGACCCGCGCATCCCGGTTCATCAGGTTGGCGGGGCAGGCTCCGTCAAGGCGGTGCTGCCCCTCGCGCGCCTGATCCGACGGCTTCGCCCCAAGGCGCTGATGGGCGTCATGGTGACGCCCAATCTCGCCATCTGCCTCGCCCGTCGGCTGTCGTGCCGGCGGCCCCGCATCGTGCTGACGGAGCACAACCAGGTTGATCGCAACGCCGCCTACTTTGCCAGTGGCGCCTATGGCCTGATCCGCTGGGTCTATCCGCTCGCAGACTGCATCGTCTGTGTATCCGAGGGGGTGCGGCAATCGCTGATCGCCTTTTCCGGCGTCGATATCCGTCGTACCACGGTCATCCACAATCCCATCATCTCCCCTGAAATTCTGGAGAAGGCGGCGGCGCGATGCGATCATCCCTGGCTGGAGGAGCCGAGCGTGCCGGTGGTGCTGGCGGTCGGCCGGCTCACCGCAGCGAAGGACTATCCTATGCTCCTGCGGGCCTTTGCCGTCCTGCACCGTCGGCGGCCTGCAAGAATGATCGTGCTCGGAGACGGGCCGGAGCGGGAGTGGCTTGCGGCGACGGCATCTGAGCTGGGAATTGCGGACGATGTCGACCTTCGCGGCTTCGAACCCAACCCGTACTCCTACATGGCCCGGGCCTCGGTTTTCGCTCTCTCCTCCGCCTGGGAAGGCTTTCCCACGGTGCTGGTCGAGGCGTTGGCCTGCGGTGCCCCCGTGGTGGCGACCGACTGCCGCAGCGGGCCGCGGGAGATCCTATGCGATGGCGTGCTGGGGCCGCTGGTGCCCGTCGGCGACCATGAGGCCTTCGCAGACGCGCTGGTCCAGGTGCTGGACCACCCGTCGGAGCGGGAAAGCCGGATGGCGAGAGGCGCCCACTTCTCCGTTTCTCGGGCCACCGATGCCTATCAGCGGGTGCTCTTCGGGGACGAACGTTGAAACGGCGGGTCGCGGTGATCGCCTCGTTTCTCGGCCCGCCTGGCGGCGGCGCCCAACAGGCGGCTGGACGGGTGGCGGTGGGCCTGCGCGACCGTGGGCACGAGGCCGAGCTATGGTACCTCTACCGGCAGGATCTCCGGGCGGTCTGCGATGCCGGAGCTAGAGTGCTGCTCGACGGACCGGCGCCTGGACCGGTCCGATACCTGTCGCTTCCGTGGCGCGTGCTCAAGGCGCTGCGCCACTATCGCCCCCACGCCGTGGTCAGTTTCATGCCACTGGCCCACGTTGTCGGGCAGCTTGCTGCGGCCGTGGCCGATGTCGGTGTGCGCGTGCCGTCCCACCGCAGCGTCTGCAACACGTACCATCCGCTGCTGCGGATCGCTGACCGGCTGTGGGGCAGCGTCGGCGTCTATACCCGTATTCTCGTGGTTTCCAGGGCGGTCGCCGACTCGACCAGGGGCTACCCTCGCGCCTACCGTGACCGGATCAAGGAGGTGCCCAATGGCGTGGCCTGGACGGTCAGCCCGTTGGCGGCCGATGTGGCAAGGCGCCGCTTCGCGCTGCCCGAGACGGCCCCCCTGCTCCTGGCGGTGGGACGCCTGCAGGAGCAGAAGAACTACCCGCTGCTGATCGATGCCGTCGCGGGCGTGCCCGACCTCCATCTGGTGGTGGTCGGCGGCGGCCCCCTCAAGGAAGAGCTGCTGTCGCGGGCGGCGGAACGGGGCATCGCTGACCGGCTGCATCTGCTGGGCCTGGTGTCCCGCGAAGACATTGCCGATCTGCACCGCGCCTGCGATGGTTTTGCCTTGGCGTCGCTCTACGAGGGCCAGAGCAACGCGCTGCTGGAGGCGATGGCCTCGGGCATGCTGATCTTCGCGAGCGACATCCCGGAGCAGCGGGAAGTGCTGGCCGGAAGCGACGGACCGGCTGCAGGTGTGCTGCTGCCCGTGGACGATGCTGCCGCCTGGAGCGCGGCCATGGCCGGGCTATTATTGGCCGGGCATGACGAGCGGCGCGCTCTTCAAGAAGCGGCCAGGATCCGCGCCGCCGAATTCACCATGGCGCGGATGATCGACGGTTTCGAGGCGGCCATATGCGAATGATCCGGATCTTGGGGATTGTCTTCGGGGCGGTGCTGGCCTGCATGCCGGCTGCGCTTGCGGCCAACCCTGGGGCGCCGCCTGTGGCGGGCGCGCACACGACCGGCGGGCAGGGCGGACGCACCGTGGTGGTCACCAGCCTTGAAGACGACGGACCGGGGAGTCTCCGTGAGGCGCTGGCGAGCCTCGGGCCCAAGACGATCACCTTCGCCGTCGGCGGGGACATCTGGCTGCGGAGCTCCTTGATCGTCCGTCACCCCCACGTGACCCTCGCGGGCGAAACCGCGCCGTCGCCGGGGATCACCCTGCGGGGCTCGACGGTGCGCATCAAGGCAAGCGACGTGATCATGCGTCATCTCCGCGTGCGGGTGGGAGACGGACCCGGCGAAGACCCGGACGACCGTGACGGCATCGCCATTCTCGGCAGCCCCACCGGGAAGCGGGTGGTGACCAACGTCGTGATCGACCATTGTTCGGTTTCCTGGGCCATCGACGAAGATGTCAGCACCTGGTATCCGGGGGTCAGTTCGGTCACGATCAGCAACAGCATCATTGCCGAGACGCTCAACGACTCGATTCATCCCAAGGGGCGCCATTCCATGGGGCTGCTGATCGGACGCTTCACGAAGGGCGTGCTGATCTACCGCAACCTGCTCATTCACAACAATTTCCGTAATCCGGGCCTGGCGGCCGGCGCGACCGTCGCGATGGTCAACAACCTGATTTACGATCCCGGCTACCGCGCTCTCCAGTTGTACGCCCGGTCGGGCAGCACCGATCCGACTCTGGTGTCGGCGGCCGACAATCTGGTGGTCGCCGGGCCGGCGACACCGCCGCGCATGGGCGTCTTCGGCAACGGCGTCGTGGCCGGCAGCCGCATCTACCTGAAGGGCAACCGGACGGACGGAACCGAAGCCCTCGAGCCGACCCGCGAAGGCATCGAGAGACTGGGCTTCGATCCCTTCGTGGCCGATCCGCCGGTCACCTGGGACGCCGCGCTCGAGGTCGTGCCCGCGAAGGCGTTGGAGGCGACACTGGCGCCGGACGTGGGGGCGCGTCCCTGGGACCGGGACGCCACCGACCGGCGGCTGCTGCGTGAACTGAAGGAGCGCAGGGGCCGGGTCCGCGACACCGTGCCGGAAGGGGAACGGGGGCGGTGATCCTTCCCAATGTCATCCTCGCCGGTGCGCAGAAGAGCGGAACCTCGGCGCTGGCCGGGTTCATCGCCGCTCATCCGGCCTGCGCCGTCTCCCGGCCGAAGGAACCGAACTTCTATTCGCGGGACGCAAATCTCGCCCGTTCCGATGACTATGGGAACTGCTTCGCCCACGTGTCGCCGGAGGCCCGGGTGGTGGTGGACGCCACCACCACCTACATGGCCGACCTGGCCATCGCCGGGCGCATCCGCCGACATCTCGGGGCCGATGCGAAGATCATCTTCATCCTCCGGGCGCCCATGGACCGAGCCTATTCGGGCTATCTCCACATGCTAAAGCGCGGCCATGAGCGCCGGTCAGCCGACGAGGTGTTTCTCGAGCTGCCCGACGATCCGTCGGCCGCGCGCCTCGCGGAAGGCAAGGCGGTGGACCGGGCGGCTGCGGTCCGCCGGGTCGTGGAGGGGCCGTATCGGAGCCTCTACGACGACGTGTTGTGGAACTACCGCTACGTCGGCAACAGCCTCTACGCCCGGCAGGTCGCGGCCTACGGGGCAGTGTTCCGGCCTGACAACATTCTCGTGCTCATTTACGAGGAGGCTTTCAAGCATCCCGATGGCCTCCGGGAAACGCTCGGCAACTTCCTGCGAATCGATCCCGGCGGTTTCCCGCACCAGCCTCGTCTCGCCAACCAGACCCGGCTTCCCGATCTGGGTTCACCGCTTGGTGTGATCGTCGAGCAGGCAAGGTGGATCAAGCGCGGCAACTGGACCCTGGTGCGCCCGCGGTTGATCTCAAGCGCGCCGCGTCGCCCTTCCCCTGCGGTGGCGGCAAAGCTTCGGACAATTTATCGGGGCGAGGTGGATTACTGGAGCGGGCGTCTGGGGAGGGATCTCCGCGAGCGGGGCTGGTGACGCCTAAGGGTCGTCCGGCTGTTCAGGGAGCCCCCCGTTTTCCGGTACGGGTGGCGATCAGGTAGAGCGCGTGGGGATTCGTCGTCAGATAGCGCCAGATCAACGTCCTGGGGCCGGTGAACATGCGGTGCAGCCATTCGAGCCCCGCCCGCTGCATCCAGACAGGCGCCCGGCGGTAGTCCCCGCTGAGGAAGTTGAAGCAGCCACCGCAGGTGATGAGCCAGCCCGCTCGGATCCGGTGCCGGTTGCGCACGCAGAAGAGCTGTTCCTTGGGTTTGCCCAGTCCTACCCATACCACGTCTGGAGCTGCGGCGGTGATGTCGGCACAGATGGCTGCTTCTTCCTCGGCGTCGAAATAGCCGTGCCGGCGTCCTACGATCCGGAGGCCCGGATAGCGACGCTCCAGTTCGGCGGTCGCCGCCGCGTTGACCGATTCGGTGGAGCCCAGCAGGTAGAAGCTCAAACTCTCCCGCACAGCGGTTGCGGCCGCGTCGTGGATGAAGTCGGTGGTCGCGGCGCGTTCAAGGATGCGGTGGCGGGTGAGCAGGTTGGCGGCGGCGACGATCACGGCGCCGTCGGCATGGACGATGTCCGCCTCCTCGAATGCCTCGCGGATGGCGGGGTTGGTGCGGGCCAGCGACAGGGCCTGGCCGTTGGTTGCGAAGACCAGTTTGGGAGCGGCGCCCGATGCGCGGGCCAGCCGGCAATCCTCCACCATGACCTCGGCCAGTCCCCGACGATCGATGCAGGCGGTCGGCAGGCCGCCAATCACGACGTGATGGACGGTGCGGCCACCGGCGTCCTGGCTCGTCGCGCTCACGCTTCCCTCCGAATGCCGGCGCCGGTTGCCCAGCCAGTGCTGTGGCGGCCGTCGCCAACCCCTCTTTCGCCAGTTTCTCTAGCATAGTAATGATGCCGTCTGTAGTGGGTCCGCCGGTTGCGGCGAAAACTGAGGGGCGTCAACGCGCATGGGTCCACGGCGCTGGGAATACGCTTATGCCGTTCTCGCCGTCTTCGCCGCCTGCAGGGGGCTGGATCTCCTGTTCGGGTGGCTGAGCGACACGAACGGCGGCGCGCTCGACGACAGCAATCCCATCCGTTTGTTGGCGCTGCTCGCCATCTACCTCGTTTCCGCTGTTCTGCTGCTGCGTCACCACAGCCGAGACCTCCTGGCCATCCTGTCGCAGAACAAGCTGCTCCTGCTGACACTGCTTTTCATCTTGGCGTCGGCCTTCTGGGCGATCGAGCCGGGAACATCCTTCCGGCGTTCCAGTGCGCTGATACTGTCGACGGTCTTCTGTTTCTATCTTGCGCTCAGGTTCAAGCCCGTGGAAATCCTCGCCATTGCGGCCGTCGCGCTTGGTCTTGTCGCGGCGCTCAGCTTGTTGGCCGTCGTCGCTGTCCCCAGCCTCGGCGTCTATTCCGACGTAAAGGCCGGCCGGTGGCGCGGCATTATCGGTATCAACACGCTGTTCGGCCGAATGATGGTGCTGGGGATTCTCATTGTCTGGGCTCTGCGCCGCGAGCAGTGGCGCCTGAGTCGATACGACGCAGTGCTGTTTCTGCTCTTCGTCGTCTGCGCGCTTGGCGCACAGGCGGTGACGGCGCTTGCCGCCTGCATGAGCGGTCTTGCCGGGATGGTTCTGATCTGGACGGCGCGCCCCCGGCGGATGCCAGCCTATTTCAGGCTTGCCATTCTGGCCCTCGTCGCCCTGCCCGCCGCCGTCGTCGCCGCCAATTTTGGGGATGTCCTTGCCCTTGTCGGGCGCGATTCCACGCTCAGCGAGCGCGTTTATATCTGGCAGGCCGCGTTCGACCTGGGCATGCAGCGGCCATGGCTCGGGGCGGGGTACCGGTCGTTCTGGATCGAGGACTACGCCTGGACCGCCTATTACAACATGTTCGGCAGCGCCAACACGGAGTTTGGCAACGGCCATAACGGCTATCTCGACGTGTGGCTCGAGCTGGGCGTCGTGGGCCTTGTCCTGTTCGGCCTGTTGCTGACGCAGGGCTTCGTCCGCTTGCTGAGACAGACGCGAGCCGGGCAGGACGCCTTCGGCGAGTTTTACGGCGGCTTACTCTTCTTCCTAGTCGTGTACAGCGTCGCCGAGCGCGTGTTGTTCGAGCATACCGAACTCACCTGGATGCTATTCACCACCGGGCTCATCGTCCTCAAGTGGCGGGAACGCCGATCGGAGCAGCCCCGCCTGCTTCCCGACGAGGTTCCCGTCGTCGAGGCGCTTGGGGCCCGCAGGGGCCTGTAGCGGCCGGCGGCCATCGTGGGCGGACGTGCGACAGCCCGTCCGCGGGGTATTTTGCTGCGGTCCGGTTTGCTCAAGGCGTAGGCGACATGAGGTTTTAGCGGTGGCAATCGGCCGGCAAAACCAGCACAATCAGTTCGGGCTCATCGCATAGAGGCGGATTTTTGGGGGCTAGCTCGTGCTCAACGCGAGCCATGAGGGGGTCGACTTGCAGCGGCCGGTGCGCGTTGCGCCGGGTGCGGTTCGTTGGACGTCGCAGACCGTCGGCGTGGTGGCCGTCGCCGGCGACGTGGCGATTATCTGCGCGTCCGCCTGGATCGCCTACCTCATCCGCTTCCGCGAGTTGGACATGCCGGCCAACTATATCTATCCGGTTGCACTCGCCGCCATCCTGTCCGCCAACGTCTTCCGCTGGCGCCGGCTCTACGACCTTGAGACCTATGACCGTCGGGCTCGCCACCTGCTCAACCTGGTCGCCGCCCAGTTGCTGGTGGCCCTGGTCCTCGTGGGCATCGGCTTCGGCCTGAAGACCTCTGCCGACTTCTCGCGCCTCTGGCTCGGCACCTGGATGCTGGTCAGTTCGTTCGGGGTTTCCGCCTGGTTTTATGCTCGCTCCCTGGTGGTGAGATCGGCACAGGCCCGCGGCCTGCTGCACGACCGGCTGCTG
>WGNW01000085.1 GCA_016124315.1 Alphaproteobacteria bacterium
AACTACGGCCACAACCACCCGGCCATGAAACGCGCGGTGATCGAGTACATCGCCACCAACGGCATCACCCACAGCCTCGACAAGTTCACGGTGGCCAAGCGCCGCTTCCTGGAGACCTTCCGGGACGTGGTGCTGAAGCCGCGGGGCATGAGCTACAAGCTCCAGTTCCCCGGCCCGACCGGCACCAACGCCGTCGAGGCGGCGCTGAAGCTGGCGCGCAAGGTGACCGGCCGGCAGTTGGTGATCAGCTTCACCAATGCCTTCCACGGCATGACCCTCGGGTCGCTGGCGGTCACCGGCAACGGCTTCAAGCGCGGCGGCGCCGGCGTCACCCTGACCGACGCGGTCAGCATGCCGTTCAACGGTTATCTGGGCGACGACGGCGACTCCCTCGCCATCCTGCGCGCCTACCTCACCGACCGGGGCAGCGGCATGGACCTGCCGGCGGCCGTCATCGTCGAGACGGTGCAGGCCGAGGGCGGCATCAACGTCGCCAGCCGGGAGTGGCTGGAGGGCCTCCAGGCCATCTGCCGCGAGTTCGATATCCTGCTGATCATCGACGACGTGCAGGCCGGCTGCGGCCGCACCGGCCCGTTCTTCAGCTTCGAGGGCATGGATGTCTCGCCCGACCTGATCTGCCTGTCCAAGTCGCTGGGCGGCATGGGCCTGCCGATGGCGCTCACGCTGATCAAGCCCGAGCACGACGTCTGGGAGCCCGGCGAGCACAACGGCACGTTCCGCGGCAACAACTTGGCCTTCGTGGCTGCCGCGGAAGCCCTCGATACGTTCTGGCGCGACGACGCCTTCGAGAACGAGGTGAAGGCCAAGGCGGCGCTGATGAACCGGCGCCTCAACGAAATCCGCAGGGAATTCTCCAGCCTGTTCGTCGAGGTGCGCGGTCGCGGCCTGATCCAGGGGATCGAATGCCGCGACCCGGCGATGGCATCGCCCATCTGCGCCGAGGCGTTCTCGAGCCGCATGCTGATGGAGACGTCGGGCATCAACGGCGAGGTGATCAAGTGCCTGCCGCCGCTGGTGATCACCGAGGACGAGATCGAGGAAGGCATGAAGATCCTGCGCCAGAGCATTTCGCGCTCCCTTCCCAAGGCCGCCGCCTGAGAACGGGTACGCCGTTGCTCTTCCCGATCACAGCCGCCGCCGGGGAACGGAACGGGCTCCGGCCCGTTCCCCGGGGTGCCCCGAGCCGGCACAGCAATCCACCAAACCGGCGTCCTTCCTCTTGCAGCCGGGAGGGTCGCGCCGGGTCTGCCTGAGGTGACGTATGACTCAACACGATCCTTATCCTTCGAGACGCGATAACCGTCCGGCGGTCCTGGAGCGCCGCGAGCCCGTCCTGCACGCCGGCGCGGACGCGGCGGGGCCGCTCAGCCGGGACCAGCTCGAACGCTTCGAGCGGGACGGCTTCCTGGTGGTGGAGAACGTGCTCACCGAGGGCGAGGTCGCCGCGCTGATCGACGAGCTGGAACTGTTGCGCGCCTCGTTCGAGGGCCGCGAGGATCCGGTGGCCATCGCCGAGCCGGAGAGCGGCGAGTTGCGCTCGGTGTTCATGGTGCACCAGATCAACCAGGCCTACCGGCGGCTGGCCCATCATCCCAACATCATGGACGTGGCCCGCCAGATCCTGGCCGACGAGGTGTACATCCACCAGTCGCGCATCAACCTGAAGCCCGGCTTCAAGGGCAAGGAATTCTACTGGCACTCGGATTTCGAGACCTGGCACGTCGAGGACGGGATGCCGGCCATGCGGGCCGTCAGCGCCACGCTGCCGCTCACCGAGAACACCCACTACAACGGGCCGCTGATGCTGGTCCCCGGCTCTCACCGCCGCTTCGTTTCCTGCATCGGCGAGACGCCGGAGGACAATTACAAGCGCTCGCTGCGCAAGCAGGAGACCGGCACCCCCGACAACGAGACCCTGAAGGCGCTGGTGGACGCGGGCGGCATCGAGGCGCCGCTGGTGCAGCCGGGCTCCATGCTGCTGTTCGACTGCAACACCATGCACGGCTCGGCCAGCAACATCACGCCGTTCCCGCGCAGCAACGTGTTCTTCGTCTACAATGCGGTGTCGAACCAGGTGACGAGCCCATTCGGCGGACGCCGGCCCCGGCCCGAGTTCGTCGCCACCCGGGAGACGATGTCGCCGCTCGACCCGCGGAGCCGCTGAGCGGCGCCTCCACGGGTGGCTGGCGCCAGCTCCCGCTTTGGCGCTATTGTCGCCGCCGGTTGCAACCAGGGGGAGGGCACCGTGACCAGGCGGCTCGACGGACTGACGCTGTTCAACAATCCGCGCGGCTCGAATCCCAAGCGGGTGCGCATGTACCTGGCGGAAAAGGGACTGGATATCCCGCTGCGGAACGTGGACTTCGGCGCCCTGGAGCACCGGACCGAGGAATTCCGGGCGATCAATCCCATGGCCACGCTGCCGGTGCTGCGGCTCGAGGATGGCAGCTATCTCAGCGAGTCCTATGCCATCTGCCGCTACCTCGAGGAGCTCTATCCCGAGCCGCCCCTGTTCGGCACCACGCCGAAGGAGCGCGCGGTGATCGAGATGTGGAACCGGCGCATCGAGCTGGACGTCGCCGTCTACGCCACCAGCTTCGTCAAGCACCAGAGCCCGTTCTTCGCGGGCACGCTGACCCAGGTGCCCGACTATGTCGAGGCGTGCCGCATCGACGCCATGAAGAAGTTCGACTGGCTGGACGAGGAACTGGCGACCCGCGACTACCTGGCGGGCGACGCCTTCACCGTGGTCGACATCAGCGCCTATTGCCGGCTCGAGACGGGAAAGTCCGCCGGCCTGTTCTTCGCCGACCGGCACGAGAACCTGCTGCGCTGGTGGGCGCGGATCGAGGCGCGGCCCAGCGCCGCGGCGTAAGGCCTCACTGCGCGGCGGGCGGCGGGTTCATGTCGTAGGCTTGGACGAACGGCTCGGTCACCGTGCGGCAGTACTTGAAATCCTTCTTCACCAGCGAGTCTCCGCCGAAGCCCTGGCCGCCGCCCCGCTCCGCGTATTGGGCCATTAGGCCCTCCAGGTCGTCCATCACGCCGTTGGCGACGGCGGTCGGATCGTCGCCCGGCTGCATGCGGAACTTGGCGGCGATGGCGGCCATCTTCATGGCGGTGGCCTGCACCTGCTCGGCCTTCTCCGGCGTGAGGTCGGTGCCGGCCGCCTTGAGCGAGGTCATGTAGAGCGCGCCGCACCGGACCAGCGGATAGGAATGGTCCATCTCGCCGTGGCCGCGGGAGTCCACATAGTCCTGGAGCGGCTCGAGGCTTCCGGCCCAGGCCGCCGAAGCGGCCAGCGCGAGGGCCGCCGCGAGCAGTCCCGTCCGCACGGCGATGCGTGATTGTCCCGGTGATCCCATCGGCGGTGAAGGTAGGCGGCTGACCGGCCGGCCGCAAGGCCGCCCGGCGCACGGGAATCCAGCGACGGCGCCGAAACAGGTGGACGGCCGCCACCCGCCCATGTCACATTGCACCCGTTTTCCGGGGGGAAAACCAGAAGATCAGGCTGCGGGAGCGCATGTCCACCATACGGATTGACCCCGACCGGGAAGCACGACGTCTTGCCGCGCTGCGGCGCTACGACATCCTCGATACCGCTCCGGACAAGACACTCGACCGCCTGACGGCGCTTGCCGCCCGCCGCTTCGGCGCGCCCATGGCGGTCATCAGCCTGGTCGACGAGAGCCGCGTCTGGTTCAAGTCCCGTCATGGGCTGGCCCTGGAGCAGATCGAGCGGACGCCCGGACTGTGCGCCTCGGCGATCGAGGCGGGCGGCCCGTGGGTGCTGACGGACGCACGCAGCGATCCCCGATCGCTGGCCCACCCGCTGGTGGCTGGCGAGTTCGGCCTGCGGTTCTATGCCGGCGTGCCGCTGAGCACGGACGACGGTCACGCGCTGGGCATGCTGTGCGTCATCGATCGCGAGCCGCGCGAGCCCGATCCGGAGGCGATGGACGATCTGGCCGACCTGGCCACCGTGATCATGGGGCACATGGAGTTGCAGCTGTCGGCCCGCCGGGCCGCGGCGGAGCTTTCCGGGGCGGTGGCGGAGAGGCAGGCGGCCATCGAACGCTACGAGACTCTGCGGCAGGAAACCGACCACCGGGTGATGAACAGCCTGCAGCTGGTCGCCGGCCTGCTGAAGCTGCAGGGCCGCGAGGCCAGCTCGGCCGAGGCGTCTTCCGCCCTCGAGCTCGCCGCCAGCCGCATCATCAGCGTCGCGCGGGTGCACCGGCACCTCTACACCAGCCGGTCCGGCGACGTGGTGGATTGCCGGGACTATCTCGGCCGGCTGTGCGCCAACCTGGACCACAGCCTCGGCAACGCCGGCTCGCTCAGCCTCACCGTGCAGGCGCCCCACCTGGCGCTGCCCGTGGCGCGCATGGTGCCTCTCGGGCTGATCGTCAACGAGTTCGTCACCAACGCCGTCAAGAACGGCGGGCGCACGGTCTCCATCAGCCTCGGCAGCGCCGGCGAGGACGCGCTCGAGCTGTCCGTTGCCGACGACGGGCCGGGCCTGCCGGCGGAATTCGGGCTGCCGCCCTCGCTGGGCCTGGGCATGAAGGTGGTCGACGCCCTGGTGCGCCAGCTCGGCGGGCAGCTGGCCTTCGGCCGCGACGATCTGCTGGGCGGGGCGCGCCTCTCGGTGATCTTCCAACCCTGATCCTCGGCCTCCCGCGCGATCACGCCGTTGTGGTGCGCCGCAGCGGTTTCGAATAGCATCGACGCGGGCCGCCAAGGCGAGGGGGAAAATGCGCATGGAAGCGATCAGCCTGATCGAGGAGCTGCTGCTCCTCACGCTCGAGGATCCGGGGGGCGAGTTCGACAACGTCCCGGACGTCTACCTGACCTGCGGCGTCGCCGGCGGCGCGCTCATGGACCTGGCGCTCAGGGGCCGGATCGATTCCGACCTGCGGGAGCTGTGGGTGGCCGATGCCACGCCCACCGGCGATCCCATCCTGGACAGCGTGCTCGCCGAGGTGGCCGCCGAGCCGCAGCGGCTGGACGCCAGGGCCTGGATCGCCCGCCTGTCGCCCCGCGCCATGGCGATGCGCGACGCCGCCCTGGCGCGGCTGTGCGAGCGGGGCATCCTGCGCCGGGACGACCAGCGCTTCCTGTGGGTGATGCATGATCGGCGCTATCCGGTGGTCGCCGGCCATGAGCGGCCGGAAGCCAAGCGGCGGATCCTGGCGCTGCTGTTCAACGACGAGATTCCCGATCCGGCGGACGTGGCCCTCGTCGGCCTGGCCCAGGCCTGCTTCGTCTTCGAGCGCATTTTCACGCCTGCCCAGCTCCGCGAGGTCCGGCCGCGCATCGAGCAGCTCAGCCGGCTCGACCTGATCGGCGGCGAGATCGCCCGCACCGCCCACGAGCTCAACCTTCGGATCAAGGAATCCGAGCGGCGGACGGTGATCGCCGGCCTCGCCGGCAACGTGATGGAGTGGTACGATTTCGGCGTGTACGGCTTCTTCGCGGCCGCCATCGGCCACCAGTTCTTTCCCGCCGACAACCCGACCACCTCGCTGCTCGCCTCGTTCGGCGTATTCGCCGTCGGCTTCATCGCCCGGCCGCTGGGCGGCCTGGTGTTCGGCCACATCGGCGATCGCATGGGGCGGCGCACCGCGGTCATCGCCTCGGTACTGATGATGATCGTGCCGACCCTGCTGATGGGCCTGCTGCCGACCCACGACCAGATCGGTCTCGCCGCGCCCATCGTGCTGGTGGCACTGCGCCTCTTCCAGGGCCTCGCCGTCGGTGGCGAGTACACCACCTCCATGGTGCTGCTGGTCGAGGAGGCTCAGCCGAGCCGGCGCGGCCGGGTCGGCAGTTACGCGCCGTTCGGGGCGATTTGCGGCCTGTTGCTGGGCTCCGCCGTGGGCGCCGGCATCACCAGCGCCCTGTCGCCCGAGATGTCGGCGTCGTGGGGCTGGCGGGCGGCGTTCCTCACCGGCGTGCTGATCGGCCTCGCGGTGTTCATCGCCCGCAGCCGGCTGCCCAAGGAGACCGAGGTGAAGACGGTCAGCCGCCAGACCTCGCCAATCCGCGACGCCTTCAAGACCCAGTGGCGCACCATCCTCAAGGTGATCGGCTTCAACCTGGTCAACGGCATCGGCTTCTACCTGTGCTTCGTCTACCTCACCACCTGGCTGATGCAGACCCACGGCATCTCGGAATCCCAGGCGCTGCTGCAGAACAGCGTCGCTCTGCTGGCCCTGCTGGCCGCGACGCTGGTGGCCGGCTACCTGTCCGACGTGATCGGCCGCAAGCCCATGCTGATCATCGGCACCGGACTGATGACGGTGCTGGCGTGGCCGCTGTTCTGGCTGGTCAGCCAGCATTCGATCGCCGCGATGATTGCGGGCGAGGTCGGCTTCGCCATCGTGCTGTCGTTCTTCTTCGGCGCCTGCCCGGCCTTCATGGTCGAGGCGTTCCCCAAGCATGTGCGCTGCTCGGGCCTGTCGGTGGGGTACAACCTGGCGCTGTCGATCTTCGGCGGCACGGTGCCCATGGTGGCCGTGTTCCTGATCGCCGCCACCGGCGACATCCTGTCGCCGTCCTGGTACCTGGCCCTCGCGGGCGCCATCTCCCTCGTCATGACCATCGCGATCACCGCCCACCGGGAGACCGAAACCGAAGGCGGGCTGCAGGCGGTCGCGCCGGTGAGCGCGAGCTCACCCGCCTGAGCGGTCCCTGATGGCACCCAGCCGGCGCACCAGTTCGGCGCCGGTAACCGGCTTGACGATCCAGCCCAGCGGCTCGGCCTTGCGGCCGCGCTCCACCGTGTGCTCGTCGCTGTAGGCGGTGACGAACACCGAGGGCACGCCGAAGCGGGCGCGGAGGTCGGTCGCCGCCTCCACCCCGTCGCCGCCCGACAGCCGGATGTCCATCAAGGCGATGTCCGGCTGGGTCTCGCCGCAACGGCGGACGGCCTCCGCCGCCGTGGCGACCAGGCCCACCACGTCGTAGCCCGCCTCCTGCAGCGCCGCCTCGAACTCGATGCCGACCAGCCACTCGTCTTCCACGATCAGCACGCGCCAGGGGCGGGGGCTGGGACTGCGGCCGTCGGCGGGGCTGCGCACGCAGGCGGTCCGCCAGTCCACGGCGACGGCGATCGCCAGGAGTCTCGGCGGCGCTGGCCGGCGGTTCGGATCAACCCCTGTCGGGAATCCGGACATGGATGACCGCTCCTCCCTCGTTGGCGATGTCGATGCGGGCGTCGAGCTGACGGCAAAGGCCGCGGACCAGCCCCAGTCCCGACGCGCGCCGGCCGGTCTCCGCTGCGGTGAAGCCCGGGCCGTCGTCGCGGACCGTCAGCTCCAGTCCCCCGTCGACCCGGCGCAACGTGGCCTCGATGACCGCGCCGCGGCCGGCGTGCCTGACGGCGTTGGACAACAGCTCGTTGAGGATCAACGCCAGCGGGAACGCCGAATCGTTCGGCACCCTCACGTCGTCCACCGCCACCAGGATGCGGGCGTCGTCGCCGGCGAGACGCTGGAACACCCGGACCATGGCGTGCAGCAGGTCGGGCGCGGCGATGCCCGAGTCCGCCTCGTTCATGTACATGAGCTGCTGGGCCTCGCAGATCGCCCGCAGCTTCAGCTCGAGCGCCTCGATCACCGCCTGCCGGCCGGGGTCGCCCTCTTCCCGGCGCGCCACGGCGAACAGGCCGAGCATGATCTGCAGATGGTTCTTCACCCGGTGCTGCAACTCGCGGAACAGGGTTCGGTTCTCCGCCAGCGCGCTCTCGAGGCGGACCTGGGCCGCCCGGCGCCGCGCGATCTCCTGGTTGAGCTCGTTTACACGGCGCGACAGGATGGAGAACTCGTCCCGGCCGGAGTCCTCCAGCCGGATGGCGAAGCGCAGGTCGTCCGGAGTCCGGTGGGTGACGATGGCCCGGGCGCGGAGCTTGCGCACTTCGCCCGAGGCGATGCGCACGCCCAGCGTGCCGAGCACCGGCTCGCCGGTGCCGGACGCCCGGTGGAGGAAGGGCGCCAGCCCGTCCGGCGCGAAGGCCGTGTCGGCGGTTTCGGGCGCCGGCAGGCCGAACAGCGCGCCCGCCTGATCGTTCATGTCGAGGATGCGGCCCCGGCGGTCGAGCAGGATGAGAGGGTCCTGGAACAGCCGCGCGATCCGGTCCACGGTCACTGGATTTCCAGCTCGTCCCGCCGGAAATATTCCCGTGCGCCGTCCGCTTCCGCCGCCGGCGCCAGGTGAACGGTCACGTGGCATCCCGGATCGCCCCGCGCGATGGATTCGCTGATCTGCACTCGCGCGTAGCCCAGGTTTTCGGCGGCGATGAAGCCGAAGACGTTGGAGGTCATCATGCACAGCGCCGGCCGGCCCTCGACGAACTCCCCGAACGGGCAGCGTCGGTTGCCAAAGACGATGCGGGTGTCGTCCTCCTCGGCGACGTAGAAATCGCCCTGGATGCGCCGCTTCAGGTCCACCAGCACGTCGGCGACCTGCTCCCGCGACAGCCGCTCCACCTGCAGCGCCTTGCGATAGCGGCGGTCGAGCTGCTCGCCGACGCTGGCGCCGACCACGCTGATGTAGCCCGAGGCTTCTTCCAGGCCGACCACGTCCTGCAGCGTGCCGGACAGCTCGCGCAGCAGCGTCCGCAGGAAGCCGTCCCGTTCCAGGGCGACGTCCGTTTCCGCGGCCTTGAGGGCACTCCCGCTCATGCTCCGGTCCCTTGCGGATTCTCGACGACAATTCAATAATATATCTGCCGGACCCTGGAATTCCTAGGGCGGCGGCCGCGTTTCCTGGCCCAAGCGCCCGGAATGGGCAGCAACCGGCGTGGAACCGGGAGGCTTAGGAGCGGTTGCTAGACGGAGGGGAGCAGAACCGGAAGGAAAGAGCTCATGCGCATCCTGTCGTTCTCGATCGTCGCCGGCGCGGCGCTGCTCACAGCCGCCTGCAGCACGCGCGAACCGCCGCCGCCCCGGGCTGAGATGGCGCCGCCGCCACCGATGGCCGCCCAGTCGCGGCCGGAAGGCAAGGACTGCTTCTGGCTGTCCCAGGTGAACGGCTTCACCAATGCGGGCCGCCACCAGGTGGACGTCCACACCGGCCCCAGCGAGGTCTACCGGTTCGAGATCATGGGGAGCTGTCCGGACCTGCCCTATACCGAAGATATGGGCTTCGACCAGCACGGCCCGGGCCAGATTTGCCGCGGCGTCGACGTGACGCTGATCGTGCCGACGGCGGCCGGCCCCCGGCGCTGCCCGGTCCGGATGATCCACAAGCTCAGCCCCGCCGAGATGCACGCGCAGTAGCGGCGCCTCTTCGGTCAGCGTGCCTGAATCGGCGGCGGCGACCACCGGCCGGCAGTGATTTCCGCGCCGGGAATGTAGAGGCGCATCATCAGGTAGAACGGGCCCGCGGGCGCCGGCAGCCAGTTGGCGTCGGCAGCCTGGGGACGGTCGTGGGAGATCAGGATCGCCACGGTCCCGTCGGCCTCCCGCTTGAGCTCCGGCGTCCGGTCGCCGATGGAATACCGATTGATCGGGTTCTGCACCATGGCGCCCTTGTCGTCGTAGAGGGTGATCGACCAGAAGCCCCTCACCGGCGGCGGCGGCATGCGGATGACGTAGCGCCTGGCGCCGGTCAGCGGCTGGTGGCTGCTGTCCTCGCGGGCGTTGGGGTAGATCGCCTCTTCGGGGACGGTCACGTAGATCTGGTCCTTGGCCACGGCCGCCCGCAACAGGTAATCGGAACCGAACCTGGCTCCGGCGGTGTTGACCGACCAGCCGCCCGACCAGCGGCCGAAACGGTGCGATGCGCCTTCGACCACCGCCTTCCCGTCCCTCAGGCCGCGCGCCAGTTCGGCGCGGCCCTGCGCATCCAGCGCCGCCGCGTCGAATGCGAAGCGCCGCAGGCGCTCCACCAGCGCCTGGTCGCGGGGAACGACGGCCATGCCGCCGATCGCGACCCGGAGCTGCCCGAGGAACGCTAACGGATCGTCTGGCGCCGCCGCGGGCAGCCTGTCCTCGTCCGCCGGCGGCGGCACCTCGACCGGTTTCCCGCCGGCAACCTTCCGCACCCGGATGGCGTCCTGCAAGGCGCGGATGCTGTCCAGGTCTTCCGGCCCCTTCACCAGGACGCGCCCGAAGAGCATCAGGTAGCGGTCGGCAGAGGCGATTTCGTAGGCGTCGGCGGGAACCGGTCCGGCATAGTCGGCCGCGTGCAGGAAGAGGGGCGGCAACTGGCTGCCGTGCGTGCGCCGGCCCAGCGACTGGGTGGTCGAGCTGTCGGGATGGGCGACGGAGAAGGTGTAGTAGCGGTCGCCGTAATCCGGAAACTCGATCAGGAACGGCCCCTGGCTTAGATCGAACACGGCGTTGCTGTAGAGCGTGTCGTTGTTGGGACCCACGCCCGACAGGTTGTCCGGATCGGCGAGGATGCGGCCATGGCCGAAATGGTTGAGCGCCGCGCCGGCCACCGACGGCGGGCGCTGGCTGAAGGGATCGTCGGGCCTGGTGAAGAACAGCCTGATCTTGGCGGCCTCGACGATCGGGAAACCCCAGACATAGGCCTGCACGCCCAGGGTATAGGGATCGCAGGGGCCTGCCGCGAAGATGTCGTCGTTCCGGGTCGCCTGGCGCAGGTCGCGGCCGGCGGCCACCGGGCAGCCGTCGTCCCCTGCGCGCGCGAAGCCGGGCAGCGTGCTCGCCGCGACGGCGAGGATTACAAGCAGGGCTTTCATGGCGGCCTCCTCTCCCCAACGTCAAAGCGTATCAGAGCCGCTCCTGCCGCGTCCAATGAACGCCCGGCGCTCCGCCCGAGCGGTGCAGGCGCGGCCCCGTCCGATGCCGGAAAGCGGAAACGGTCGCGGCCCGGTGTGCGCCAGAGGTGCGCTAGGCGTTGCGGCCTGCCGGGCCGCTGCCGAGACGACGCCAGCAGGCTTCCATCAGGCTGTAGCCGCCGAAGCACACCAGGCCGACGGCGATCACCATGAACACCGCCGGACCGTAGGGCAGGCCATGCAGCCATTGCAGCGCGTCGTGGATGCCACCCGCCTTGTCCGGGTCGACGGTGAAGCCGGCATAGACGAACAGGCCGCCGGCGATCAGGAAGACGACGCCGCGCGCCAGCAGGCCCGCCGTGGAGACCGGACGGATCAGCTTCATTGTCGCCTCGTCGGCGTCGAACCATTTCTCGTAGCCGCGGGTGGTGCCCTTGACGATATGGGCGATGCCGGCGCCGATGATGGCGGCGCCCACCGCGCCGACCAGCCACGGGCCGTAGGGCTGGCCCATCAGCCAGGCGGCGAAGCCCTCCTTGCCGCCGCTGCCGCGATGGCCGCCGCTTCCCAGCGCCGCGGAGACCGCCCAGACACCCAGCGCACCATGGGTCAGGGCGCTCACCAGCAGCCCGCCGCGAACCGTCAGTCCCTTTGCGTCCGTGCCGTGACGGTCGGCGTCGGCGAGGCTCTGCCACAGCCGCCACACGGCGTGGCAGAACAGTCCCGCCGCGACCAGGCTGAGCAGGGTGGCACCGAAACCGGTGGCGAACAGCTTCATCAGCGCACCCTTGGTGCCGGGCGCGCTTCCCCCTTCGCCGACCGCCGCCACCACCGCGAAGCCGCCGACGATGAAGTAGACGACGCCGCGCGCGGCGTACCCGGCCTTGGCGATGAGCGGAAGCGGGCGGTGGTCCATGGAAGCGGGAAATCTCCGTTGATGGGACGTAACAGAGCTAAAGTCCTCAACCGCCGTCGAGTTCCCGCGGGAAGCGGATCGCGGAGGCCCGCCCATGCCGCGGCCGGCGCGTCCCCCGTTGCCATCGACGAGGCCCAACTGCTAGTATTTTCCCGGCATTTCTCAGGAGGGGTTCGCCATGCAGAAGGTTAAGCTCGATCTCACGAAACTCTTTGGCTTCAAGATCGTCGCCAACGAGGACGCCAAACTGGGCCGTGAGACGACAGTCGGCGCGAAGATCGGCGAAAAGGCGGGATCCAAGGTTGGCGGCAAGGTCGGCACGAAGCCCGGCTTCAAGCTGAACCGCACCCTGACGCGCTGAGCGGCTGCCACCTCTTCACGTCTACCCCTGGAACGGCCCGGCCGACGGCATCGGCATGCGGTCCTTTTCGCACAAGGCGGTCCGCAGGGCTGGCATCGTCCCCATGACCGGTTTCAGCTTCCTTCCATCGGCAGCGCAGGCGCGCGCCATCGATGCGCGCATGCGCGGCTCGCTTGCGGCGAGCCTCGAACACATCCGCGATCAGGCTTGCGGTCTCGTGGCGTTCGATGCGGCGGCCCTCGACCGGCTGATCGCCCGCATGAAGGCGGGCGGACGCTATCCGGCGTCCACATTCGCGCTATACGCGGAGATCGTTCTCGCTCTCTGCGAGGGCGAGAACCATCTGGCTGAAAGCCTCTTCTCCGCACTGGTGGCGGAGCGTCCCCTTGCCGACCGGTGGCGCCTCCTGGCGCTGGACGATCCCCGGCTCGCCGCCCATGTCGAGCGATTGAAGGGGTTCATGGAGGGCGACGTGACGGCGCCGTTCGAGATGAGGCCTCCGCCGCCGGACGTCGCCTCGTCGTTCGACCGGCGCTTCCACGCCAGCTACCGGCTGATGGCGACGGCCATCCCGGATCTGGCCGCGGAGTTCGATGCGCTGGTCAGCGACGTGGTGATGGTCGTCGGCGATCCGGCGGCCAAGTACCAGTTCGACGGCGGGTCCTGCTACATGCTGTGGGGCGGTCTGTTCCTCAATGCCACCTCGCACGAACGGGATATCGCGTTGGTGGAGGTGATGGCGCACGAGAGCGCGCACATGTTCCTCTATGGCTGCGCGTGCGAGGAGGCGCTGGTCGAGAATGACGACTCGGCGCTCTACCGCTCCCCGTTGCGCGTCGATCTCCGGCCCATGGACGGCATCTATCATGCGACCTTCGTTTCGGCGCGGATGCACTGGGCGATGTCCCGGCTGATGGAAAGCGGGCTGCTCGATTCCGACGGCGTGGCGTTCGCGGATGCGGCGCGAGCGGCCGACCGGGAGAATTTCTGGGCCGGCCACGGCGTCGTCGTCGCGGACGGGCAGCTGACCCGAACCGGCGCGACGGTCATGCAGGCTGCCGCGGACTACATGGCGTCGGCCTGATCGCCCGGCCGAACCGCCGGCCGCTGCATCCCGCCGCGACGCGTCCCGCTACGGCGCGGACCGGTACGACTCCAGCAGATCGAGCAACTCCTGCAGCCACGGCGCCTCCGTGCCGGGCTCCACGGTCACCGAGGTGACGCGGTCGAAGGGCAGGCCGCTGCGCAGCCATTCGTCGGACTGAGCCACGACGACCAGCGCCTCGACCTGCGGATTGGCCAGCAGGGCGACGCACCTGCCGAACAGGCTGCCCGGGGCCTGTGCCACGACGGTCCCTTCCGGCGAGAGCGTGACCGCATGACTGGTGATCCAGGTCCGCAGGCCCCGTTCGGCCTGGGCCGCGCGCAGCTTCTCGGCCGTCGTCCAGGCGGCGCTGCCGCCCACGACGACCTCCACCGGAATGCGGCCGTCTTCCTCGATGAGCAGCTTCAGAAGCTGCCCCAGCACCGCGTCGTCCTGGGGCATCAGCGACGAGTAGTTGACCTCGTTGATGATCGCGCCGTTCTCGTGCCAGGGGCGGCTGATGTCGTCGGAGATGATGTCGACGCCGGCCAGGGACAGGCCCAGGGCCCGGGCGGCCCTCACCGCGATCGACACATTGTCGGGGTGGATGGCGTCGATCAGTTCCTCGACGACGCCGCCGGCGGCGGTGGACTGGATGATCCGGAGCGGCGCCAGCTCGCCCTCCTTCGGCACCGAATCCGGCGCCAGGCCGCGCGACGCCAGGCAGGCGATCGCGGCATCGTCCAGGGGAAAGGGCTTGAGCCGGACCCATGGCGGCTTGGCCAGCTCGGCGGCGTTGGCCCTGTCGACCAGTTGCCTGACCGTCGACCGGCCGTCGCCGCGCACCGACTTCGGCAGCCGCTTCGACGCCAGCACCACCTTGCCCTCGGCAACGAGGACGCGGTGACACACGCCGCTCACCTGCCGCTCGACGAGCACGCGCCGCGAAAACGTCGTGGCCACGCGGTAGGCTTCCGCCAGCCGCGCCTCGTCGGCGATGGCGACCGTCACGCCTTCGCCGCGATCCCGGTCGGCGGGCTTGACCACCAGCGGCCAGCCCAGCAGCCGGGCCACGTTCACCGCCTCCTGCGCGGAGCCGACCAGCCGGTGGACGGGCGCCGGCAGCCCCGCGTCCCGCAGCACGTTCGCCGCCAGCCACTTGTCCTGGGACTGCTCCTGTCCGAGCGCCGAATCCGTATGGACGGCGCCCCGGGCGATCCGAAGGGAGCGGCGTCCCCAGCCCAGGCGAAAGTGGCCGGCCCCCAGGTGCCAGAAGGGAATGTCCCGCGCCGAGACGGCGCGCAGCAGCGGAATGGTCGACGCGCCGCCCAGGCGGAAGCCGTCGAGAGGGTCGAGGAGTTCCTTGCCGAGGCTGGCGAACACCGCGCGCACGTTATCCGGCGTGCGCTCGGCGCCCAGAAGCTGGGACGCCACCCTCGTCGCCTGCTGGAACGCCAGCAGCACCACCCGCTGGGGGAGATGGTCGACGCAGGGAATCGCCAGCGTGATGGTGAATCGGCCGGGCTCGCCCTCCACGGGAACAACGTCGACCACGCGGCCTGCGTCGAATGCCGGGACGTTGGCGGCGCGCAGCAGTTCGGCGCCGAGCTGGAGGATGCGCCAGCTCCACGCCGCGAGGGCGGAGCGGGGCGACCCGTCGTGGCCGGGCGCGTCGCGGAAGGCGGGCTCGGGGATGCGGAACGTCTCCCGCAGCCAGTCGTCGAGCAGGTCGAGGCGGGTGATGCCCTTGTAGCCGACGCCGAACGAATAGAGCACCGCCTGCTGGCGCAGCCCGTAGCGATACCCCGCGTAGGCCGGCTCGGGCGTCGCGTTGATCCGGACCCTCTCGGTCGGCTGTTGAACCGTCATCGTGTGCTGCGTCGGTTGGACATCCGCCGCCCATGCTATGGGATGCCGGGGGCCGGTGCCAGCGAAGGTCGCATGGTCCGGACGACGGCCGGGCCGGTCGAGGAGAATCGAATACGCCCCGGCGATGGGCCCCGCGAGGCCCGTCGTCGGCGCAGTTTGCTCTGGTGTCAAACAGATAGAGCACGATCCAGCGTGCCAAAATAAACCTGCTGGACTCCCAACAGCAGGGACGTCAGCCCGAGTTGGGTAGTCCGCCAGGATCCGGGACACAAATGGCGTTGAAATCGATTCTGTGATCGCGCATTATCAAGGCGGGCAATTAGTGGCATTGGGGGTATCGTTACTGCGCTAGACCTCGGTCTGGCGGAGGGGGAACCTGTGATTGCCGATGCGGTGGAATTCATCCGCAAGGAAGTGCGCGCCCATCTGGGTGTCGCGGATGACGAAGTCATTATCAACTCTGCGCGCACCCTGGTCGAAAAAGACAATCCGCCCGGCGCGTACCTGTCTCTCGTCAACGTGGAAGAAGAGTCGACGCTCAGAAATCTGCCCCATGTGGACAGAAGGCTGGGTAAATCCCAGTATATCGAGCCTCCCGTCTTCCTGAACATGTATCTCTTGTTCGCATTCGAGTTCCTGACCTACTCGACCAGCCTCGTTCACTTGTCGAAGACGATCGAGCTCTTTCAGACCAAACGCTGGTTCGCGCCTGAGACCCAGACGGGGCCGGGCGCCATTCCGTTTCCGGCGTCGCTCGAGAAGCTGGTCTTCGAGATGGTCAACATGAACTTCGAGGAGCTGAACCATCTCTGGGGCGTCCTCGGCGGCGCCTACTTTCCCTCGGTGGTCTACAAGGTCCGCATGATCCGGGTGCAGTTCGACGACACCCAGCCGGCGCCGGAGATCACCACCATCCGCCTCGACACGGTGATCCCATGAGCGTCACCGCCTACCGCCCGTTCATGTCCGTGTCGGTGGAGGAGGACGGCACCGGCAAGGCGATCCGTGCGCTCGGCTTCGCCCCCACGCCGCAAACCGAGAGGCGGCTGGCCGACTTCCGCCTGGTCTTCCGCCCGCGCGACGACGGCTTCCAGCTTTACGCCCAGTACAACCTCGAGGCCGGCGACGTGCGGCTGGCGCCGGTCACCGGTCGGACGCCGTTCCATTTCGGCATCTGGCTGGCCGAATCCGACTTCCTGGCCCGCTATCATCCCGACCTGGATCCGGCGAGCGGCCCGTGCCTCTACCTGGCGAACCTCGATCCCGACGGCTCGGTCCGGGCGTCCGGCCCGCTCAGCCGCGGCGCGACGGTCGAGACAGCGGACGCCGCGCGCATCGTTGCCCGGCGGCTCAACGCCTTCGCCGACATGACCGCCGCCCCCAAGCCGACCAGCATCAAGGTCACCGACCGCTACGACCCGGCGCGCACGGTCGCAACCGCTGCCATCAACGCCGTGACCGGCTCGACCACCGCCGCCGTCGCCATCGACCTGAGCGACGACGCCGCAGCCGGCTACACGCTGGCGCCGCAGCCGGGGAACGACCCCAAGACCGCGCTGTTCGCCGACGACGACCTGGCCGGCCGGGGTGCGTTCGGCGCGCTCGAACTGGTCGCCGCACCGTTCCCGGGGGCCGACCCCGCCGCCGGCCGCAAGTACACCGCCACATTCCGCAAGCGAAGTTGATTCCGAGCACACCGCGACCCGCGTCCACCGACTGACCAGAGGAGCACACCATGCCCACCTACAGCACTCCCGGTGTCTACATAGAGGAAATACCCGTATTTCCGCCGTCCGTGGCGCCCGTCGCCACCGCCATACCGGCGTTCATCGGCTATACCGAGAAGGCGCTCGGCAAGCAGGGCGAGGACCTGACCGATACGGCGGTCCGGATCACCTCGCTGCTCGAATACGAGGCCTATTACGGCAAGCCGCCGGTGCAGGACCTGGCCATCAACGTCAACAAGCGCACCACCACCGGGGGCGCGCTGCTGGGCGTGGCGGTCACCTGGGTCAACAAGCCGTCGGTGCCGGCCCAGTTCCTCCACTATTCCATGCAGCTCTACTTCGCCAATGGCGGCGGCCCCTGCTACATCTACTCGGTCGGCGCCTACGGCAACGCCGCCAAGAAGGACTTCACCGACGCCATCACCGCGCTCGAGGCAGTCGACGAGCCGACCCTGCTGGTCTTCCCGGACGCCGTGAAGCTCAACGACGCCGACCACGGCTCGGTGGTCGACGGCGCGCTGGCCAGCTGCAACAAGACCCAGGACCGCTTCACCATCGCCGACGTGCGCAACGCGGTCGCCGGCGGCACCGACGACAACACCAAGGTGACCACCAACTTCCGCTCCAAGGTGACCAGCAACACGGTCGACTTCGTGAAGTACGGCGCCGCCTACTTCCCCTACATCAACACCAACGTGCCGTTCCGCACCGCCGACGCCAACGTCACCCTGACCACCTTCAACACGGTCAAGGTGGCCGACGACGGCAGCGAAACGGTCACGGCCGTGCCCAATGCCGCCGGCAAGAAGCTCAACGACGGCACTCTCGACGTGAAGGGCAAGGAGACTGCCGTCTATTCGGCGATCCAGGCCTTCATCGGCCAGGCCTACGTGACCGTGCCGCCGTCGGGCGCCATGGCCGGCGTCTACGCCAAGGTCGACCGCACCCGCGGCGTCTGGAAGGCGCCGGCCAACGTCGGCCTCGCCATGGTGGTCGGGCCGGCGGTCAGCGTCACCAACGACCTGCAGGACGGCCTGAACATCGACGCCACCACCGGCAAGTCGGTCAACGCCATCCGCGCGTTCTTCGGCAAGGGGACGCTGGTATGGGGCGGCCGGACGCTCGCCGGCAACGACAACGAGTGGCGCTACGTCAACGTGCGGCGCTTCGCCAACTTCGTCGAGGAATCGGTGGAGAAGGCGATCGGCGCCTTCGTGTTCGAGCCCAACGACGCGAACACCTGGGTCAAGGTCCGCACCATGATCGAGAACTTCCTGATCAACCAGTGGCGCGACGGCGCGCTGATGGGCGCCAAGCCCGAGCAGGCGTTCCAGGTCGCCGTCGGCCTCGGCAAGACCATGAGCGCCCAGGACATCCTCGACGGCTACATGATCGTCGAGGTGCACCTCGCCATCGTCCGGCCGGCCGAGTTCATCGTGCTGCGCTTCATGCAGAAGATGCCGGAAGCCTGAGCCGCCACCCCGAGTTCATGAGGCAAGAAGATGACTGACTATCCGCTTCCCAAATTCCATTTCCAGGTCCAGTGGGGCGGTGCGCGCATCGGCTTCACGGAAATCTCCGGGCTCGACGTCGAGACCGAGGTGATCGAGTACCGCGACGGCGCGCTGCCGGAGTTCTCCAAGATGAAGATCCCGGGGATGCAGAAATTCCCCAACGTCACCATGAAGCGCGGGATCTTCAAGTCGGACAACGACTACTTCAACTGGTGGAACACCGTGTCGCTCAACACCATCGAGCGGCGCGACGTCACCGTGAGCCTGCTCAACGAGGCGCACGAGCCGGTGATGGTCTGGAAGATCAAGAACGCCTGGCCGACCAAGATCGGCTCGACGGACCTGAAGGCCGACGGCAACGAGATCGCCATCGAGTCCATCGAGCTGGCCCACGACGGACTGTCGATCCAGAACGAGTAGCCGGCCGTCATGAGCGTCTACACCCCGCCGGTCGGATTCCACTTCAACGCGGCGTTCGACGTCTCGGGCGCGACGGACCGGGATGTCCGTTTCCGCGACGTCTCCGGACTGACCATGGAACTGGAGGAACAGACCTACAACGAGGGCGGCGAGAACCGCTTCTCGCACAAGTTCCCCGTCCGTGGCCGCTACCCGGACCTGGTGCTGAAGCGCGGCCTGCTGACCGACTCCGGGCTGCGCCAGTGGGTGCTGGACGCCATCCACAACCTGGTGATCTCGCCGGTCACCGTGTGGGTGAGCCTGCTCGACGAGACCCACGCGCCGCTGCAGACCTACACGGTGGTGGGCGCGTGGCCGAAGAAATGGGTGGTCTCGGACTTCAACGCGGAGTCGTCCGAGATCGTCGTGGAGACGCTGGAGCTGTCCTACCAGTACTTCCGCGTCGACTGAGAGGGGGACCATGCCGGTATTCATCAACGAGGTCGTCATCCGGGCGAGCGTCGAGCCGGCGGCCGGCCGGTCGAGCGCGCCGCCGGGCCAGCCGGCGGGCGACGAACCGGTCGACCGCAAGGCGCTGATCGCCGAGGTGAAGCAGGCGGTGATGGACTATCTGGAGCGCGAGCTCGACCGGATCGGGGAGCGCTGAGCGATGGACGGCGCGCTGCTCAAGCTGACCATCATCCCCTTCGAGGATTCCGAGGGCGCCATGGGTCCGCCCGCCGGGCCGCCCTTCATCGTCCAGTTCAATCCCGAAACCTACACCGACACCACCGAGTTCAAGTACGGGCCGGACGATCCGCCGCAGGGCTCGGCGGGCTCGGAAGCCAAGTTCGAGCGGGTCAATCCCAAGAAGTACAGCTTCGAGCTGATGCTGGACGGCACCGGAGTGTCGCCCGCGCCGCCGCCCGCGGGCGCGCTCGACGCGGTGGCGCCGTCGACCGGACTGTCGGTGGTGGCGCAGATCGAGCTGTTCAAGCTGACCGTCGGCTTCAGCGGCAACGTGCACCGGCCGCGCTTCCTGATGCTGGTCTGGGGCCGCCTGCTGGTGACCACGGTGTTGGAGAGCTACTCCATCGCCTACAAGCTGTTCTCGCCTGCCGGCCTGCCGCTGCGCGCCACCATGTCGGTGACGTTCCGCGAGCACACGCCCAAGGGCTTCGGCGAGCTGCTGAAGAACCTCGCCTCGCCCGACATCAACCACGCCCACCAGGTGCTGGAGGGCGAGCGGCTGCCCGACGTCGTCTACGCCGTCTACAAGGACCCGGCCTATTACATGGCCGTCGCCGAAGCCAACGAGCTGGACACCGTGCGCGCGCTTGCGCCGGGCAGCGCGATCTATCTGCCGCGGGTGAGGTAGGCGATGCTCGACGCGCTCGACAGCAAGCCCACCAACCTCACCACCTTCACGGTCAAGGCCGGCGGACAGGCGCTGGGCGCCGAGTACGAGATCGCCTCCATCGAGGTCCGGCGCGAGGTGAACCGGGTGCCGAAGGCCACCCTCGTGCTGGTCGACGGCGACGCCTCGGCCCAGACCTTCGCCACCTCCGAGGAAGAGACGCTGGTCCCGGGCACGGAGATCGAGATCCTGGGCGGCTACTCGTCGGAGGAGACCACACTGTTCAAGGGTGTGATCACCCGCCACCGCATCGAGGTGGGGCGGCGCGGCGGCTCGTTTCTCACCGTCGAGGCGCGCGACCCGGTGTTCCGCATGACCATCGGGCGGCGGTCGCGCAACTTCAGCGACGTGACCGACTCCGACGTGATCGAACAGATCATCGGCCTCAACCAGGGACTGACCGCCGACGTCACCGCCACCAGCGTCACCCATCCGCAGATCGTCCAGCACCAGGTCAGCGACTGGGACTTCATCGTCATGCGCGCCGAGATGGCGGGGCACGCGGTGATCTGCGTCGACGGCAAGGTCTCGGTCGGGCCTCCGGCCGTGGCCGGGGCGGCCGAGGTCACGGCCGCCTTCGGGCAGGGCCTGTTCTCGGCCGACCTGGAGCTCGACGCGGAAACCCAGTTCACCTCGGTCGAGACCGGCGCCTGGGACATGGCCAACCAGGAGCTGGTGACGACCCAGGCCGACGACGCGGCCACGCCCGGTCCGGGCAACATTCCCGGTTCGGACCTGGCGAACGCCGGCGGGGTGGGCGAGGCGCTGCGCCACGACGGCGCGCTCGACCAGTCCATGCTCGACCAGTGGGCCGCCGCCGCCATGGGCCGCGCCCGGCGTTCGGCGGTGCGCGGCAAGGTGCGCGTGCAGGGCAACGCGGCGCTGGTGCCGGGCGTGCTGGTCGAGCTGGGCGGGCTGGGCGCGCGCTTCAACGGCCTCGGCCTCGTTTCGGGCGTGCGCCACAGGCTGGGCGCGGGTGACTGGGAGAGCGAGGTGATCATCGGCTCGGATCCCAAGCCGCACGCCGAGCGCTACCAGGTCGCCGCGCCTGGTGCCTCGGGAACGATCCCGCCGGTTCGCGGCCTGCAGATCGGCGTGGTCGCCGCGCTGGAGAGCGATCCGGCCGGCGAGGACCGCATCCAGATCAGGCTGCCGTCCATCACCGAGACCGACGGGCTGGTCTGGGCGCGCCAGGCGCTGCTCGACGCCGGCGACAGCCGCAGCACCTCGTTCAAGCCGGAGGTGGGCGACGAGGTCGTGGTCGGGTTCCTCAACGACGACCCGCGCTATCCGGTGGTGCTGGGCGCGCTCCATTCCAGCGCCAAGCCCAACCCGATCCCCGGCACCAACGACAACCACGAGAAGGCCATCGTCACCCGCTCGGGCATGCGCCTGCACTGGAACGACGACAAGGTCGTCGCGACCATCGATACGCCCGCTGGCAACAGGATCGTCCTGTCCGAGGACGACACGTCGATCCTGGTCGAGGACCAGAACGGCAACAAGCTGGAGCTGAACGCGGACGGCATCGCCATGGAAAGCGCGAAGGACATCAAGCTGAAGGCCACGGGCGACGTGAAGATCGAGGGCGTCAACGTGGAGGTGAAGGCGTCGGCCAGCTTCAAGGCGGAAGGATCGGGCGGCGCGGAACTCAAGTCCAGCGCCAGCACCGTCGTCAAGGGCTCGCTGGTGCAGATCAACTGAAGGACCCAAGGACATGCCGCCCGCCGCACGCATCGCCGACTTCCACGCCTGCCCCATGGTGACCGCACAGGTGCCCCATGTGGGCGGTCCGGTGATCGGGCCGGGCGCCGCCACCGTGCTGATCGGCGGCATGCCGGCGGCGGTCGTCGGCGACAGCGTCACCTGCGCGGGGCCGCCCGACACCATCGTGGCCGGTTCGTCGTCGGTGACGATCGGCGGCAAGCCGGCGGCGCGGGTCGGCGACAGCACCGCCCATGGCGGCAGCATCGTCGTCGGCGATTTCACCGTGATGATCGGCTGAGGGAGCGCGGCATGGCCATCGAGGATCCCTTCATCGGTACCGGCTGGAGCTTTCCGCCGTCGTTCGACAAGAAGGCCGCCGCCGTGACCATGAGCAGCGGCATCCGCGACATCGAGGAAAGCCTGCGGATCATCTTCACCACCGCGCTGGGCGAGCGGATCATGAACCCGCTGTTCGGCTGCGCCCTCGACGACAGCGTGTTCGAGGTGATGAACGCATCCCGCCTCGCCTACATCGAGAACCTGATCCGCACGGCGATCATCTACCACGAGGCGCGCATCGACGCCGATCAGGTGACGGTGGAGCCGGACCAGGTCGCCGGCCTGCTGCTGATCGGCGTGGGCTACAAGGTGCGCGGCTCCAATTCGCGCTTCAATTTCGTCTATCCCTACTACCTGAACGAGGGCTGAGACCGTGGCCGAGCCCTGCGCCAAGCGAAATCCCCTCGTCCGGTCGGGCATGACCCAGGACGGTCGCCGGCGCGCCGAGCTGGCCACCGACTATTTCCTGCCCGACGAGCGCGGCCTGGCCGACCTGGTGCTGTTCGGCCAGCGCTTCGCGCGGCACATCCAGTATTACGACGCGGGCAACGCCAAGGCGGGCGACTGGAGCGCCTTCTTCGAGAGCGACGTGACCGCGAGCCTCGCGGCGTTGGCCAGGCTGCCGGTCGACGCCTTCCGCAGCTTCCTGCTCGACCTGGAAACCTGGCTGAAGGCCGACCCGGCGCGCGATCCGGGGCAGCTTGCCGCCCATGCCAAGCTGGGCTTCCACCTGCCCGTGGTGCTGCTGCAGGTCGCCGGCGCCCGGCACGAGCGGCTGCCCGGCAACCACCCGTTCGTGCCGGTGATGATCGATCTGGCCGCCCGCGACCTGGCGGACCCGCTGACCGGCCTGATCGCCTGGTACAAGGGCGCCGTCGACGTGGGCGTGCCCAACAAGTCGATCTTCGACGACACGCCGCTGGCGATGGCCGACTACAACGTCGACGGCGCGCCCGGCGACACGCGGGTGCGGCTGTCCTCCACCATCGCGTCGGCCATTGCCGGCCAGCCGCGGTTCTCGCAGGCGCCGGTGCCGGACCTGCTGCTGTCGCAGATTCCGCCGGGCACGTGGGCGGACCTCTATGCCGCCACCGCGGCGGACCCGTCGCCCTACCTGGACGCCATCGGCTCGGCCAACGAGCGCTACGAGCAGATCTACGACGCACTCACCTACAATTTGCTGAGCACGGCCGTCGAGCGCATCTTCCAGGCACTGGAACGCATCCGCCGCGACGCGGCCGACTACCTCGACGCCTCGCTGCGGGACTTCGCCGAGCACACGCCGCATTACGGGCTCTGGCTGGCCTTCCTGCAGCTGTTCGAGCACGCGCAGGGCGAGATGAACGCCTTCACCGGGCGGCACCTGGACTTCTATTTCCGCGAGGTGCTGCGCCTCGACAACCGGGCGGCGACGCCGGACAAGGTCCACCTGCTGTTCGAACTGGCCAAGGGCCAGACGGCGCACCTGCTGGGCGCCGGCACCCTGTTCCGCGCCGGCAAGGACGCGCTGGGCCGGCCGCTGTCCTATGCGCTGGAGAACGACACCGTCGTCAACCGGGCGAGCGTCGCCGAGCTGCGCGGCCTGCAGGTGGTGGCGGGCGGCACGCCTTCGGCGCCCACCCAGACGCCGCTCGCCGCGCTCGCCGTCCGCTCGCGGGACGGTTTCGGCGAGGTCGAACTGGCCAAGGACGACCCCACCTGGCCGCCCTTCGGGCCGACGGCCAGCCCGGCGGCGCGGGTGGGATTCGCCGTTGCCGACCGCAAACTGTTCCTGCGCGAGGGCGCGCGCGTCGTCACCATCCGGGCCGAGCTGAAATCGGCCGTCACCGCATCCGGCGTCTCGCCGCGCTGGGTCGTGCGGCTGAGCGGCGACAAGGGCTGGTTCGTGCTGAGCGGCACCGCGAAGATCAAGACGGTGATCGACAACAGCTACACCGAGCCGCCGGAGGACGGCGAGGAAGAGGCGCCCTCCAGGGGCCGGCAGCAGGCGGGCGCCCAGAAGGCCATCGCCGGCCGGAAGAACGCGAAGCCCGGCCGGGCCAGCGGCAAGGGAGACAGCTTCATTGACTTCTTCGCTTCGGAAAAGCAGGCCGGCGGCAGGGCCGGGTCCGGCGCCCGCGAGGAAGCACGCGGCGGCAAGGACTCCGGCAAGAGGCCCGTCAAGCCGATCCACATCATGGAGATCACCGTCAGCCTGGATGCGGAAGACCCGCCGGTGATCCCGGTCGACGCCAAGCTGCACGGCACCGACTACGAGCCGGGCGTGCCGGTGATCGAGGTGGCGTTCGATTTCACCGCGGCAGCCGCCTCGCGCGCCTTCGCCGTGCTGCGCGACGCCAGGACCAACCGGGTGACGCTGAAGACCGAAGCCTCCGGCCTGAAGAACTTGATGGTAGTCGCCGGCGGCGGCGTGGCCGACGCGGCCAAGCCCTTCGCGCCGTTCGGCGCCCAGCCGCGCAGCGGCGCGCCGCTGGTCATCGGCTCGTCGGAAATCTTCTCCAAGTCCATCGCCGATTTCGGCCTCACGGTGGACTGGGAGACGCCCTACACCAGCACCGGCTTCTTCTGGACGCGGTCGGCCGACAGCTACAACGCCGCGGAGGCGGTGCTGTCCGGCGGCAAATGGCTGACGGTCGCGTCCGGCCGCACGGCCAAGTCGCGCTACGGCCGGGCCCGCCCGAAGCGGACCGGCACCGACATCGCGCTTGGCGAGACCGACGCCGAGGTGCCGATGCGGGGAGCCTCGCTGATCGACGGACTGGCCGAGCAGAGCATCGACAACCCGGCGCTCGACGTCACCGCCGTCAACGGCTTCGTGCGGCTGAAGCTGCCCTACGATTTCGGCCACGCCGCATACGTGGTGGAGAACACGAGGGCGCTGATCGGCATGTCGGGCGGCACCGCCTATGCGCCGCGGTCGGGCATCAACACCTACACGCCGGCGAGCGGCTCGGGGCAGCTGCCCCGCGAGCCCTACAACCCGGTGATCACCCGCATCGAGGCCGCCTACGAGACCAGCCGCGATCCGGTGCAGGGCTTCGCGCTGCTGCATCCGTTCGGCCTGTCGGACGGGACCGCGGACCGGCGGCTGTTCCCGGCGTTCCCGTTCGAGGGCGCCCTGCTGGTCGGGGTGAAGGATTTCGGTCCGCCGGCGCGGCTGACCCTGCTGGTGCAGGTCGCCGACGGCACGGGCGATCCGCTCAAGCATGCGCCCGACCTGCAGTTCGCCTATCTGGACGGCGACAGCTGGACCGCGTTCGAGCCGCAGGACGTGGACGACAAGACCGGCGATTTCTCCGGTTCCGGCGTGCTCGGCCTCAACGTGCCCGAGCAGGCCGACACGGCGCACGGCATCCTGCCCGACGGGCTGCACTGGATCCGGATTTCCGCCGCCAAGGATTCGGACGCGCTCAACCGCCTGCTGTCCGTCGACGCCCAGGCGGCGAGGGCCGCCTTCGTCGACGCCGGCAACGACCCGGCGTTCCTGGAGACGCCGCTGCCGGCGGGCACGATCTCCAAGCTGGTGGTGCCGGACCTGGCCATCAAGAAGATCGTCCAGCCCTACAGCTCGTTCGACGGCAGGCCGCGCGAAACATCGGACGCCTTCGCCGTCCGGGTCAGCGAGCGGCTGCGCCACAAGGACCGGGCGGTGACCATGTGGGACTACGAGGCGCTGGTGCTGGAGGCATTCCCCCGGCTCTACCGGGTAAAGTGCCTGGGCACCACCGAGCTGCGCCGTAACGCCCAGAACGTCATCGTCGCCGACGACGAGCTGATGCCCGGCGCGGTGACGGTGGTGACGGTGCCGTGGACCCACGGCCAGAACACGCGCGATCCGCTGCGCCCCTACACCGACCAGGCGACGCTGACGGCGGTCGACGCGTTCTTGCGCAAGCGCGTCTCGCCGTTCGTGCGGCTGGAGGTGCAGAACCCCAAGTTCGAGGAGGTGCAGGTCGACTTCAAGGTCCGCTTCCGGCCCGGGATCGGCGACATCGCCTTCTACAAGGATGAACTGAACAAGGCGGTGATCGGCTTCCTGACGCCGTGGGCGCAGCCCGGCGGCGGCGACATCACCTTCGGCGGCAAGCTGTGGAAGTCGTCGATCATCGATTTCGTCGAGGAGCGGCCGGAGGTCGACTACGTGACCGACTTCCGCCTGTTCCACAAGATCGACGTCGACGCGACGCCCGGGGCCTGGAGCCCCGTCGACGTGGAGGTGATCGAGACCACCACGGCGCGCTCCATCCTGGTGTCCGCCGCGCGCCATACCATCAACGAAGTGCCCGGCAATGCTTGAAGTCCCGCCCTCCATCGACCGCCGCATCGACCTGGCCCCCGCCGCCGACTACGCCCTGCTGCGGGCCGAGGGGCTGACCCACATCCAGCGGCTGTCGAGCCTGATCTGGACCGACCACAACCTGCACGACCCCGGCATCACCACGCTGGAGATCCTGTGCTATGCGCTGACCGACCTGGCCTACCGGATGGGCTTCGAGACCAGGGACCTGATGACCGGGCCGGACGGCAAGATGGACCCGGCCAGCGTCTCCGGCCTCGCCCCCGCCCACCAGGTGCTGACGACGGCGCCGCGCACCATCGCCGACTATCGCCGGCTGCTGCTGCGCATCGAGGGGCTGCGCAATGCCTGGCTCGATCCCATGCAGGATCCGTCGGACCCGTCGGACTACCGGTTGTCGGAGGTGCCGGTCTACGCCGACTGCCTCGCCGACGCGCTGAGCTACCAGCCGACCAACGCCGCCGGCCAGGCCAACCATCCGGTCAGGCTGTCCGGGCTCTACAAGGTGCTGGTCGAGCTGGAGATCGACGACCTGCTGGGCTCGATGAACGAGTCGGCGCTGATCTACCAGGTGCGGCGCGGCAACCTGAAGGGCGCGGTGCTGGGCTTCGACAGCGCCGATCCGGCGCTCGCGAACGGCACCCTCGACCTCGCGCGCGACCTTGTCAGCGTCGATGCGGTCACCGTCTCGTCCAACCAGCTGGGCTTCGCTGCCAGCTTCAGCCTCACCCTTTCGGGCGGCCAGTCGGTCACGCTCGACCAGTGCCAGGTGCGGGTGATCGAGGACAAGCCGCGGCCCGACCGCCCCGCGCTCAACATCACCGGCCAGACGGTGCGCGCCGTGCTGCTCGGTTCGGCCGGCGACGACATCGTGCCGCTGTTCTGGCGCAAGCAGCAGCAGCGCGCCCAGGCGCTCGACGCCGTCGGCCGCGTGCTGCACGCCAACCGCGGCCTGTGCGAGGACTACCTGTCCATCGCCACGGTCGCGCCCTATCGCATCGGCCTGTGCGCCGACATCGAGGTGACGCCGGACGCGGACCTTGAGGAGGTGCAGGCCGTCGTCTTCCACGAGATCGAGAAGTACATGTCGGCGCCGGTGGCCTACCGGACGCTGGAGGAGATGCTGTCCGAGGGCCGCCGGCCCGACGAGATATTCAACGGTCCGTTCGTCGATTTCGACTTCACCTGCAACGGCCGGAAGGTGTTCACCAAGCCCGGCTTCATCACCGACGAGGACCTGGCGGCCAGCGAGCTGCGCCGCAAGGTTCAGGCCTCCGACATCATCGACATCGTGGCCGACGTCGACGGCGTGGAAGCGATCAGCAACGTCCAGCTACGTGCCTACGACAAGGACGGCCTGCCCGTCGGCCAGGCGGTGAAGTGGACGCTCGACGTGCCGGCCGGCCATCAGCCGGTGTTCTACATGGAGGCGTCCAAGATCCTGTTCCACAAGGCGGGCATCCCCTACCGGGCGCAGGTGACCGAGTTCCAGCGCACCCTCGATCATCTGCGCGCCATGGACAAACGCGCGGTCTACGTGCCGCCGGACCAGATCCTGCCGGTACCCGTCGGCAGGTGGCGCCACCTCGACGCGCTCTATTCGGTCCAGCACGACTTCCCGGCCACCTACAAGATTGGCATCGCCGGCATCGCGCAGACCGAGGAGCCGGCGCGCATCGCCCAGGCGCGCCAGCTCAAGGGCTACCTGACGTTCTTCGACCAGGTGCTGGCCGACTATCTCGGCCAGCTCGCCAACCTGCGGCGGCTGTACTCCCTCGACAAGACCCTCGACCGCACCTGGTTCAGCCCGTACATGACCGAGATCGCCGGGTCGCTGGGCACCTTCGAGAACGAGTTCTACCTGGACAACGTGCTGTCCGACCCCGTCGCCCGCACCCGTCTGACCGAGACCGAGGAGGATTTCCTCGACCGCCGCAACCGGGTGCTCGACCACCTCATCGCCCGTTTCGCCGAACGCTTCGCCGACTACGCGCTGCTGTCGTTCCGGCTGTCCGGCGACCGGCTGCGGACCTCGGCCCAGCTCATCGGCGACAAGATCGACTTCCTGTCCGAATATCCCCTTCTGTCCCGCGAGCGCGGCCAGGCCGCCAATATCCGGCCCGAGAACCCGGCGCTGGTGTGGGACAGCGACAACATCTCCGGCCTTGAGCGCCGGGCCGGCCGGCTGCTCGGCATCGACGACCTGACGCGCCGCGACCTCCATTGCGCCGGCCACTTCGACGCCCTGTTCGGCACCCAGAAGACCGGCAATCAGTTCCGCGTGGTCGTCCGCGACTCTGCCAACGCCGTCCTGTTCGCCTCCGGCGAAACCTTCGCCAGCGCGCAGGACGCGCTCGATGCTGCGGCGGCGGCCTATCCCGGGCTGCGCGACGAAGGCGCCTTCGAGATCGCCGAGACCCAGGGCGCGACCACCTTCACCATGCGCATCGTCTCCGGCCCCGCGCCGCTCACCCACAACGCCACCTTCAGCACCCAGGTCGACGCGACCATGGCGGCGCGCGCCGTCATCGACCGCTACGACGCGCTGCTGGCGTCCGACCTCTGCAACTCGGAGGGCATGCACCTGATCGAGCACATCCTGCTGCGGCCCGCCGCGGCGGGCGACGAGCTGATGAGGGTGTGCCTCGGCGACGAGTGCGACTTCTGCGGCGAGGAGGATCCCTATTCCTTCCGCGTCTCGGCGGTGCTGCCCTACTGGCCCGAACGGTTCCGCGACCTGAACTTCCGCGCGCTGCTGGAGCGGACCATCCGCGAGGAGGCGCCGGCCCACGTGCAGGTCAAGGTCTGCTGGATCGGCCAGCGGCAGATGACCGAGCTCGACGCGGCCTATCACGACTGGCTGACCGCCCGCGCCGCCGCCAAACCCAACGCCACGACGATCCGCAACCGGGCGCGCAAGCTGATCCAGGTCCTCGAGGCGCTCACCACGGTCTACCCCGCCGCGTCGCTGCACGATTGCGACGCCGGCGAAGAAGAAACCCTCGTCCGGCTGGGCTCCACGGCCCTCGGCATCTTCTAGAGGAGCGGCACATGACGATTCAGACGTTCTACCCCGTTTTCGAGAATGGGCAGGTGCTCACGTCGGAGCTGCTGAACGACATCATCGACTATCTCGAGCCGCAGGACCGGCTGACCCGGGCCAACCTCACCGGCATCGGCGTCGTCTGCGGCCTGCTTCCCGACTGGAACGCCGCGCCCCGGACGCTGACCCTGTCGCGCGGCGTGGCGGTGACCTCGGAAGGCCACCTGATCGTCGAGGACGACACCGTGTTCGACCGGGTGCGGCCCTACACGGTGCCGATCCCGTCGGGCCCGGCCGCGACCAACGAGGAGAAGGCCAGGGCGCGCTATCCGTTCCTGTTCGACGGCACCACCCAGCGCGAGGCCTGGGAGCTGCTGCCGACCGACTTCCAGCCCGCGCCTGGCGAGGTGGCGCCGACCGCGCTGACCGATCCGTTCGTGACCGGCAAGACGGTGATGCTGTTCCTGGAAGTGAACCTGGAATCGCTGAAGAACTGCGACGTCAACGACTGCTCGGACAAGGGCTCCGAGATGAACCTGACGCTGCGCCGGCTGCTGGTGCCGGCGGCCATTGCCGACAAGATCCTCGACGAGGAGGAGGCGATCGCCAAGCGGCCGGTCGAGCGGGCGTCCCATCCGCGCCTCGGCCTGACGCCGCTGGCCATCGAGAAGATCAATCCCTCCGGCACCCAGGTCGCCTCGCTGGCCGACCTGTACCAGCGCTTCCTGGCGACGGCGGGCCGGGCCGCCCAGCAGCTGTTTTCGGCCATGAACGACGCGTGGGACGCCTACCAGCCGGTGCTGGCCGACCTGTTCCCGGCCGGCCGGTTCCCCAACGGCCCGGTTCCGCCCCATCATTTCCTCAACATGATCGCCGCGCTGGCCGAGACGCCGACGCTGGTGCAGTACCTCCATGGCGGCGTGTTCGACATCCTCCGCAGCTACAACGAGTTCATCGAGCTCGCCGCCGTCTTCGACGCCGAGTGCGCCCCCGATCCGGCCCGGTTCCCGCGCCACGTGCTGTGCGGCGACGCGCTGGCGGCGGCGGATTCCTTCGCCGGCGCGCCCAAGACTCTCGCCGAATACGCCAACTACGATCCGCTCGCCGCATCGGGCGGGCCGGCGCCGGACGGCCAGCCGGCGTCGCGGCGGCACTACTTCGTCCCGTCGCCCGCCGTCGGCGGCGGCTCGGACAAGGCGGCCGAGCTGCGCTCGGTGTTCTCGCGCATGGTGCTGCTCGCCCAGACCTACAGCACCCGCGGCCTGCTGAACGCGGACATCGGGCTGACGCCGTCGCGCGACGGCGCGGCGCCTCTGGGCGACCGGGCGATCCCCTTCTTCTACAAGTTCGCCAGGACCGGGGACCTGTTCGGCAACTGGTCGTTCCGCAGGGCGCGGGCCAATCTGCAGGGCTCCATCTTCTCCTACCAGTTCAGCCAGGCCGGCAAGCACCCGTTCCTGATGCGCCAGGACGACCAGGACTTCATCCGCATCGAGGGCATCGTCGGCAAGCCGCTGGGCAGCACCCTGCAGGCGCTGATCGACCAGAAGCGCGCGCTCGGACTCGCCTTTGCCGTCGAGCCGGTGTGGCTGCCGGGCAGCGACGATGCCAAGCAGACCGAGGCGGAGAAGGCGCTGGCGCTGAAGGCCATCCAGCAGCTGCTGCTGTGCCGCCTGCGCGACCTGGACGTGATCTTCCTGATGATCATGGCGGGGCTGTTCGCGTTCATGGTCTGGGTGGTGCAGACCCTGGCGCGCCTCGACGCCGGCAAGACCGGTCGGAAGACGGCGCCCCAAACCGTGCCCACTGTGCCGACGCCGCCCGCCACGACCGGCATCGGGCTGATCGCCGGCATCCAGAACATGACGTTCCTGAAGCTCGATCCGGCGCGGGAGGCCAGGATCCGGGTGATCAGCGACCAGCTGCTCACCCAGAGCCGCGCCGAGATGACCATGCGCAACGACGCGGTGAAGATCCTGGTGCAGGACACCGGCGACCAGCCGCTCCAGCCGGCCGCCGTGGGCACCATCTTCGAGCAGGTGCGCGATCCTGCCGCCGGCGGCGAGCTGATCGACCGCATCCGCGCCGCGTCAGGCAATTTCGGTATCGCCGGCAGCCGCGACGAGGTGGTCCAACAGGTCTATCCGGCCGTGGCGCTGATGGCCCGGGCGGAGGACATGATGCGGGCGACCAGCGTGGCCTCCCTCGCCGACTTCGACGCCGCGGGCTTCGACACCGCGTTCCGGGGCTTCGCCGACGCCTACGAGACCTATGCCGACAACGCCGAGACCGACGCGGCCAAGGCGGGCAAGGACGTCGCGGCGGCCAACGAGGCGATCATCGCGCGGCGGGATTTCGTCGTCGGTGCCTCCATCCAGTTCAACAGCGCCGCCATCACCGCCGAACTGGGCAAGCGGCTCGCCGCCATGTTCGGCGAGATGACGTTCGCGGGCTACGCCCGCAAGCACACCGGCATGGAGCACAAGGCGGGCGTGCCGGTGGGCGGCACCTTCGTGCTGGTCTACGGCACCCGCCGCACCCTCGAGGCGGGGCTGAAGCAGGCGCTGGAAAAGCTGGGCGGCGCCATCCCGGATTTCTTCGTCAAGGTCATGCACGGCAATCCGCCGGCCCTCGACGCCAACAAGGCCATCAAGGACATCATGGGCAGCAGCAAGCCGCTGAGCGACGACGTGCTTGACGAGATGGTGGTGCTGGCGGATTTCTGCCTGCCCTACCTGTGCTGCGCCGGCGATTGCGGCGACGACGTGATCGACCGGCGGATCGGCGGCAAGAAGATCGTCAGGGGCACCACGCCCACTCCCACTCCAACTCCCACTCCAACTCCCACTCCAACTCCAACACCAACGCCGACCCCGACGCCTACTCCCACCCCGACACCTACACCTACACCTACGCCCACGCCGACTCCCAGCCGGACCGGCGTCGGCACCGTGGAAATCAGCGTGGTCGCGAGCGCCGCCGGCGGCCGGCGCGAGACGCCGCTCGCGAACTCGGTGCTCAGCATCACGGCGCTCGCCACCAACAAGACGAGCGAGCAGCAGATGCCCGAGGCGACCAGGAGCATCGACCTGCGCGAGGGCAAGTACGCGTTCGTCGCCACCTTCCGGAACCTGAAGTCGCAGCCGGTGGAGGTGACCCTGCGCGCCGGCGCCACCGAGAAGGTGAAACTGGTCGTCGCCGGGTGACCGGATAGAGGGAGGGCGCGGCCATGGGCGCGGCGGAGCATCGGATCGGCAGGGTCGTCTTCGACATCGACGTGCCGGACGAGGCCGCGCTCGACCGCTTCGGCGCCATGGTCCGCGCCCGCTTCGACGCGGTGGTCGCGCCGGCGCTGGAGGCCGCGCTCGACCGCTTGGAGCGGCCCGGCGAGGTGATCCGGCTGGGCCGGGTGGAGCTCGACCTGGGCGCGCTCGACACCCCCGCGCCCGACCCCGCCGACCTGGCCCGGCGCATCGCCGGCGAACTGGCGGCCGCGCTCGCCGGACCATCCGCCGCGCCCGACGACGCCGGCGCGTCGGACGAGGCGGCCGAACTGGCCGCGTTCCTCGAAACCGGCGAACTGCCCTGGGCCGAGCCCGGCAAGGCGCTCGCCGTCCTGATCGAGGCAGTTGCGGCCATGGACGCAGTCCCGTTCGGCCGCTTGGTCTCGCGGCTACGGACAGTGCTGATCCGCCGACGGGCCGCCGAACGCCTCGTCCGGCAGCTGCCCGCGCCGCTGGTGGCCCGGTTGTTCCACGCATTGCTGCCCGACGCCCTCGCGGCGCCGCTGGCGGCGGCGTTCGGTCCGCCGGTCGCGCGTCGCGCCATGGTCGCGCCGCCGGTCGCGGCGGCACTGGTTCCGGCGCTGGCCGAGGCGATCCATCGGCTTGCCGCCGGCTCACCGACCGATTTCGGCGAGATTGCCGCACTCTACACGGCGCTGGACGGCAGGGCGCCTCCGGCGGCTCCACCCCAGCCAGAACCGGAGCCGGCGGCGTATGCTCGCCGCAACCCGGATCGGCCGGAACAAGGCGACGCTGCGGAAGCGCCGCAAGGCAAGGACGCGGACGACGCTAGCTTCCCCGCCGCCGCCGACGCCCGGTCGGTCTACGCGGCCGGCGCGGTGCTGCTGCATCCGTTCGTCGCGCCGTACTTCGACCAGTTGGGCCTGCTGGCCGCGCCGGGAATCTTCCGCGACGAAGCGGCGCGGACGCGCGCGGTGCTGCTGCTGCACCACCTGGCGACCGGCGCCGAGGACGCGCCGGAGCCCGAGACGGTGCTCTTCAAGCTGTTGTGCGGCATGGCGCTGACCGAGCCCGTGCCCCGCGCCGTCGAGCCGACCGACCGGGAGCGGTCCGAGTCCGCCGATCTGCTGACCAGCGTCATCGCCCACTGGAAGCGGCTGGGCCGCACCTCGCCGGATGGCCTGCGGGAGGGCTTCCTGAAGCGGCCGGGCCGCCTGGAGCGGCGCGGCGGCCAATGGACCCTGACCGTCGAGGCGCGCGGCATCGACGTGCTGCTGGACGACCTGCCCTGGACGCTGTCGCGGGTGCGCACGCCGTTCATGGGCGCCCTGCTCACGGTGGACTGGCGGTGATGCCATGAAGACCGCCGCCGTCGCCCACCGCAGTTCCTCCACGCCGGAAGCCCGGTCCACCGCCACCCGCGCGAAGCCGTTCTTCTCGGCCCGTGCCGAGGGTGGCGAAGTCCAGACCCGCCTGCGCATGGGCAAGCCGGGCGACCGCTACGAGGTCGAGGCCGACCGGGTCGCCGACCGGGTGGTCGACGGCCGGACGGCGGCCTTGGGCGGCGGCAGGGGCCTGGCGGCCGGCGTCACGCCTGTCACCCAGCGGGCCGAAGCCGAAGACGACAAGCTCCAGGCCCCGGCCGTCAAGGAGCAGGAGCCGGAGGCCCAGGCCAAGGAAGCGCAGGAGGAAAGGAAGGAGCCGGTTCAGGCCAAGCCCGAGGAAAGGAAGGAGCCGCTTCAGGCCAAGGAAGACGAGAAAAAGCCCGAAGCCCAGGCAAAGGAGGAAGAGAAGGAGCCGGTCCAGGCGAAGGAAGACGAAAAACTCCAGCAAAAGGCCCGGGACGACGAGAAGCTCCAGGCCAAGCTGGACGAGAAGAAACCCGAGGCCCAGGCGAAAGAGGACGACAAGCTCCAGGCCCGCGCGCCGGAAGAGGAAGAGAGGCTCCAGGCCCGCTCGGTCGGCGGCGTCTCCGCCTCGGCGGACGTGGCGCGGCAGGTGCGCGCGGCGCATGGCGGCGGCAATCCGCTGCCCGGCCCGGTGCGCGAGAAGATGGAGGCCCAGTTCGGCGCCGACTTCTCCGGCATCCGCATCCACACCGACGCACCGGCCGTGCTGCTGTCGCAGGCGCTGAAGGCCCAGGCGTTCACGCGCGGCAGCGACATCTTCTTCAACGAGGGCAAGTTCGAGCCCGGCTCGCGCACCGGCCAGCACCTGCTCGCCCACGAACTGACCCACACGATCCAGCAGGGCGCCGCCGAGCCCGACGAGTCCCGCGCCGACGTGATCAGCCTGGCGCCGGCCGAGGACGCCGACGGCTACGAGGTCCGCCCCGAGATCGTCGAGGCGATCCGGCTGGCGCGGGGCGAGGCGGGCAAGGTGAACGCCAAGAAGACCGGCGGCGACGGCAAGCGCGTCGGCTGGGAGCGGCTGCGCGAATACTTCACCACCGCCTTCGGCGGTCCGGTGGTCGCCGAGCAGGTCATCGACAAGCCCACCTATCTGGAGAAGACCGGCCCCGACGGCAAGAAGACGCGGATGGACGCGCTGCCGAGCTGGTGCGGCATCTTCACCTGGTGGGCGATGAAGAAGGCCGGCATTCCCATCCCGAACTGGAAGCTGGGCGCGCCGGGCATCGACGCCATGAAGCTGCGCCCGTCGGGAGGGTTGCCGCGCAAGGGCGACATCGCCATCGACGTGCTGCCCTACAACCATTTCGGCATGGTGACCGGCCTGGAAAGCGCCAAGGACGCCGAGGGCAAGCCGGTCAAGCTGACCAGGGTCGCCACCATCAACGGCAACACGGCGGGCGACGACAACCAGGGCGGCCAGGTGCAGGAGCGGTGGGATCCGCTGTCGCGCTGGGACTATTTCCTCGATCCGGTCGGCAAGATGAACCTGCCGCCCGTCCCCATGGTGAAGGTCGGCCGCGAGCCGACCAAGCCGGACGAGGAGAACGCGGCGGCCGGAAAGCCCGCCGCCGGGGAGAAGAAGACGCCGGCCGACGGCGGCCCGCGCGCCGACGTGGTGGCACTCGACACCGGCGTGGAGGCGCCGCCGCCCGTGGCCTTCGGCGAGGCGCTGCCCCAGCCGGACCTGACCCTGCCGCCCAAGCCCGGCGCGGGGCCGGCGGAAAAGGTCGCCAAGGTGGAGAAGGCGGACCTGTCGGGTTCGTCGGACCAGGCGACGACCCGGTTCATCGACGCCCGGCCGTCGGTGATGGCCGCCACCCAGCCGGCGCTGGGCCCCGCCGTCGACGGCAAGATGAAGGCCGAGCAGAAGCAGGTGGCGGACAACCCGCCGGTGCTGGAGGCCAAGACGTCGGGCGCCGTCGACGCGCCGATCACCGCGCCGGCCGACATCCCGCTGCCCGCCGCCGAGGTGGGCGACGGCGTGACCCAGGCGGATCCGGGCGCCCTCGCCCCGGTGTCGGACCCCACGCCCCAGCCGTTCAAGGGCAACGCCGACCGGGACGATCAACTGGACAAGGAAGAGACCGGCTCGTTCTGGGACGCCTTCAAGAACTTCATGCGCACGTTCTTCACCGGCATCAGGACGAAGGACGACAGCATCGACACCTCGGCGGGCACGCGGCCCAACGTGGCGCTGGAAGGCGAAGCCGACACCGGCCGCATGGACGCCCAGCGCGCCGACGCCCGCACCGCCGTGACTGAGCAGCGCGACGCCCAGGCCGAGGCGTTCCGCAACCATCCCGGCCAGTCCAACATCCAGCCGCGCATGATCGACGAGCGGCGGCGGGTCGCCGTGTCCCCGGAGGCGGCCGCCAGCATCGACCCGCAGGCCGACGACAACGTGGCCGCCTACGCGGCGGCGCCGCTGCCGCAGGAGGTGCGCGACGCGGCCGACGCCAAGGTGGCCAAGACGCTGACGCCCAACCTGGCCGAAGCGCGGGGCCAGACCGTCGACGCGGCGAGCGCCCGCGACACCGACAGCAAGACCCAGACCGACACCGCCCAGCAGGCCGCCGCCGAGATGAACACCGCCACCGACAACGCCCAGCGCAAGCTGGTCGTCGACAACCGGGGCAAGGTGGCCAAGCTGCAGGGCGACGGCATCGGCGAGGCCTACGACCACGTCAACGCCTTCAACAAGGACGCGGCCAAGGAGCAGACCACCGCCCGCAAGGACATCGGCGACCACGTCAGGACCGAGGAAGGCAAGGCCCGCAAGGAACTGGACGATGGCGAGAAGAAGGCCGAGACGGAGAAGGCCGACGGCGAGCGGCAGGCCGAGGAGAAGAAGAAGGAACTGGACAAGGCCCAGGAAGAGGAAAGCTGGTGGGACCGGGTCAAGAGCGCCATCAAGAAGGCGGTCAAGGCCATCACCGAAGCCATCGACAAGGTGTTCACCGCCGTGCGCAACGCGGTGAAGACCATCATCGAGAAGGCCAAGAACGCCGCCATCGGCCTGATCAACGCGGCGCGCAACTGGGTGGTCGACAAGCTCAACAAGTTCCGCGACTGGGCCAAGGCCCAGGTCGACAAGTACCTCAAGGACACCTTCCCCGGGCTCGCCAAACGGATCAACGCCGGGATCGACGCGGTGACCGACACGGCCATCAAGGGCGTCAACGCCGTCGCCGACAAGGCCATCGAGACCGTGACCAAGCTGGCCGACTCCCTCGCCGCCGCCCTGGACAAGATCCTGTCCACCTTCCAGACCGCGCTGAAGACGGCGGTGCGGGTGGTGGGCGCGGTGATGCAGGGCGACTTCGCCGAGGCGCTCAGGGCCGCCATCGAGGGCGCCTGCGAGATCGCCGGCGTCGATCCCAAGCCGGTGTTCGACTTCCTCGACCGGGCCGGCAAGGCGATCATGAAGGTCCTCAAGGACCCGGTGCCGTTCATCAGGAACCTGTTCGGCGCGGTCGGCGACGGCATCGGCAACTTCTTCAAGAACATCAAGAAGCACCTGATCGACGGGGTGATCGGCTGGCTGACCGGCGCGCTCGGCGAGGCCGGCGTCACCGGTCCGTTCGAGTTCAGCGCCAAGGGCATCCTCACCATCGTACTGCAGGTGCTCGGCCTGACCTACGAGAACATCAAGGCGCGGGTGATCAAGAAGGTGCCGGCCGCCGCCAAGGTGTTCGACATCGTCGAGCAGGGCTTCTCGCTGCTCAAGAAGCTGGTGACCGAGGGCCCCGGCGCGCTGTGGGAGGAGATCAAGAGCCGGCTGTCCAACCTGAAGGACATGGTGCTGGACGCCATCCGCAACTGGCTGGTGACCACGGTCATCAAGGAAGGCATCGTCTGGCTGCTGTCGCTGACCAACCCGGCGTCGGCCATCGTCAAGGCGATCAAGCTGCTGTTTGACCTGGTGATGTTCCTGGTCGAGCGCTACCAGCAGATCAAGGACTTCATCATGACGGTCTACGAGGCCGTCTCGGAGATCGCCTCCGGCAACTTCACCAAGGTCACCACGGCGGTGGAGAATGCGCTGTCCCGGGTCGTGCCGGTGCTGATCTCGCTGCTCGCCTCGATCCTCGGGCTCGGCGGCATCGCCAAGCAGGTGAAGAAGGTCATCGAGACCATCACCAAGCCCATCAACAAGGCGATCGACTGGGTGATCGACAAGATCGTCGCCTTCGCCAAGAAGGTCATCGGCAAGATCAAGGCCGGCGCGAAGAAGGTGAAGGAGAAGGTGAAGGCGGTGGCGAAGAAGATCGCCAACTGGTGGAAGGCCAAGTCGGGCTTCACCGACAAGTCGGGCGAGGCCCACACCCTCTCCTACAAGGGCCAGAAGAACGCCGCCAAGCTCTACGTCGCCAGCACCAATCCGACCCACATCGCGGCGTTCCTGGCCGACCACAAGAAGCAGGCGCAGGCCGGCGGCACCAAGTACAGCCTGGCCGACGTGCAGGCCGCCGAGGCCTACCACACGGCCAACGTGGTGCCGGCGGAGAACGCGCTGAAGGCCGCGGATTCAAGCGGCGCCGCGGCCAACGCCAAGAAGCCGGTCGACGACAACGAGAAGCTGGTCAAGGACCTGGAGACCCACCTCGACCACCTCGGCGCAAACTGGCTGAGCAGGTTCTTCGATCCGGGCGACGCCAAGGACTGCCCGCCGGCCAGGCTGCCGGTGATGGCCAACAACACCAAGGCGCGCAGCTTCGAGGCCGACTACATCGTCGCCGGCAGCAAGAAGAACGGCTACAAGTACAAGGTCAAGACCGGCACCGAATCCGGCGACCATGTGGGCAACCTCTATGGCTGGAAGGACCTGCAGGGCGCCAAGCTCACCTCGGGCAGCGCCAAGTATGTCCGCATGCACCTGCTGCCCCACAAGCTGGGCGGCGATGCGGTGGACAGCAACCTGACGCCGGCGCGGGGCGACCTGTTCAACACGCCGTTCTCGGCCGCGGTCGAGCAGCCCGCCATCCAGTCGTCGACCGAGGGCGTCGAGGCGAACCGCCAGCCCATCTGGTACAAGTTCAAGATCACCTACTGGCCGGCGGGCACCAAGCCGCCCGCCGCCTGGCCGGCCGGCGCCGCCTATCCGGCCGAGGCCTTCCCCAATTACATCGAGGCCGAGTGGGGCGTCTACAAGGCGCCCAACACGGGCTCGACCCAGATCGAGCGCGATCCCACGCCGAAGGGCCAGAAGCACGACAGCCCGGCGCTGCCCGACCTCGCCGTGACGCCGCCGGCGATCAACCGGGACGGCCCGACGGCGCTGCTCGGCGCGCTGCACAAGCAGGATCCGGCCGTCACGCTCTACTTCGTCACCGACATCCTCATCGCCAACCGGCCCTATTCGTCGAAGACCAACATGAAGGACACCACCTGGCTCAAGTTCGGCGGCGAGCGGGAGGCGACGCGCCGGCAATACGTCAAGGCCGCCTATGACGCGGTGGGCGCCAACCTGGTAACGATGGATTGAGGGACGGGATGAACCGCGAGGCCGGACAGGTCGCATCCTCCAACGCCGCCAACCTGGCGTCGTCGCTGGACATCGTGGTGCGGCTGATCCGGGCGCGGATCGGTGGCGGGGACCTGGCCCAGGACGGCGAGATCCGGCTCGGCTTCTTCGACGACGGCTCGCTGCTGGGCGACTTCATCCGCGAGCGCCAGCCGCCGTTCGACGAATACGTGCTGCTGCTGCTGGCGCTGGCGCCCCATGTGCGCCCCACCCTGCTCGACACGGAAATCCGCGCGGCGCTGGCGCGCGAGGGCGACTTCCCCGAGCTCGGCGGGGTGCGCGACCCCGACAGCCGCACCTTCCTGCCCACCGGCGAAACCGCCGCCTTCCTGCTCGCTGGCGGCGACCTGGACGCCCGTTTCGAGGTGCAGCGCCTGTTCTCGCCCGACCACTGGTTCGCCCGCGAGGGGGTGCTGAGGCTGGAAGCCCCGAGGGACGGCGCGCCGGTGCTGTCGGGCCGCATCGTCATGGCCCGCGACTGGGTGGAACGCTTCACCCTGGGCGCGGCGCAGGCCCCCGCCTTCGGCGCCGAGTTCCCGGCCCGGCGCATTGCGACCGCGCTGAGCTGGGACGACCTGGTGCTGGACGGGCCGACCCGCGAGCGCATCGGCGAACTGGAGAACTGGGTGCGCCACGGCCGGACGCTGATGCAGGACTGGGCGATGGCGGGCCGGCTGCGGCCCGGCTACCGGGCCCTGTTCCACGGGCCGCCCGGCACCGGCAAGACGCTCACCGCCACGCTGCTCGGCAAGGCCACCGGCCGCGACGTCTACCGCGTCGACCTGTCGACGGTGGTCTCCAAGTACATCGGCGAGACCGAGAAGAACCTGGCCACCCTGTTCGACCAGGCGCGCAACCGGGAGTGGATCCTGTTCTTCGACGAGGCCGACGCCCTGTTCGGCAAGCGCACCAGCGTCAAGGACGCCCACGACCGCTACGCCAACCAGGAGATCAGCTACCTGCTGCAGCGGGTGGAGGAGTTCGACGGGCTGGTGATCCTGGCGTCGAACTTCCGCGCCAATATCGACGAGGCGTTCCTGCGCCGGTTCAACGCGATCATCCGGTTTCCGTTTCCCGCCGAGCCCGAGCGGAATGCGATCTGGCGGCGCGTGCTGCCGGCGCGGCCGGACCGGGACGAGCTCGCCCGCGCACTGGCGTGCATCGAGCTTTCCGGCGGCAACATCGTCAACATCGTCCAGTTCGCCGCCATCGAGGCCATCGCCGCCGGCCGCCAGAGCATCCGTCTCGACGACGCCATCAAGGGCATCCAGCGGGAGATGGAGAAGGAGGGAAAGGTCTTCCGCAATCCCTTCGAGACCGCCGAGGGCGCCGGTCCGGCGCAGCCATGACCGGTCGGGCGGGTTGCCGGCGCCGTCGCGGGCGAGAAGTCCTTGAAGGGAATGGTGGGCGCGGCAAGGATTGAACTTGCGACCCCTACGATGTCAACGTAGTGCTCTCCCACTGAGCTACGCGCCCCCAGGGTCGGCGCCGGACTATACGCAAATCGGCCGGCGGCGCAAGGGGGCTGTTGCAGTTCCGCGGCGCGCCCCGCCCCGGTTGCCCCTGCGACAAAAAGCGTCATAATCGGGAGCCGAGGCGGCTTGCCGGAGGCACGCCTTGGACACAGATGATAGGCCGATGACGCCGAGCGATCCCGCCCTCAAGAGCCGCGACCCCGAGCCGCAAGCCGAACCGCCGGCTTTTCTGCTGGCCGAGCCGGCGCGCCAGGCCGCGCCGCTGGTGTTTTCGTCGCCCCATAGCGGCCGGCACTATCCGGCCGATTTCGTCGCCGCCTCCCGGCTCGACGCGCTCACCCTGCGCGCCTCCGAGGACGCCTATGTGGACGAGCTGTTCGCCGAGGCGCCCAAGCACGGCGCGCCGCTGCTGCAGGCGGTCTACGCCCGCGCCTGGCTCGACGTGAACCGGGAGCCCTGGGAGCTGGACCCGGAGATGTTCGACGGTCCGCTGCCGGCCTTCGTCAACGCCCGCTCCGGCCGCGTCGCCGCCGGGCTGGGCACCATCGCCCGGGTGGTGGCGAGCGGCACCGCCATCTACGGCGAGCGGCTGCCCTTCACCGAGGCGGAGCGGCGCATCACCACGGTCTACCAGCCGTACCACGAGGCTCTCGAGCGGCTGATCGAGCGCACCCGGGCGAAGTTCGGCTGCGCCGTGCTGATCGACTGCCATTCCATGCCGTCCTGCGGCGGTTCGTGGGGCGACATGCCGCTGCGCACCGGCGGCACCGTGCCCGACTTCATCCTGGGCGACCGCTACGGAAGGAGCTGCAGCGCCGAGCTGACCGCGGCGGCGCAGCAGGCGCTGTCGGCGCAGGGCTACAGCGTGGTGCGCAACGACCCCTATTCGGGCGGCTTCAACACCCGCCACTACGGCGTGCCTCGCGAGGGTCGCCACGCGCTGCAGATCGAGATCAACCGGGCGCTCTACATGGACGAGAAGACGCTGGGCCGCGGCGAGGGCTTCGAGGCGCTGCGCGAGGCGCTGGGCGGCCTGATTCGCTCGCTGGCGGCGCTGCCGCCCGAGGTCCTGCAGCCTGCCTGAAAAAAAGAGCCACTTCAGATGCCTGAAGTGGCCCAAGTTTAGGGAGGAAACGCCCACGAAGGGCAGTACCTTCTCGCGAAAATACGCGGCCAAAGGTACGAGGAATATATTATAGGCGGCTGCTGCCGAATCAAGCCTGTTCCCGAAAACCCAGGATTTCCGAGCCTTTGCCAGGTCAGGGCGTGATCACCACCTTGCCGGTGGAGCGCCGCGACACCACCGACTCCAGCGCCGCCACCGCCTGCTCCAGCGGATAGGTCCTCGACACCAGCGGCCGGATGTCGCCGCGGGCCAGCCACTCCAGCAGCGCCTCCTGGCTGCGCCGCGACACCTCGGGCGCCAGCGCGTCGTAGGCCGGCCGATTGACGCCGATGATGTCGACGTTCTTCACCATCACGTGGTTGGCCGGGATCTGCTGCACCCGGCCGCCGGCGAAGCCGATCACCAGGATGCGGCCCTCGAAGGCGACGCAGCGCAGCGAGGCGTCGAACACGTCGCCGCCCACCGGATCGTAGATCACGTCGGCGCCGCGGCCGCCGGTCAGCGCCTTCACCCGCTCGCGGATGTCCTCGGTCAGGTAGTCGATGGCCTCCTCGGCGCCGGCGGCGCGGGCGATCTCCAGCTTGTCGGGTCCGCCGGCCGTGGCGATCACCCGGGCGCCCATGATCCGCCCCAGCTCGACCGCCGTCAGGCCGACGCCGCCGGCCGCGCCGTGCACCAGCAGGGTTTCGCCGGGCTTGAGCCGGGCGCGGTGGGCCAGCGCCACGTGGCCGGTGCCGTAGGTGACGGCGAAGCTGGCGGCCGCCTCGTAGCTCAGGCCGTCGGGCAGCCGGGTAAGCCGGCCGGCGTCCACCGCCACGTATTCGGCGTAGCCGCCCTTGCCGGGCAGGCCCATCACCCGGTCGCCGACGGCGAAGTCGGGCGCGCTCTCGGCCGCCGCCACCACCTCGCCGGCGATCTCCGAACCCGGGATGAAGGGCAGCTCCGGCTGGTTCTGGTACTTGCCCGCCGCCATGATGCTGTCGGCGAAGTTGATGCCGCAGGCGCGCACCCGCACCAGCGCCTGGTCCGGGCCGGGCATCGGATCGGCCACCTCCTCCAGCTTCAGCACCGAAAGGTCGCCGAACTCGCGGCAGAGGATGGCCTTCATGTCGGGCTCCTGAGGGGCTGGCGAGCCGGCATCAGTCGGCGGCGCGGAAGCGGGCGGGGGAATAGGTGGCGGGGGTGACGCCGAAGCGGTCCAGCTCCTCGGGCAGGCGGCCCGCGAGGATCAGGCTTTCCGCCATCCGGCCCATCACCGGCGAGGTCTGGATGCCGTAGCCGCCCTGGCCGGCGAACCAGAAAAATCCCGGCGCGCCGGGCTCGAACCCTACCACGGGCGTGCGGTCCGGCGCGAAGGTGCGCAGCCCCGCCCACTTGTTCTCGATGCGCCGCACGGGGATGTCGGCGGCCTGCTGGATGCGGTCGACGGCGATGGCCACGTCCATCTCCTCCGGCTGGGCGTCGCACGGCTCGCTGGGCGTCTCGTCGGCGGGCGAGGCCAGCACCCGGCCCGATTCGGGCTTGAAGTAGAACTGCTCGTCCACGTCCAGCACCACCGGCCAGCGCGGCGAGAAACCCGGCGGCGGCGGCACCACCACGATGGTCCGCCGCAGCGGGCGCAGGCCCACCGGCGGCACGCCCGCCAGCTGCGCCACCGCGTCGGCCCAGGCACCGGCGGCGTTGACCACCACCGGCGCGCGCCAGGTCTCGCCCGGCGTCTCGACCAGCCACATGCCCTCGTCGCGGCGGATGGCGAGGGCGCCGGCGTCGGATTCCACGGTGCCGCCATGGCGCTTCAGCCCGCGCAGGAAACCCTGGTGGATGGCGTTGACGTCGAGGTCCTGGCAGGCGGGCTCCAGCAGTGCCCCGGCGACGTAGCCGGGCCGCAGCGCGGCGCAGACCTCGCGTGCCTCCGCCGGGCCGAGACGGCGCACCTCGGGGGTGAGCGGCCGCAGCGCCGCGTCGAACCGGTCGAGCGCCTCCAGCTGGTCCTGACGGGCGAGGTAGAGGGCCTGCCGGTCGCTCATCAGCGGGGCCTCGGAGAAGCCGTCGGGCGGCCGGCGCAGGAACGGGCCGGAGGCGATGGTGAGCGGACGGACATGGATGCCGCCATAGGACGGCGCGTAGAATGCCGCCGAGCGTCCCGTGGTGTGGTAGCCGGGCGCGCTCTCGCGCTCCAGCAGTGCCACGCTGCCGTGGCGGGACAGGTAGAAGCCGGCTGTGGCGCCGGCGATGCCGGCGCCGATGATCAGAAAGTCGCGGTCCTGCATGGCGATTGGGCTTGGAACTTTCCCCGGTGGCCAGGAGTGCCTAACCTAGGCGGCCGCAACGGTCACGCAAGGGGAAATCCGTGAGCCCATCCGACGCCGCCGCGCCGATCACCGAACACCAGCTGGAGGTCTTCCTGGGCTTCGCACACCGGCTGGCCGACGTGGCCGGCCGCGCGATCCGGCCCTATTTCCGGGCGACCGGCACGATCGACAACAAGCGCGAGTCGGACTTCGATCCGGTCACCGCCGCCGACCGGGAGGCGGAGGCAGCCATGCGCGCGCTGATCGCCCGCACCTCCACCAGCACCAGTTCGCCGTGCTTCGCGCCGGCGCTGTCGCCCTCGTCGACGACGTACTCGTGGCGCTCGCGCTTGTCGGTCGGCACCACCCGACCCTCGCGGCGGTAGACCCCCAGCACCCGGTCGCGGGCGGCCTCCAGCTTCTTGAGGATCTTCGCCTCGTAGTAGCCGTCCTGCCGCTCCAGCCGCGCCAGCACGCGATCGCCGGGCCCCAGGTTGCCGGCCGGCTTGCCGGGCGCGACGATGATCTTCGGCGGCTCGGTCTTGCGGTCGGTCCACTTGGCGGGCCTGGCCAGCAATTCGCCGTCCATGTCCTGGCTGACGATCTCGACCACGGTGACGTTGGGCAGGCCGCCCGACGGCTTGACCGAACGCCGGTGGCCGCGCTCCAGCAGCCCCTCGCGGGCCATTTCCCGCAGCAGGTCCTTCAGCCTCGTGCGGTCGTCGCCGCGCACGTGAAAGGCGCGGGCGATCTCCCGCTTGCCCACCAGGCCGGTGCTTTCCTCGACGAACCGGATGATGTCTGCCTTGGTGGGGAAGGGCGCCGAGCCCGGCTGCGGTTTCTTCGCCACCGTCGCCTACTTCGACTCCGCGGCTTTTTTCGCTGCAGGCTTCTTCGCGGTCGCCTTCTTCGCCGCAGGCTTCTTGGCGGCTGGCTTCTTCGCCGCTGGCTTGGCCTTGCCCTTCTTCGGCTGGGCGGCCTTGGCCTCCAGCAGCGGCACCGCCTCCTCCAGGGTGAAGGCCTCCGGATCGGCGGTGCGCGGCAGGGTGGCGTTGACCTTGTTGTGGGTCACGTAGGGCCCGTAGCGGCCCTTCATCACCCGCACCGGCTTGGCGTCGGCCGGGTGCTCTCCCAGTTCCTTGATCACGCTGGCGCTCGCCTGGCGGCCGGGACGGCTCTCGGCCAGCACCGTCACCGCCCGGTTGATGCCGATGCTGAACACTTCGTCGCTGGACGGCAGGTTGGCGTACTTGCCGTCATGATTGACGTAGGGCCCGTAGCGGCCGATGCCCGCCAGGATCGGCTTGCCCGTTTCGGGATGGGTGCCCACCTCGCGCGGCAGCGCCAGCAGCGCCACCGCCTTGTCCAGGTCGATGCTGTCCGGCGGGATGTCCTTGGGGATCGAGACGCGCGGCGGCTTCTTGCCATCCTTGGCCTCGCCCCGCTGCAGGTACTGGCCGAACCGGCCGCCGCGCAGGCTGATCTCGTCGCCGTCCACCTCGCCCAGCACCTTGGTGCCGTTGGCCTCGGCGGCGCCGTTGTCGCCGTTGGTGCCGAGCTGGCGGGTGAACCGGCAGTCGGGATAGTTGGAGCAGCCAATGAAGGCGCCGTAGCGGCCCAGCTTCAGGCTCAGCCGGCCTTCGCCGCAGGACGGACAGGCGCGCGGGTCCTTGCCCTCCTCCACCTCGGGGAAGATGTGCGGGCCCAGCAGGTCGTTGAGGGCGTCGAGCACCTGGGCGACGCGCAGGTCCGAGGTGCCCTCGACCGCATTGTTGAAGTCGCCCCAGAACTCGCGCAGCACCGCCTTCCAGTCCACCTTGCCGGCGGAGATCTCGTCGAGCTTCTCCTCCATCTGGGCGGTGAAGTCGTACTCAACATAGCGCCGGAAGAAGCTTTCCAGGAACGCCGTGACCAGCCGTCCCTTGTCCTCGGGCACGAATCGGTTGCGGTCCATGTGCACGTAGTTGCGGTCGCGCAGCACGTCGAGGATCGACGCGTAGGTGGACGGCCGGCCGATGCCGAGCTCCTCCATCTTGCGCACCAGGCTCGCTTCCGTGTAGCGCGGCGGCGGCTCGGTGAAGTGCTGCTCGGGCTTGACCGTCTCGCGGCGCACCGCGTCGCCCGAGGCGAGGGCGGGCAGGCGGCGGTCGGCGTCGGAGTCCTCGCTGTCGTCCAGGCCTTCCTGGTAGAGCGCGAGGAAGCCCGGGAAGGTCAGCACGGAGCCGCGGGCCCGCAGCGTCACCTGGCCATCGGCGGTGGCGATGTCGGCGGTGGTGCGCTCGAACTGGGCGCTCTCCATCTGGCTGGCGACGGTGCGCTTCCAGATCAGCTCGTAGAGCTTGAACTGCTCGTCGGTCAGCGTCCGCGACACCTGGGCCGGCCGGCGGTGCAGGTCGGTGGGCCGGATCGCCTCGTGCGCTTCCTGGGCGTTCTTCGCCTTGGCCTTGTAGATGCGCGGTTGCGGCGGCAGGTAGCGGTCACCGTGGTCGGCCGCGATCAGCGAGCGGGCGGCGGCGATGGCCTCGTTCGCGAGCTGCACGCCGTCGGTTCGCATGTAGGTGATCAGGCCGACCGTCTCGCCGCCAAGATCCATGCCTTCGTAGAGCTTCTGGGCGATCCGCATGGTCCGCGAGGCCGAGAAGCCCAGCTTGCGAGCCGCCTCCTGCTGCAGCGTCGAGGTGGTGAACGGCGCCGCCGGGTTGCGCCGCGCCGGCTTGCTCTCGACGTTGGAGACCGTGTAGTCGCGGGCCTCGATGGCGGCCACCGCCCGGTCGGCGGCGTCCTTGTCCGGCAGGTCGAACTTTTCAAGCTTGCGGCCGTTCAGCTCGGTCAGCGACGCGGAGAAGGGCTCGCCCGACGGCGTCTTCATGTCGACGTCGACGGTCCAGTACTCCTGCGCCCGGAAGCTCTCGATCTCCAGTTCCCGGTCGCAGATCAGCCGCAGCGCCACCGACTGCACCCTGCCGGCCGAACGGGCGCCGGGCAGCTTGCGCCACAGCACCGGCGACAGGGTGAAGCCGACCAGGTAGTCGAGCGCCCGGCGCGCCAGGTAGGCGTCCACCAGTTCCTGGTCCACGTCGCGCGGATGGGCGATCGCGTCCAGCACCGCCGATTTGGTGATCTCGTTGAACACCACCCGCTTGACCGGCTTGGTGGCAAGGCCGCGCATGTTCCTGAGGATTTCGAGCACGTGCCACGAGATGGCCTCGCCCTCGCGGTCCGGGTCGGTCGCGAGGTAGAGGGTCTCGGCCTCCTTGGCGGCGTCGGCGATGTCCTTGAGCCGTTTCTTGGAGTCGCTGTCGACTTCCCAGCTCATGGCGAAGTCCTCGGCGGGCCGGACCGAGCCGTCCTTGGAGGGCAGGTCGCGCACGTGGCCGAAGCTGGCGAGCACCTTGTAGCCGCTTCCCAGGTATTTGTTGATGGTCTTGGCCTTCGCCGGCGATTCGACGATTACGAGATTCATGAACGTCCGTTCTGGCAGGCTGTCGCGTGATCCGGCCCTTGGGTCAGGCCATTGAAACCTTGTTCCCTGCGTGCCGGTCCAGTCGCCCGGCCAATTCGAGTTCCAGCAAAATGGTCAAAACGATTTCGGGTGTCAAACCGGTTTGACGGATCAGCTCATCCACGTCGACCGGCGTCGGCCCCAGTTTCTCGGTCACCGCGAGGCGCGCCGCGTCGTCGGCGTCGTCCGGATGAGGCGTCATGGGCCGGGGCGGAATCGGCTTGATGGCGGGTCGTCTCGGCCAGTCCGGCAGGTTGTGCACGATGTCCTCCGCGCCCTCGGTCAGCACCGCCCCCTGCCGGATGAGATTGTTGGTGCCGCGGCAGGGCGGGTCAAGGGGCGAGCCGGGGACGGCGAACACCTCGCGCCCCTGCTCCAGGGCGTTGTGGGCGGTGATCAGCGATCCTGAGCGCATCGCCGCCTCGACCACGACCACGCCCAGCGACAGCCCGGAGATCAGCCGGTTGCGCCGCGGAAAGTGCCGCGCCTGCGGCTTGGTGCCCAGCGGCATCTCGCACAGCAGCAGGCCTTCCTCGGCGATGTGCTCGTAGAGTCCCTGGTTCTCCGGCGGATAGACCACGTCGATGCCGCCGGCCATGGCGGCGATGGTGCCGGTGGGCAGCGCGGCCATGTGGGCGGCGGTGTCGATGCCCCGCGCCAGGCCCGAGACCACCGCGTAGCCCTGCGCGCCCAGATCGGCGGCCAGCTGTCGGGTGAAGCGGATGCCGGCGGCCGAGGCGTTGCGGGCGCCGACGATGGCAATGGAGGGTGTCTCCATCAGTTCCGGCCGGCCATTCACCGTCAGCACCGGCGGCGCGCCGGCGATCTCGGCCAGCGCCGACGGATAGCCCGGGAGGTCCAGATGGAGCAGGTGGGCCCCCAGCGCCTCGACTGCGGCGATCTCGTCCTCCGCCGCGGCCGGGGAGCAGATCATCGGCGCTTGGGCGTGGCCGCCGCGACGCATCAGGTCCGGCAGCGCCTCGATGGCGCGGGCGGCGGTGCCGTAGCGGCCCAGCAGCTGCCGAAACACCGCCGGTCCCACATGCGCCGAGCGAATCAGCCGGAGGCGGTCGCGCGCTTCGGCCGGAGGGAGCGCGCCTTCGGCCATGGCTACTTCTGGCCTATCCTCGGCTCCTCGCCCCGCAGCAGCCGGCGGATGTTGGAGGTGTGCCGCTGGAAGATCATCAGCGCCAGCAGGAGGAACAGTACGCCGGTCATCAGGCCCACCATCACCATGGCGTAGATCGGCGCGACGGCGGCCGAGGCGAGGGCGGCCACCGAGGAATAGCGGAACATCACCCCCACCAGCAGCCACACGGCGCAGCAGGTCAGGCCCAGCCAGGGATCGATCGCCAGGGCGATGCCCAGGAACACGGCCACGCCCTTGCCGCCGCGGAAGTTCAGCCAGATCGGATAGAGGTGGCCGAAGAACGCGGCCGCCGCGGCGATGGGCACGATGGAGGGGGCGAACAGCAGCTTGGCCAGCAGCACCGCCACCGCGCCCTTGCCGCCGTCGAGCACCAGGGTGGCGAGCGCCAGCCACTTGTTGCCGGTGCGCAGCACGTTGGTGGCGCCGATATTGCCCGAGCCCATGGCGCGGATGTCGCCCAGGCCGGCGGCGCGGGTCAGCAGCAGGCCGAACGGGATCGAGCCAAGCATGTAGGCGCCGATGCCCGCGATGATGACGCCGAAGATACCGTCCATGGACCTATCCCGCCTGGTAGACCGCGCGTCCCCCGACCACGGTGCGCAGTACCTTACCTTGAATGGGCCGTCCTTCGAACGGGCTGTTTTTCGCCTTGCTGTGGAACGTGTCCGGATCGATCCGGCCGGGCGCGTTCGGGTCGAACAGCACCAGGTCGGCCGGCTGACCCTTGGCGAGGGCGCCGACGGAGAGCCCGAGAATGGCCGCCGGCCGCACCGTGAGGGCGTCGAGCAGGCGCATCATCGGCACGTGGCCGCCATGCAGCAGCTCCATGCAGGTGGGCAGGAGGGTCTCCAGGCCGATCACGCCCGAGGCGGCCAGGTCGAACGGCAGCCGCTTGCTCTCCACGTCGTGGGGATCGTGGGAGCTGACGATCACGTCGATCGTGCCGTCGGCGAGGCCCTCGACCACGGCCCGCCGGTCGGCTTCGGCGCGCAGCGGCGGCGAGGTGCGCGCGAAGGTCCGGTAGGCCTCCACCGCAAGCTCGTTGAGCGCGAAATAGTGGGGCGCCGTGCCGCAGGTCACCGGCAGGCCCTGCACCTTGGCCCGGCGAATCGCCTCCACGCCCGCTTGCGTGGTGACCAGTGCCACGTGGTAGCGGCCACCGGTCAGCGCCACCAGCCGCAGGTCGCGCTCGATCATGATCACCTCGGCCTCGGCCGGAACGCCCGGCAGGCCCAGCCGCGTCGCCATCTCGCCCTCGTTCATGACGCCCTCGCGGGCGAGGGCGGGCTCCTCGGCGTGCTGGATCACCAGCGCCTCGTGGGCATGGGCGTAGGTGAGCACGCGACGCATCACCTGGGCGTCGGCGATGGCCCGGCGGCCGTCGCTGAAGGCCAGCGCGCCGGCGGCCCGCAACAGGCCGATCTCGGTCATCTCCTCGCCGCCCAGCTCCTTGGTGGCGGCGGCGATGGGATGGATGCGCACGCTGGCGTCGCGGGCCAGGCGCTCGATGTAGTCGACCAGGGACACCCGGTCGAGCACCGGATTCATGTTGGGCATCACCGCGATGGTGGTCACGCCGCCGGCCGCGGCCGCCCGCGCCGTGGTCTCCACCGGCTCGTTCAGGAACACCTGCATGTCGACGAAGCCGGGGGCGAGGCACATGCCCCGGCAGTCGACGATCTCGCTGCCGTCGGTGACGCCGTCGGCGAACAGGTGGGCGCCCGCGTCCCAGATCTTGCCGCCCACTGTCAGCAGCGCGCCGGTCTCGTCGAGGCCGCTCGCCGGGTCCAGCAACCGGGCGTTCATGTAGACGACGCGGCGCTCGGCGGCCATCACTCGTCCTCCTCCGCCTGGAGATGGCTGCAGACCGAATCGAGGCACGCCATGCGCACCGCCACCCCGGTCTCCACCTGCTCGCGGATGGCGCTGCGGTCGATGTCGTCGGCCACCTCGGTGTCGATCTCCACACCCCGGTTCATCGGCCCAGGATGCATGATCAGCGCGTCCGGCTTGGCGGCGGCCAGCTTCTCTGCATCGAGGCCGTAAAAGTGGAAGTATTCCCGCGGCGACGGCACGAAGGCGCCGCGCATGCGCTCGGTCTGCAGCCGCAGCATCATCACGATGTCGACGTCCTCCAGGCCGCTGCGCATGTCGGTGTAGACGTCCACGCCGAGCCGCTCGACGGCCACCGGCAGCAGCGTCGGCGGCGCCACCACCCGGACCCGGGCGCCCAGGGTGTTGAGCAGGTGGATGTTGGAGCGCGCCACCCGGCTGTGCAGGATGTCGCCGCAGATCGCCACGGTCAGACCGGCGATGCGCCCCTTGCGCCGGCGGATGGTCAGCGCGTCGAGGAGCGCCTGCGTCGGGTGCTCGTGGCGGCCGTCGCCGGCGTTGATCACCGCGCAGTTCACCTTCTGCGACAGCAGCGCCGCGGCGCCCGACGAGGCATGGCGGATCACCAGCACGCTGGGCCGCATGGCGTTGAGCGTCATGGCCGTGTCGATCAGCGTCTCGCCCTTTTTGATGGACGAGCTGGAGGTGACCATGTTGATGACGTTGGCGCCGAGCCGCTTGCCGGCCAGCTCGAACGAGGTCGAGGTGCGGGTGGACTCCTCGAAGAACAGGTTGATCTGGGTCCGGTTCTTCAGGACCTTCTTGATCTTCCTGCCCGCCCGGTAGCGCTCGAGATAGGAATCGCCCTGGTCCAGGAGCGCTTCGATCTCCTGCGCCTTCATCCCCTCGATGCCGAGGAGATGCCTGATGCCGTCCGGTCTGCTCATCGCGGCCGGATGTATAGGAGCATGGTGATCCCTTCCGCAAGCGTCAGTTGCGGCGCAGAAAATCCAGCGCGCCCTGAAGGATATACGCCGCCGCCATCTGGTCAACGACCTTGGCGCGCCGCGCCCGGCTGAGGTCGGCGTCGATCATCGCCCGCTGTACGGCCGCGGTCGACAGCCGCTCGTCCCAGAACGCGAAGGGCACCTCCCGCAGGCCCATGAGGTTGCGGGCGAACTGGCGGGTCGACTGGCACCGCGGTCCCTCGGTGCCGTCCATGTTGACGGGCAGGCCCAGGACCAGCCCGGTCACGCCGTGGCGGTCGATCACGGCCAGCAGCGCCTGGGCGTCGGCGGTGAACTTGGTGCGCCGGATGGTCTCCAGCGGGCTCGCGACCAGCAGCGCGCCGTCGCTGATCGCCAGGCCGATGGTCTTGGTCCCCAGGTCGAGCCCCAGCAGCCGCCCGTTCCTGGGCAGGGCCGCCTTCAACTCCTGCAGGCCCAGCTCAGCCATGGGCGGCGCCTCCCGTCGTGGCCCACGTCATGGCCATTCGTTCCAGGTGTTGTACCCAGGCATCCTTTTCCCGGTTGTAGGCCAGGGAATCATCGGGATGGATCGCCGCCGCCCGCCGCTTCTCGGCTTCATAGTCGCGGGCGGCGGACGGATGCGACCGCAGGTAGTCGCGGACGCTGAGATGCCGGCCGACCTGTTCCGAGTCCCGTTGGTAGAAGTGCAGGTGGACGACGCGCCTGCCCCGCCGCGTCAGCGTGTTGAAGCGCCGGCCCGGGATGCCGAACTCCCCATACCATTGGTAGCCGGCCGCCTCGATGTGCGGTCGTCGCCCGTCCAGGTCTTTCAGGTGCGCCACGATGCCCATCAGGTCGATGACCGGCTTCGCCGCGAGGCCCGGTACGGCGGTCGAGCCGAAATGCTCCCAGCGCAGTAGCGTCGGCCCTACCGCCGTGGCCAGGCGGCCGCTCTCCCGAGCCGCCATCCGGGGCCAGTGCGGATCGTAGGGAGCGATGACGACGGGATGTGGAGGCGGTTCGGACATGGCGCGACAATACTCCCAGTCCCGCCCATATGGCATTACCCCACGCAACCTTGCCGCGCCGCGTCATACGGGCTAATTTCCGCGCCTTCGGAACAGGGCGCACGGCGCCCGCGACAGCAGGATCTGGATCACTCATGTCGGTCGACACGAAAACCGTTGCACGCATTGCCCATCTGGCGCGCCTCAGGCTGCCGGAAGACAAGCTCGAGCCCATGGCGGGCGAGCTCAATCGGGTGCTGTCCTGGGTCGAGCAACTGTCCGAGGTGAACACCGACAACGTGCCGCCGCTGACCAGCGTGGTGCACGCCCGGCTGCGCCAGCGCGACGACGTGGTGACAGACGGCGACCGCCGCGACGACGTGCTCGCCAACGCCCCCGACGCCCAGAACGGGTTCTTCGCCGTGCCCAAGGTGATCGAATAATGACCAGCCTCACCGATCTGACCATCGCCGAGGCCCTGGCCGCGCTCGACAAGGGCGAGTTCACCGCCCGCGAGCTGACCGGGGCCTACATCGCGGAAGTGGAGGCGGGCCGGTCGCTCAACGCCTTCACCACCGAGACGCCGGAGCAGGCGCTGGCAATGGCCGACGCCGCCGATGCCGCCCGCAAGGCCGGCGAGGCCGGGCCGCTGGCCGGCATTCCGCTCGCCATCAAGGACCTGTTCTGCACCAAGGGCGTGCTGACCACCGCGTCCAGCCACATCCTCGACGGCTTCACGCCGCCCTACGAATCCACCGTCACGTCGAACCTGTGGCGCGACGGCGCTGTGATGCTGGGCACGGTCAGCCTCGACGAGTTCGCCATGGGGTCGTCCAACGAGACCAGCTACTACGGTCCGGTGGAGAACCCGTGGCGCGCCGGCGACGGCAAGTCCCGCGTGCCTGGCGGCTCGTCCGGCGGCTCGGCCACGGCGGTCGCCGCCCGGCTGGCGCTGGGCGCCACCGGCACCGACACCGGCGGCTCGATCCGCCAGCCGGCCAGCTTCTGCGGCCTCGCCGGGATCAAGCCGACCTACGGCCGCTGCTCGCGCTGGGGCATCATCGCCTTCGCCTCGTCGCTGGACCAGGCGGGCCCGCTCGCCCGCACGGTGGAGGACGCGGCCATCCTGCTGGGCTCCATGGCCGGCTTCGACCCCAGGGACTCCACCTCCATCGACCGGCCCGTGCCCGACTACCGCAAGGCGCTGACCGGCGACATCCGCGGCCTGAAGATCGGCATCCCGGCCGAGTACCGGATGGAGGGTACACCCGCCGAGATCATCGAGCTGTGGGACCGGGGCATCCAGTGGATGAAGGACGCGGGCGCGCAGATCGTCGACATCTCGCTGCCCCACACCCAGTACGCGCTGGCCACCTACTACGTGGTGGCGCCGGCCGAGGCCAGCTCCAACCTGGCCCGCTATGACGGCGTGCGCTACGGCCTGCGCGAGCCGGGCAACAACCTGATAGAGATGTACGAGAACACCCGCGGCGCCGGCTTCGGCCACGAGGTGCAGCGGCGCATCCTGATCGGCACCTACGTGCTGTCGGCCGGCTATTACGACGCCTACTACCTGAAGGCGCAGAAGGTGCGCACCCTGATCGCCCAGGACTTCGAGCAGGCCTTCGGCCGGGTCGACGCCATCCTGACGCCGACCGCGCCGTCCGCCGCCTTCGTGCCGGGCGAGAAGTCGGACGATCCGATCTCCATGTACCTCAACGACGTGTTCACGGTGCCGGCCTCGCTGGCCGGCATCCCGGGCATGTCGGTTCCCGCCGGCCTGTCCGCCGACGGCCTGCCGCTCGGCCTGCAGATCCTCGGCCGGCCGTTCGAGGAGGAGACCGTGCTCAGGGTCGGCCAGATGGTGGAGAAGGCTGCGCGGTTCGATGCCCGGCCCGGCGCCTGGTGGAAGGAGGCCGCGTGATGTCCAAGCTGATCTCCGGCGCCACGGGCGACTGGGAAGTGGTCATCGGCCTGGAGGTGCACGCCCAGGTCACCTCGCACGCCAAGCTGTTCTCCGGCGCCGCCACCGATTTCGGCGCCGAGCCGAACACCCAGGTCTCGCTGGTGGACGCGGCCATGCCCGGCATGCTGCCGGTCATCAACCGCTACTGCGTCGAGCAGGCGGTGCGCACCGGCCTGGCGCTGGCGGCCGAGATCAATCTCTACTCGATCTTCGACCGCAAGAACTACTTCTACGCCGACCTGCCGCAGGGCTACCAGATCTCCCAGTACAAGCAGCCGGTGGTGGGCGAGGGCGTCATCACCCTCGACCTGAAGGACGGCGAGACCAAAGAGGTGGGCATCGAGCGCCTGCACCTCGAGCAGGATGCCGGCAAGTCCATCCACGACCTCTCGCCGACCCAGAGCTTCGTCGACCTGAACCGCTCGGGTGTCGCGCTCATGGAGATCGTCTCGCGGCCGGACCTGCGCTCCTCCGAGGAGGCGAAGGCCTACGTGACCAAGCTGCGCACCATCCTGCGCTATCTCGGCACCTGCGACGGCGACATGGAGAAGGGCAATCTCCGCGCCGACGTGAACGTCTCCGTGC
>WGNW01000100.1 GCA_016124315.1 Alphaproteobacteria bacterium
CGACCGACGGCGTGCCGCCCGGAGTCGATCCGTTTCCTAGAACTGACAGCGGTGGATAGAGCGTCCAGCCCCCGCCTGCGCCGTCGCCGATCACCATGGACAGGAGCAGCAGCGAGATCGCCGGGATGAGCAGCCAGAAGCTGATGTTGTTCATCCGGGGGAACGCCATGTCGGGCGCGCCGATCATCAGCGGCACGAACCAGTTGCCGAATCCGCCGATCATCGCCGGCATGACCATGAAGAAGATCATGATCAGGCCGTGCGCCGCCACGAACACGTTGAAGATCTGCTTGGCCTGGTCGGGATCGGACGCCAGGTGGGTGAAGATCTGCAGGCCGGGTTCCTGCAGCTCCATACGCATCATGACCGACAGGGCGCCGCCCAGCAGACCCGCGACGATCGCGAAGATCAGGTAGAGCGTGCCGATGTCCTTGTGGTTGGTCGACATGAGCCACCGCCGAAGACCCGTCGGCGTGTGGTGGTCGTCGTGATGAGCGGCGTGCGCCGAATCCCCGTAAGCCATACTGCTACGTCCTTCCGTTCTTTACGCGGATCACTCCGCACGCCCCGTGTTGAGGGCGACCGTCGTCGTCTTGGGCGAAGGCGAAGCGTCGGCCTCGCCCTTCTGCTTGGCGAGCCAAGCCTTGTATTCGGGCACCGACACCACGTCCACCTCGATGGGCATGAAGGCATGGCGCATGCCGCACAGCTCGGAGCACTGGCCGTGATAGCGGCCTTCCATTCCAGGCAGCACGCGGAACCACCGCTCGTTCAGCCGTCCCGGGATCGCGTCGACCTTCACGCCGAAGGAGGGAATGGTCCAGGAATGGATGACGTCCTGGGGATTGGCGGTGACCTGAAGGCGGATCACCGTGTTCACCGGGATGACCACCGGATTGTCGACCGTCAGCAGGCGTGGCTGGCCGGGCTTGAGATCCGCGTCCTCGACAAGGATCGAGGCGAAGGAGACGCCCTCCTCCGGATACTCGTATTCCCAGAACCAGCGGTTGCCGGTCACCTTGAGCACCACCTCGTTGGGCTCGGGCGCAACACCCGAATAGGCGGCGAGGTCGGCCGGCGGCGCATCCTGGAAATACACCAGCCGCACGCTGATGATGCCGATAATGGCGACGATGATGGTCGGCACCACCGTCCAGATCACTTCCAACGCAGTGTTGTGCGTCGTCCGGGTGGGCACGGGGTTGGCCTTCGCCCGAAACCGGATCATGGCGTAGATCATCAGCACCGTCACCAGCAGGGCGATGGCGATGACGATCGGCATCAGCACGTCGTCGTGAAACCAGAAGGTCTCGTGCGTGATGTCGGTCGCAGCGACCTGGAACCCCATCTGCCAGTCATGGGGCATGTGATTGACCATTTGAGCATACGCCGCACCGGGCGCGACGAGGAGGATGAGGGGCAGCGAGCTCAGAGCGGCCGCAAGTGTTTTTGCTTTAGACATTCTCGTCCTTCGGTTCGCAAAGGTCGCCCCGCCCGGGGGCCTGAAAAGTCGGCGCGACACTACACCCAGACTTTGGCCTTCACAACCGGTTATCGAGCTTCGCGCAGGCCCTTGGCACGGCCCATTCCACGCCGCCGCAGTGTAATTCCACAGCGCCTTCGCGCTGCCTGCGCAAGCTGCATAATTGATGGTCGAAATGCGCATGTCCCGGGTCCATATTAGGGCCACCGAACACTCCAGCCCCCAGATCGGAAGGCATGATGACTGACGAATCAATCGCCAAGGACCTCTTCTACATCCAGACCGGCCTCGACGAGGCGGCGGCGCTGGCGATCACCGGAGAAGCCCTGAGCGGTTGCGACGACGGCGAACTCTACCTGGAATACACCCAGTCGGAAAACTTCGTGTTCGACGACGGCCGGCTGAAAAAGGCGAGCTTCGACACCGCCCGCGGCTTCGGCCTGCGCGGCGTGGCGGGAGAATCGACCGGCTATGCCCATGCCTCCGAACTGTCGGAACAGGCGCTCAGGCGGGCGGCCGAGACGGTCCAGGCGGTGCGGCGCGGCCGCTCGGGGATCATGACGCCGCCGCCGAACGGCACCAACCAGAAGCTCTACGCCCCCGACAATCCGCTCGACCACGTGGGCTTCGACGCCAAGGTGGCGATCCTGCAGGGCATCGATTCCTACGCCCGTGCCCGCGACGAACGGGTGCGACAGGTGTCCGCGGCGCTGTCCGGCGAGTGGTCGGTGGTGGAGATCGTCCGGGCCGACGGCAAGCGAGTCCGCGACATAAGGCCGCTGGTGCGGCTCGACGTCTCGGTGATCGCCGGCAAGGGCGACCGGCAGGAAAGCGGCCACATGGGCGCCGGCGGCCGCTGGGGCTACGCCGACCTGCTCGACCCCGACAACTGGCGGGCCCAGGTGGACGAGGCACTGCGCCAGGCGCTGGTGAACCTGGAGTCGGAAGACGCGCCGGCGGGCGAGATGCAGGTGGTGCTGGGCGCCGGCTGGCCGGGCGTGATGCTGCACGAAGCGGTCGGCCACGGGCTGGAGGGCGACTTCAATCGCAAGAAGACCTCGGCCTTCGCCGGCCTGCTGGGCGAGCGCGTCGCCGCGCCGGGTGTGACCGTGGTCGACGACGGTACCATGGAGGGCCGCCGCGGCTCGCTCACCGTGGACGACGAGGGAACGCCGACCCAGCAGACGGTGCTGATCGAGGACGGCATCCTGAAGGGCTACATGCAGGACCGGCTGAACGCCCGGCTCATGGGCATGGCCCCCACCGGCAACGGCCGGCGCCAGAGCTTCGCCCACATGCCCATGCCGCGCATGACCAACACCTACATGCTGGGCGGCGATCGGGACCCGGAGGAGATCCTGGCGTCGGTCAAGGACGGCATCTACGCGGTGAACTTCGGCGGCGGCCAGGTGGACATCACCAGCGGCAAGTTCGTGTTCAGCTGCACCGAGGCGTACCGGGTGAAGAACGGCAAGGTAGGCGCGCCGGTCAAGGGCGCCACGCTGATCGGCGTCGGCCCCGAAGCGCTCCAGCGGGTGAGCATGATCGGCAACGACATGAAGCTCGATTCCGGCATCGGCACCTGCGGCAAGAGCGGCCAGGGCGTTCCGGTGGGAGTCGGCCAGCCGACCATGCTGATCGACGGCCTGACGGTGGGCGGGACCGCCGCCTGACCGTTACGCCGCCGGCGTCGGTTTACAAAACTTAACGATTCCCCATCTGCCGCGGCGTTTCGCGCGCGTGGTAATTTTCGTCCGCCGGCGACCGGTCGTGCGCGGGCATGGGGCGTGTTTTGGCCTCGCGCGCGGCGTTGATGTGCCGATAAAGTGACTTGGGCCAATGGGGCGGGCGCCCTCCCGCCACCATTCCGACGTGTTTGAAGCGATGGCGACATATTACGGGCAGAGGATGGATTTTAGGCGGAACAAGACCTATCACGACATCCTGGCCGAACAGAACCAGAGCCGCGATGGCCACCTGGTCCCCAACCCCCTGATCCGCTGGCTGTTCGCCGCGGGCGGCGTGGTGGCCTATGCCGCCGCCCTCGCCTCGCTGTACTGGGTGAGCGACGTGGCGTTCAAGGACACCGATCCCGCCTCCGTCCCGGCCTGGCGGCACATGCTGGGCCTGTTCCTCAACACCTGCGCCATCGGCTTCAGCGCCATCTTCCTGGTCTCGCTGGGGCTGTGGGCCATGAAGGTGAGCCGGGCGCGCTACCCCGTGATCTTCGGTACCCTGGGCTTCATCGCCGGCCTGCTGGTCGCGTCGGCGCTGTAGCGGATCAGTAGGCGTATTCGTCGAACACCGGCAGGACGCTGCCGTTCCACCGCCCGTGGAAGGCCTCGAGCAGGTCGTCCGCCTGGGTGCGGCCGGTGTCGGCGATGCGGTGAAGCAGGGCGCGGAAGCTGGTCTCGTCGTCGCCCTTGTACTCGGTGCGCGCGCGGCGCCGCAGCCCCTCGCGCGACAGCTCCAGCACCTTCCCGGCCAGGTCCTGCATGGTCCCGCCCGGGACGGACGCGCCAAGCGCCAGCCGGGGCACGTCGCGGCGCAGGCGGTCGTGGTCCTCGATGGTCCAGTCCTTCACCAGCTCCCACGCCGCGTCGAGCACCCCGTCGTCGTAGAGCAGCCCGACCCACAGCGCCGGCAGGGCGCACAGTCGGCCCCACGGACCGCCGTCGGCGCCGCGCATCTCCAGGAAGCGCTTGAGCCGCACCTCGGGAAACACCGTCGTCAGATGCTGGTCCCAGTCGTCCATGGTGGGCAGTTCGCCCGGCCTTGCCGGCAGGCGGCCCGCCATGAACTCGCGGAAGGACTCGCCGGCCACGTCGATATACCGGCCGTCGCGGTAAATGAAGTACATGGGCACGTCGAGCACGTAGTCCACGTAGCGCTCGAAGCCCATGCCGTCCTCGAACACGAAGGGCAGCACGCCGCAGCGGTCCGGATCGGTGTCCTCCCAGACATGGCTGCGATAGGACAGGTAGCCGTTGGGCCTGCCGTCGGTAAAGGGCGAGTTGGCGAACAGCGCGGTGGCGACCGGCTGCAGCGCCAGCGACACCCGGAACTTCTTCACCATGTCGGCCTCGGACGAATAATCCAGGTTGGCCTGCACGGTGCAGGTGCGCAGCATCATGTCCAGGCCCAGGCCGCCCACCTTCGGCATGTAGCGGCGCATGATCTCGTAGCGGCCCTTCGGCATGATCGGCATGTCCTGGCGGGCCATGTTGGGCGTGAAGCCCAGGCCGATGAAGCCGACGCCCAGCTCGCGCGAGACTTCCTGAATCTGCGTCAGGTGGGTGTTCACCTCGTCGCAGGTCTTGTAGATGCTGTCGAGGGGCGCGCCGGAGAGCTCCACCTGGCCGCCCGGCTCGAGGGTGATGCTGGCGCCGTCCTGCTTCAGGGCGATGACGTTGTCCCCTTCGCGGACCGGCTCCCAGCCGAACCGCTCCATGCCCTTCAGCACGGCCCGGATACCGTCCGGCCCGCCATAGGGCAGCGCCTGCTTGTCGGCTCGGCGGAAGCCGAACTTCTCGTGCTCGGTGCCGACGCGCCAATCCGCCTTCGGCTTGCAGCCCTGTTCGAGATACTCGACGAGCTGCGCCTTCGATTCGACGCGCGTCTGGTTGGCTTGGCCCGGTACTCCGGCCATGGTCTACGGCTCCTCCCGTTGGAGTACCGCCAAGTAACCAACGGCGGAATAGGTTGCAAGCGCAATCACGCAGACCCGCCGCGCGGCGGCGTGCCCCAGTCGCCCAGCGTCGCCTGAAAAAGGCTGAGCGCGGCGACCGCCGCGGTGTCGGCGCGCATGATCCGCGGCCCCAGGCTGATGGGCACCGCCCTGTCCCGGCTGCGGATCAGTTCCCGCTCCACGTCGGAAAAGCCGCCTTCGGGGCCGGTCAACACGCCCCAGGACTCGCCCGTCCCCTTCAGCGACATCAGGGTGTCGAGGGCCGGCTCGCCGCCGCCCTCGTCGCAGAAGATCAGGCCGCGCCCGGCCGGCCAGCCGCCCAGCAGGTTGCGCAGGGTCTGGGGCTCGCGGATCTCGGGAACGCTGAGGCATTCGCACTGCTCGGCGGCCTCCACCGCGTTGGCGCGCAGCCGCGTCACGTTGACGTTGCGCACCACGGTGCGTTCGGTGAGCACCGGCTGGAGCACCGCCACGCCCAGCTCCGTCGCCTTCTGGACGACGAAGTCGAGTCTCGCGCCCTTGATCGGCGAGAACGCCAGCCAGAGGTCGGGGACCCCGGTCTGGGCCCGCACGAACTCCTCGACCACGGCCTCGCCGGTCTTCTTGCCGAGCGCCGCTAGGCAAGCCACCCATTCGCCGTCACGGCCGTTGAAGATGTAGAACCGGTCGCCCTCGCGCTGGCGCATCACCGCGCGCAGATAGTGCACGTGCTCGGGCGCCAGCGCGACACGGGCGCCACCGTCCAGCGGCGCGTCCACGTAGAGACGGATCTTGGAGGGATCGTAGGCCATGACGCCTCGGTTGCTCCGGAAGGGTCTTAGCGCTAACACACATCCATGACCGAGCGAAAGCTGCCCTGATGGAGCCCTCCCGCGCCCGCCCCGCCGACGCGGTGCCCGACAGCTGGGTCGACCGCTGGCTGCCCGAGGGGCTGACGCCGTGGGCACGGCTGATGCGGCTGGACCGGCCGGTCGGCGCCTGGCTGCTGCTCTGGCCCTGCTGGTGGAGCACAATGCTCGCCGCCCATGTGGCGGGTCTCCAGCCCTGGGACGGCCGCGTCCTGCTGGCGCTGGTGGCGTTCGGCACCGGCGCCCTGGTGATGCGCGCCGCCGGTTGCACCATCAACGACATCTGGGACCGGCGGATCGACGCCCGCGTCGCCCGCACCGCCGGACGTCCCGTCGCCAGCGGCGCGGTCAGCGTGCCCGGGGCGCTCGCCCTGCTGGCCGTCCTCGGCCTCGTGGGCCTGGGCATCCTGCTGTCGTTCAACCGCCCGACCGTGATCACGGCCGTGGCCTCGCTTCCCCTGGTGGTGCTCTACCCTTTGGCCAAGCGCGTCACCTACTGGCCGCAGGTGGTGCTGGGGACGGTGTTCAACTGGGGCGCGCTGCTGGGATGGACCGCCATCACCGGCCACTACCCCGGCGCGCAGGCGCTGCTGCTCTATGCCGGCTGCTTCTGCTGGACCCTGGGCTACGACACCATCTACGCCCACATGGACCGGGAGGACGACGTGAAGGCGGGCGTCAAGTCGTCGGCCCTCGCCCTCGGCGAGCGCACCCGCCCTTTCCTGTGGATCGTCTACAGCCTCGCGCTGCTGCTGTGGGGACTGTCGGCCATGGCCGGCGGCCTCGGCCTGCTGTTCTGGCTCGGCCTGATCGGCGCCTCGATCCACTTCGCCTGGCAGATCGCCCGCTTCGACATGCACGACCCGGCGACCTGCCTGCGCCTGTTCCGGTCCAACATCCGCTTTGGCTGGATTCTCTTTGCTGCCATCATCGCCGGCCATTGGGGATAGACGAGCCCATGCCCTACGCCTCCCTGCGCGACTTCATCGAAAAGCTGGAAAGCCGCAACCTGCTGGTCCGGGTGCGCGAGCCGGTGTCGACGGTGCTCGAAATGACCGAGATCCAGACCCGGCTGCTGGCCGAGGGCGGTCCGGCCGTGCTGTTCGAGAACGCGGTAAAGGCGGACGGCGCGAAGAGCGAGATGCCCGTTCTCGTCAACCTGTTCGGCACGGTCGAGCGGGTGGCGCTGGGCATGGACCGCCGGCCGGAGGAGCTGCGGGAGGTGGGCGAGACCCTCGCCTTCCTGCGCCAGCCCGAACCGCCGGGCGGCTGGCGCGAGGCACTCGACATGCTGCCGCTGCTGCACACGGTAATGGCCATGAAGCCGAAGACCGGCTCGTCGGCGCCTGTCCACCAGGTGGTGCTGCGCGGCGTCGACGTGGACCTGTCGGCGCTGCCCGTCCAGACCTGCTGGCCCGGCGAGCCGGCGCCGCTGATCACCTGGCCGCTGGTGGTGACGAAGGGACCCGGCACGCGCCGCGAGGACGACTTCAACCTGGGCATCTACCGGATGCAGGTGACCGGCCGCAACACCACCATCATGCGCTGGCTGAAGCACCGGGGCGGCGCCCAGCACCACCAGCGCTGGGCGCGGGAGAAGGCCGAGCCGCTGCCCGCCGCCGTGGTGATCGGCGCCGACCCGGGCACCATCCTGGCGGCGGTGACGCCGGTGCCCGACACGCTCTCCGAGTACCAGTTCGCCGGCCTGCTGCGCGGCCGCAAGGTGGAGCTGGTCGACTGCAAGACCGTGCCGCTGAAGGTGCCGGCCGAGGCCGAGATCGTGCTCGAGGGCCATGTGTCGCTGACCGACTACGCCGACGAAGGCCCGTACGGCGACCACACCGGCTACTACAACGCGGTGGAGAAGTTTCCGGTGTTCACCGTCTCGGCCGTCACCATGCGGCGCGACCCGATCTACCTGTCCACCTTCACCGGCCGGCCGCCCGACGAGCCCAGCGTGCTGGGCGAGGCGCTCAACGAGGTGTTCATCCCGCTGCTGCGCCAGCAGTTCCCCGAGATCGTCGACTTCTGGCTGCCGCCGGAGGGCTGCTCCTACCGCATCGCCGTGGTGTCCATGCGCAAGGCCTATCCAGGCCACGCCAAGCGAGTGATGCTCGGCGTCTGGTCCTACCTGCGCCAGTTCATGTACACCAAGTGGGTGATCGTGGTGGACGACGACATCGACGCCCGCGACTGGAAGGACGTGATGTGGGCGGTTTCGACCCGCATGGACCCGGCCCGCGACATCACCCTCATAGAGAACACGCCCATCGACTACCTGGACTTCGCCTCGCCCGAGGAAAGCCTGGGCAGCAAGATCGGCCTGGACGCCACCAACAAGTGGCCGCCGGAGACCAAGCGCGAATGGGGCCGCAAGATCCGCATGACCGACGAGGTGATCGAGACGGTCAGCGAGAAGTGGCCGCGGCTCGGCCTGCCGGGCAGCGGCAAGCCCATCTGGACGGAGGACTGACCCCATGGCCCGCAAGTTCCTCTACGTCATCGCCGGGCTGGTGCTGCTCTTCGTCGTCGGCGTCATGCTCATCGCCCTGTTCCAGGAGCCGCTGACCCGCTGGGCGCTGACGCCCGGCACCGCGTTCGACGCCGCCGCGGCGCCGCCCGCGCCCGACTACGCCGATCCCGCCGCCTGGGCGGCCCTGCCCGACCGGAAGGATGCGGCGGACCAGGTGCCCGACACGCCCGGCGTCCGGGACGCCCAGGCCGACGCCGCCGTCGACGTGTTCTTCATCGCGCCCACGACCTTCTACAGTCGCGCCGCCTGGAACGCCGCCATCGGCGACAAGGACGCCCGCCAGCGGATCGACGACTTCGTGCTGAAGTACCAGGCCAGCGCCTTCAACGGCGCGGCGCGGATCTACGCCCCGCTCTATCGACAGGCGACGCTCGCCGCCTTCTTCCCCGGCAACCGGGCCGACGGCGACAGGGCGCTCGACCTGGCCTATGGCGACGTGGAGCGCGCGTTCGACTGGTACATGGCCCACGACAATCATGGGCGTCCGTTCATCCTGGCGGCGCACAGCCAGGGCAGCCGGCATCTGGTCGACCTGCTCCGGCGCCGGATCGACGGGACAGCGCTCGCCGACCGCATGGTCGCCGCCTATGCCGTCGGCGACCCGCTGCCCATGGACGTGTTCGGCCGCGTCTTCCACGAGCTGAAGCCCTGCGCGACGCCGACCCAGACACGCTGCGTGATCACCTGGAACAGCTTTTCGGCGGAGCATTCCGATCCGAGCGTGCTTTTCGACGAACGACGCTTCCGATACGGCGACGGTGAAGAGACGAACGCCGGAAAGCGGCTGCTCTGCGTCAACCCGCTGCGCTGGGACCTGAGCGAGGCTCCGGCCCCGGCCTCGGCCAACCTGGGCGCCCTGCCCGTCGAGAATGGCCCCATCGGCAAGCCCGACAAGGGGCTGACCGGCGCCCGCTGCCAGGACGGCGTGCTCTACGTGTCGCCGCAGAAGCAGGACGGGTACAGCGGTCTGGTGATGCCCGGCGGCCGCTACCACGTGTACGACTACAACCTTTTCTACATGAACATCCGACGCAACGTGGAGCAACGGGTGGCCGCCTATCTGGCGGCGCAGGGCGGCCCCCAGCCGGGGACGTGAAATTTCCGTGACAGCCCATTCGCCGCTTTACCGGCGAATAGGGCCGCCATATAGACGGGCGCCATGACCAGATTCCTCCGTAGCGCCCTGCTGCTGTTCGCCCTGGCTTGCGGCACCCCTGCCCTCGCCGACACGCTCCCCCCTCCACGCCTCGGCGTCGTCGACCTTCACGAGCTGAGCCAGAAGTCGCTGGCGACCATCGACCTGGACAACAAGGTGGAAGCGGCCAAGAAGGAGGCGCGCGATGCGGTCCACTACAAGTCCGAGCGGCTGCAGGAGGACCTGCGCACCTTCCGCGTGGAATCGGCGTCGCTGTCGCCCGAGGAAGCCGCCCGCCGCCAGGCCGACCTGGAAAAGCGAGTCTCCGAGCTCGCCGGCGAGGAGAAGCAGGCGGTGGCCGCCATTGAGGCGCGCGGCGCCAAGGCCATGGAGGGGGTCCAGGCGCAGTTCCGCGACATCGTCAAGACCGTCGCCGAAGGCATGACCCTGGACATGGTGGTGGAGAAGCAGGTCTACGACCAGCTGGTCGCCGACCATCTCGCGGCGCCCGACGCCCAGGACGTCACCAGCCTGGTGCTCGTGTTCCTCAACCAGAAGATCAAGTCCATCGACCTGCCGCCCGCGGAAGGAACCGCCCAGCCATGATCCGCCGCCTTGCCGTCGCCTGCCTCGTGGCGGGCCTCGTTCCGTTCTGCGCCCAGGCCGCCGCCCCCGCAACGGACGGCGCTGCTACGCCGGCGGCCCAGGCTCCGGCCGGTGCGCCGGCGCAGGCGAAGTTTCTGGTGCTCGACATGGACCGGGTCGCCGCCGAGAGCGCCGCCATGAAGAGCATCTACCGCCAGATGACGGAACGCCGCGACAAGGAAGCGACCGCCTACAACGCGGCGCTGGACAAGCTGGAAAAGGACTTCGAGCCGGTGCGCGCCGCCGCGTCCGACATGGATGCGGACCAGTACCAGTACGCCAAGGACCAGTTCGACGCCGCCAAGGCCCACATGGACGACGTCCTCGACGCGGCGCAGCAGCGCATGAACAAGGCCGCGTCGGAAGCGCTGGACAAGGTCAACGCGGTCGCCACCGAGATCGGCCAGGATCTCCTCAAGGAATACGGCGCCGAGCGGATGGTCGACGCCACGGCAGTGCTCTACATGCGCGACGGGGCGCCCTACGACGTCACCGACCAGGTGATCGCCCGCCTCGACAGGCAGCTTCCCGACATCAAGGTGAACTTCCCCGAGCCGCCGAAGAACCCGGGCGACGCCGAAGCGGCGAAACCCGCCAAGGCGACCAAGGCAAACACGCCTGCAAAGACCGACAAGCAGAAGCCCTGAGCCGCTTCCCGCTTCAGGAAAAGGTGAAGCTCGGCGGCCGCTTGGCGAGGAAGGCCGCGACGCCTTCCCGATAATCCTCGCCTTCGTAGGCCTCCAGCACCAGCCGCCAGCTTTCCTCGGTTTCCGCGTCCGCGCCGGCGGCGATCAGGCCGATCACCCGCTTCAGAGCGCGCACCGAATACTGGGAGTTGCGGCAGATCTGGGCGGCGAAGGCGCGCACCTGCGCCTCGATCTCGTCCAGCGGATGGACGGCGTTCACCAGCCCGATGGCCAGCGCCTCGTCGGCCGGCACGGCGCGGCCGGTGAACATCATGCTCTTGGCGTGGGACGGGCCGACCACGTCGACGAGCTGCTTCATGTCCTCCAGGGAATAGGCCAGCCCCAGCTTCGCGGGCGGAATGCCGAACCGGCTTTCCGGCGAGGCGAAGCGGACGTCGCAGGTGAGCGCGATGGCGCAGCCGCCGCCCATGCAGATGCCGCGCACCATCGCGATGGTCGGCTTGGAGACCCTGGTCAGGGCGCGCAGGCCTTCGGTGATGGCGGCACGGTTGGCGTCGCGCAGCGCCCGGTCCGAATTGAGCGCCTCGAATTCGGAGATGTCGGCGCCGGCACTGAACGCCTTCTCGGTCGCGCCCTTCACCAGCAGCACCTTGACCGCCGGATCCGCCTCCGCCTCGGCGGCCAGCGCCGGGATTGCCTCCCACATGGCCTTGCTGAGCGCGTTGTGCTTGTCGGGCCGGTCGATCACCAGCCAGGCCAGTTCGCCGTCCCGTTCGAGAGTGAGGGGCGCCGTACTCACGGATTATCCTGCAGCTGCCGGACGAGATCACGCCCCAGGGTTTCCATCAGTGAGACGACGCGGCCGATGACGATGAGCACAGGCGGCGCCAGATGGACCGCGCCGACCCGGTCCGGCAGATCGGCGACCGTGCCGGCGACGACCGTCTCGTCGTCCAGCGTGCCCTTCGAGACCGCCAGCGCCGGCTGCCCGGCGGGCATGCCGGCGGCGATCAGGTTGCGGCTGATCTCGGGCAGCTTGGCGAGGCCCATGTAGACGACCAGGGTGGTGTCCGGATCGGCGAGGCTCGCCCAGTTGAGGTCGAGGGGCACGTTCTTGCCGCACTGGCCGGTGACGAAGCGCACGCCGTTGGCGAGGCCCCGATGGGTCAGCGGCACGCCGAGCGCCGCCAGCACGCCCGAGGCGGCGGTGACGCCCGGCACCACCTCGAAGTCGATGCCCGCCTCGGCCAGCGCGACGGCTTCCTCGCCGCCGCGGCCGAAGACGTAGGGATCGCCGCCCTTCAGCCGGACCACCCGCTTGCCCTGCCGGGCGAGCGAGACCAGCAGCGCGCTGATCTCGTCCTGAGGCAGCGAATGGGTGCCGCCCTGCTTGCCCACATAGATGCGCGCGGCCGCGTCCGGGATTTCCGCCAGGATGTCGTCCGACACCAGCCGGTCGTAGACCACGGCCTCGGCGGCGCGCAGCACGCGCAGCGCCTTGAGGGTGATCAGTTCGGGGTCGCCGGGACCCGCGCCGACCAGATGGACCTGGGGTTCGCCTGCCATCAGACCCAACTAGGCAACCCCCGCCGGAAAAGCAAGCGCATCCGCGCCGGGTCGGCCTTGCCCTGCGGGAGGCTCAGAGCTGGACCCGGAAGCCGATCCGGACGTTGCGCCCCGCCGCCGGCAGATAGTCCTTGAGGAACGACGTGCTGTAGCGGATCTCGGCGTCGTTGAGGTTGCGCGCCTCGAGCATGAGCACCAGGTTGCGGTCGGCGAAGGGATGCCAGTCGAGGCTGAGGTTGACCGTGGTGTAGCCGTCGGTGGGCAGCTCGCTGAGGCCGAAGCGGTCCTGCTTGCGGGCCCACTGGACCTCCGCCCGCGCGTCGAATGCATCGGCGGCATATTCGATTCCCCCGGTCACGCGCAGCGGCGGGATGCGGGGCAGTGGGCGGTCGTTGGTGGTGTCCTGGGCGTGCACGCAGTCCGCCTGGGCATCGGCCTTCAGCACGCCGTCGGCCGAACGCCAGAGGTCCGCCGAGACCTCTGCCTCGAAGCCGTAGAAGCGGGCCGAGACCGGCGTGAACTGCACGACCCTCAGTCCGTCCTTCTCCTCGCCGGTATACTGCTCGGAGATGAAGTCGCCGTAGGTGGTGTAATAGGCATTGAGGGTACCGCTCACCGGACCGCTCGACTTCTTCAGGGTCAGCTCGACACCCCGGGCGGTCTCCTTGCCGAGGGTCAGGTCGCCCTTCTCGTAGGTGAAGGTGGCGTCGTGGGGGCCGTCGGCCAGCACCTCCTCGGCCGAGGGCGCCCGCTCGGTCCGGTAGGCGCTGACGCCCGCCAGCCAGTCGTCGGCGAAGGTGTAGGAGACGCCGGCCGAGGCGCTCAGCGTGCCGATGCTGCTGCGGTAGCCGATGTCGGGCGCCGTCAGGTCCTGGTTCTCGAAGCGCATCCCGGCCTCCAGCGCGACAGCGCCGATGTCGAGCCGCTGCACGGTGAAGACGCCGATCCTGTCGGTCTGGCTCGGCGGCACGAAGGCTTCGTCGCCGAGCACCCGGAAGTCGCGGCCGCTGCCCTGGACGCCCCAGGCACCGGTCAGGTCTCCCCAGGGCTTCTGCTTCAGCTCGAGACGGGTCTCCCACTGCTTGTTCAGAAAACGGGTGCCGGTGACATTGCCGTTCTTCTCGGCGTGCTCGTAGTCGCCGTAGCCGAAGCGCAGGCTGGCGCTCTGGAAGACGAGGAACGGGCTGCGCAGCTCGCCCGACACGTCGACGCGCGTCTGATGCATGGCGATGCGCGTGTCGGGCAGTTCCAGCGGCTGGTCGATGTTCACCGGAATGCCGTAGTTGGTGTTGAAGTGGCTGACCGCGACGCCGAGATAGCCGTCCTCGCCCACGTAGGACAGCCCGCCGGAAACACTGGCCTCGCGCACGTCGCTGTCCGGCAACTTGCCCGAGAGTTCCACCGGGCGCGGATCGAGCGCCCGCTGCCGGTCGCTGCGGGCGAAGCCGGGCACGGTGATGTCGCCGGTCTTGCGGTAGGAGCCGTCGAGATGGGCGACCAGCGGCGACGATCCGAGCTGGACCGTCACGCCGCCCGAGCCGGTGCGCTCGCTACCGTTGGTGCCGTAGAATCCCGACGCCGTCGCCTCCAGGCCGTCCTTCGGCAGCGCCGTGGGAATGCGGCCGTCGATCACGTTGACCACGCCGCCGGCGGCGCTGCTGCCGTAGAGCAGCGTGGCCGGTCCGCGCACCACCTCGATGCGCCTGGCGGTGGTCATGTCGACGGAGGGCGCGTGGTCGGGGCTGGCGGTGGAGGCGTCGAAGGTTCCCAGCCCGTCGATCAGGACGCGGATGCGGTCGCCGCCGAGGCCGCGGATGATCGGCCGGCTGGCACCGAAGGTGTAGCCGGTCTGGCTGACGCCCGGCAGCCTGGCCACGGTGTCGCCCAGGCTGAGGCTGGCGGCCTTGGACAGGTCCTCGCCCGAGAGCGCCGAGACGCCCTGCAGCACGTCGAACTGGTCCTGCACCAGGGGCGAGGCGGTGACGATCACCTGGTCCTGGTCGTGCACCGGCGCCGGAGCTCCGGCCGGCGCGGCGCGCGCCGCCGGAACCGATGCCAGCAGGCACAGCCCGCCCAGGAACGAGGACTTGTTGATCGCCACGGGACCCCTCCGACTCGAGGAACGTTATAGCGTTACAGTTAATGTTATAAGATAACGTTTGTCAAAGGGGTGAAAGGGGCGTGGCGGCGCTTTCCTGTTGCCGCCCCGCCGGGAGCGGTTAGCCTGTGGCCGAGCGGGCCGCGGCCCGGAGGCACGGAGGACATGGGGCAGTTCCTGATCGCACCCGCCGCCATGGCGGCGCATGTGGAAGCGCTCGACGCGCGCATGGGCGAGCACGGCTTCGAGCGCGGGCTCAACCTGTCCGTCGACGGCTACCGCATCCTGGTGCACCGCCGGCTGAACGGCGCGCCGCTGCATTCGGTGACGTTCGAGGACGGCGCCTTTGCGCTGCACACCGGCACGTTCTTCTTCGACGGCATGACCGGCGAGCCGGCGCTCAGGGCGTTCCACGCGGCGTTCGACCCGGCCGCGCCGCCCTGGGCGCGGTGCCGCGGCCACTACGCGGTGATCCTGCGCAAGGCCGGCGTGCTCGCCCTGGTGACCGACGGGCTGGGCAGCTACCACGTCTACCACCGGCGCGACGAGCCGGTGTTCTCCAGCAGCTTCGTGGCGGTGCTCGATTCGGTGGCCGAGCCGGCGCCCGATCCGGTCGGCATCTTCCAGTACGCCTGGAACGGCTCGTGCTTCGGCGACCGCACCGTGTTCGACAATGTGCGGCTGCTGCCTGCCCCCGCCATCGTCACCCTGGGCGGGCAGGCGCGCATCGTCGAGCACGGCCCGGCGATCGACCTGTTCGCCCCGCCTGCCGCCGACGCCCTGCCGGCGCTGGCCCGCGAGCAGGCGGAGCGGCTGCGGCCGCTGTTCCGCGCCTATGCCGGCCTGGCGCCGCTCCCGGTGCGCACGGCGCTGTCCGGCGGCTACGATTCGCGGCTGGTGCTGGCCGCCCTGCTCGATGCCGGCGTGACGCCCGACCTGTTCGTGTTCGGCGGCGCCGGCGATCCCGACGTGGCCTGCGCCCGCCGGGTCGCCGAGGGCGAGGGACTGGCGCTGCGCCACCTGGACAAGGGCGCCGCCCCCGTCCCCGACCCGGACGCCTTCGCCGCGCAGGTGCGCCGCGACCTCACCGTGTTCGACGGACTCAAGTATGACGGGCTGTTCGACCCGGGCGCCGACTACGACGACCGCATGGCCCGGCAGGCGGGCGACGCCGTGGTGCTCAACGGCTCGGCGGGCGAGATCTACCGCAACTTCTTCTACCTGCCCGACCGGCCGACGAGCCTGGGCGACCTGGTGTCGGCGTTCTTCTCCCGCTACGACCCTTCGGCGATGACCCGCGCGTTCGACGAGGCCGCCTACCGCGACGCCCTCGCCGCCGACATGATGGGCGTGCTGGGGATCGACCGGCCGAAGGTGGCGCGGCCGCTGATCGAGGCGCTCTACCCGCTGTTCCGCGGCCGCTACTGGTCGTCGCGGGACGTCTCGGTGAACCAGCGCTTCGGCCGGATGCTCTACCCGTTCCTCGAGCCCGCCGTCATCGAGACCACCAACAACATCCCCTACGCGGCGAAGGCGTTCGGCCGGCTGGAGGCGGCGATGATCGCCCGGCTGTCACCGGCGCTCGCCGGCTATCCCATGGCCTACGGCTTCGCGCCGGCCGAGCCGCCGCCCCTCGCCCACCGGCTGTCGCTGCTGGCGTCGATCCACCGGCCGGTGTGGCTGCGGCGGCGCGCCTACCGGCTCTCACGGCACGGCGCGGCGCCGGCCTGGCTGGGCCGCGAGCATCTGTGCCGGGTGATGGACGTCAACATGCCCTACATGAAGGCGCTGTTCCGGCTGGCGGCGCTGCGCGACCCGGAGGTGCTCAACCGGGTGGCGACGGTCGAGTATCTCTGCCAGCGGGCCGGCGCCCGTCACTTGCCGGTGTATTCGTAGGCGCCGATGTCGATGCGCCCGTTGACGGGTCGCTTGGCGAGCTTCATGGGCTGCACGTACTCGCTGGCCGGCGTGAGGTCGACGCCGCCCAGCTTGCCCGGCGCGGCGCCCGCGTCGATCGCCGCCGAGCCGGCCTTCAGCCGGTAGTCGTAGGCCGCCGGGTTGACCAGGTCCGACAGCGCGGTCTGCAGGTTGTTCTTGGTGTTCATGGAGCCCTGGTAGAGGTCGGCGCCGACGATCAGGTTGTTCTGCATCAGCCCCACGTCGCCCGAATGGTTCTTCACCATCGGCCCGTGGCCCAGGCTGTTCACGTAGGTGTTGTTGCCGACGTAGAAGATGTAGCCGGCGCCCTTGCAGCCCTCGGCGCCGTAGGCGATGGCGGTGTAGTTCTCGGCGTTGGCACCCTTCTGCAGCACGTTGCCGATGATGTAGGTGTTGCCGCAGTTGGGCGCGTCCACCAGGTAGCTGCCGACGCCGTCCTCGTCGGTCAGCCGGTTGTAGAGGATCAGCGTCTCCGCCGCCCGGCTCTTCACCTCGTGGCCGCGGTGGTTGTGGTGGACGTAGGAATCGATCAGCGTGAACTTGCGGATGTGGCCGATATAGATGCCGTGGGCGTAGTTGTCCTTGCGCAAATTGTAGGCGATCTCGCTGTTGGCGATGGTGATCTCCTGCTCGGGCCCGTTGGCGGACAGGAAGCCGAACTGGTTGTGGTGGAAGTAGCAGTTCTTCACCACCAGCTTGCCGCCCTCGGCGCGGATCGCCGCGCCGTTGTCGTCGGGCACGGAGACGCCGGAGATCTCGATGTTGTCGACGGTGACGTTGTCGCCGCTGATCACCCACATGGCCTTGGCGTTGGGCGGCTCGACCGAGGCGCGGAAGTGGGGCCGGCCGTGCACGCCCCGGATGGTGATGTTGCTGGCGGTGATCTCGGCGAAGTCGTTGAGGTCGGGGCCGCCCTCGATCTCCACCACGTCGCCGCTCTGCAGCGAGGACGCGACGTCGCCGAAGCGCTGGTACTCCTTGCCCTTGCCGACATGGACGATGCGCCCGCTGCCGCCCGGCTGGTCGGCGCCGCCCTTGGCGAAGGCGTCGCCGCGGAACTCGGAGGCGCCGGGCAGCGCCGGGCCGGAGGCGGCTTCCTTCATCTCGGCGGCACTGAGCGGCGCCTCGTCGTAGCCGGTGGACGGCCCGGCCACCTTGACCGGCACCGAGACCGGCGCGCTCTGGGCCGGCGCGGACTGGGCGGGCTGCGCCTCGGCTTGTTTCGGCGGCGCGGCGGGCTGCACCTGGGCCGCCGGCTTGCCGCCCTGCTCGAAGGTGATGGACGAGACGTCGCCGGGCGAGACGGGCACGCGGACCTCCACCCCGTTCTTCAGGTGAATCACCACGTCGCCGCGGGCGATGCCGGCCAGCCCCAGGCCGGCCAGCAGGGCGGCGACGGTCCAGGCCGTCAGTCTCTTCATGGCGTGCTTCCTCCTTCCGCTCACGGCGTCTCGTCGCACAGGATGACGTGCAGGCGGCGCGGGCCGTGGGCGCCCCATTCGATGGTCTGCTCGATGTCGGCGGTGCGCGACGCGCCGGTGACGAAGCCGACGAGCCGCGGCGTCCCGTCCAGCATCCGCCAGACGTCCTCGTAGCTCGCGGCGACCCGGCCGGTGGCGACGACGACGATCAGCGTCTCGGCCAGCAGGTTGAGGCGCGGGTCGCTGCCCGGCCCGCTGGCGGCGACGAAGGTGCCGGTCTCGGCGACGCCGGCGAGGCAGTCGGTCAGCACGGCGATCCCGTCCGCCTCGGGCAGGCCGTCCTCAAGGGTGAGCGGCGTGGCGGCGAAGTCGAGCCGGCCGGCGAGCCCCGGCGCCAGGCGCAGCCGCGCCGGCAGGTTCTGGCCGGCCAGGTAGCGGGCGGCGGCGGCCGGCACCTCGGCGAGGCCGGCGGCGCGGTCGACGGTGGCGCGCGCCGCGCCCAGCCGCTCGACGAACAGGTCGAGGATTGCGCCGGCCTGGGCCGGCGGCGGCGGCGCGGGCGCCAGATCCACCTCGGGACGGGCGAAGCGGCGCAGCCGGCCGAGGATCTGCTCCCGGCTATCCGCCACGGCGCCGCCTCCACTGCTGCTGGAAGGTGCCGCCCGACGGCGCGCGCAGGTCGCGGCCGCCGGTCCAGCCCGCCCCGGCCAGCGGCAGCCGGCCGATCCAGCCCTTCGTGGCGCGGCCGCGCAGCAGCCGCGAGGCGAGGCCGAGCGCCAGCCGGTAAAGCGCCGGCCGGGCCGCCAGCGCCGCCCACAGCCCCAGGCCCCAACGCATCGGCGCGGGCGACAGGTGCCGCTCGAACTCCCGCTCGCGCCAGTGGCGCATCATCTTCGGCAGCGGGATGCGCACCGGGCAGACCGCCTCGCAGCGGCCGCAGAACGACGAGGCGTTGGGCAGGTGCCCGGCCTTGTCGATGCCGGCCAGGCTGGGGGTGAGCACCGCGCCCATCGGGCCGGGATAGACCGAGCCGTAGGCATGGCCGCCGACATTGGCGTAGACCGGGCAGTGGTTGAGGCAGGCGCCGCAGCGGATGCAGCGCAGCATCTCCTCGAACTCGGTGCCCAGCATGGACGAGCGGCCGTTGTCCACCAGCACCACGTGGAACGACGACGGGCCGGACAGATCCGCCGCCCGCTTCGGCCCGGTGAAGAAGCTGACATAGGCGGTGATGTCCTGCCCGGTGGCCGAGCGGGGCAGCAGCCGCAGCAGGGTGTGGCAGTCGGCCAGCGTCGGCACCACCTTCTCGATGCCGGTGACGACAATGTGGGTGTCGGGCAGCGAGGCGGTGAGGTCGGCGTTGCCCTCGTTGGTGACGACCACGGCCGAGCCGGTCTCGGCCACCAGGAAGTTGGCGCCGGTGATGCCCACGTCGGCCTTCAGGAACCGCTCGCGCAGGATGGCGCGCGCCTCGCGCACCAGCGCCGGCCGCTCGGTCAGCCGCTCGGTGAAGCCGTATTTCGGATGCTCGGCGTGGAAGGTGTCGGCCACCTGGTCCTTCGACAGGTGGATGACCGGCGCGATGATGTGGCTGGGCTTCTCGTGGCGCAGCTGGATGATGTATTCGCCCAGGTCGGTCTCGACGGGCGCGATGCCGGCCGCCTCCAGCGCCGGGTTGAGCTCGATCTCCTCGGTCACCATGCTCTTGCTCTTGGTGACCGTGCGCGCGCCCTTCTCGCGGCACAGCCGCACGACGATCGCCCGCGCCTCCTCGGCGTCGGCCGCCCAGTGGACGTGGCCGCCCAGCGCCGTGACGTTGGCCTCGAACCGCTCCAGGTGCTCGGCCAGGTGCGCCAGGGTGTGGGCGCGGATGTCGCGCGCCCGGTCGCGCATGGCCTCGAAGCCGGGCAGCCGCGCGGCGGCGCCGGCGCGGGCCTCGACGAAGCCGTGCTTGATGTGCTTCAGCGCGTGCTGCAGCGTGGCGTCGGTGAGGGCGGCGCGCGCCTTTTCGACGAAGGCGCCGCTCTCAACCTGCACTGTCGTCCTCCGCGAAATCTTCGTCGGAAAGATGGCCCGCCAGGATCTCGGCCACGTGGCGCACCCGCACCGCGCTGCCCTGCCGGTGCAGCCGCCCCTCGATGTTGAGCATGCAGCCCACGTCGCCCATGGCGACGGTGGCGGCGCCGGCGGCCTCGATGTCGGCGGCCTTGTTGGCGGCCATGCGCGCCGAGATGTCCGGGTACTTGACGCAGAAGGTGCCGCCGAAGCCGCAGCACACCTCGGGCTCGGCCAGCTCGACCACGTCAACGCCGGCCTGGCGCAGCAGCGCGCGGGGCTGGGCCCGCACCCCCAGCTCGCGCAGGCCCGAGCAGGCATCGTGATAGGCGACGGGCGCGGCGCCGGCCCGCGCCTCGGGCGCGAAGCCCGCCTCGGCCAGGAAGGCGGTGAGCTCGCGCGTGCGGACGGCCAGCGCCCGGGCCTTGCCGGCCAGGGCGTCGGCGTCGTCGAACAGCGACGGATAGTGCACCGCGATCATCGCCGCGCACGAGCCGGACGGCACCACCACCCGCTCGAACGGCTCCAGCAGGCGGATGACCCGCGCCGCCATGCGCCGCGCCGCCGCCCGGTCGCCGCCGTTGAAATTGGGCTGGCCGCAGCAGGTCTGCCCCTCGGGCACCACCACGCGGAACCCGGCCCGCTCCGCCAGCGCGGCCGCGGCGAACCCCACCTCGGGCCGCATCAGGTCGACGAGGCAGGTGACGAACAGGGCAATGGTGCCGTGGGACTCAGGAGAGGCGCTCATGGCCGCATAGTGGCAGAGGCGGAGGGGGAGGCAAAGGTGGGAGGTGTGGTAGAAAACTCAGGCAAAGAATTAGCTTTCTCAGGACCGGGGGGGCTGTGCCCGCACCGTCCCTTCAGACTGATTGACCAAGTTTGAAACTCTATCTGCTAGGTTTTGTCTAGACGCCTCTCGGAACAACCGCTCAGCAGAAGCAACATCATGGGCTGGCAAGCAGTGGCCGATAACCCAGTTATCGATGTACGATCGCACCATTGGCGTACAAGCAAGCTTAATAGCAGCAAGCACTGCAGCCCAAGGCCCAGACCGGTAGCGTACGATGCGCTCAAGTACAATGCTGGTCGCCTGTAGACAGCGAAGATCAAATCTGCCGTATTCTTCCCAAAGCAGGTTCAAGAAATGGGCGGCCACGCGGACATGCGAATGCAGATCGGCATTCTGATTAAAGAGAAACCTTGCTAGTGCCTTAAGACCTTCCAGTTTCTCCTCGGGATCGTCCCGCAAGGCCACCAACAGAGTGTCAGCGTGAAGAGTGAGGTGACCATGACGAAACCGAGCCAGCTTCACCACAAGTTCAACGTATCTCCGATGGTCGATCACTCCAATGTCAAAGCCGAACGAGAACACCTCTTGCAACCATACGCCTCTTGCTCCGCATGACATTTCCCCAAACTGACGAAAATGGAAATCTTCCGAAACCAGTAAATATTTCATTCCGGCTAAATTAGGAGCGTCGAGGATATTACTTCCGAGCGATTGACTAATCAAGATGGCAGCCTCGGAAGGATCGTCGGGAATTACTACCGGCTGAACATCACATGCCCCCTCAATATGCTTGATATTCTTAGAAATGTACTCGTTCCTAAGGGCAATATCTTCTAATGTGTACTCTTGCCTAATATATTCTCCGTTATGCCAGCCAATGGTCATCATCGACTCACCAGCAATCTCCTGTCCGTCCTTCAAACTCTTTATTTCGTCAATGCACGATTGTGGAATAATCAGGAAGCCGAATACTGCCCTTAGTTCTTCGAATGCATCCAGGGTGGCCACCGTCCAAGCCGTATAGGCATCAAGCACGGCCCCGCCACCTTGATGCTGTTGAAGATAGTTCCGAGCAATCGCACGCTCAGTCCCGGTGCCAATGCAGGCACGAATATCATGATCGAGAAAGCGAATATACTCCGCAAACCGGATCGTATCGCCTCCAGACTGGGAAACCACGAAACTGAGTGGACAGGACTTGTTTAGATACAGCTCAGCTAATTTCCTATTATTCTCCTCTAAACGGCGAACTTCATCCAAAGCTGGCTGAATGTCCTCATCCTTCATTTCAATCTTGTAGAAACCCGCGGCATCCGGGAATCTCTTGTCAAAGTTCTCCATCACATCATGAAGCGCGTGCACATATTTGTGCTTAATTTCGGCAACGCGCCACCTTCGAGATCCGCCAAACCCCATCGGCATCTCGAATTCATCGCCGACCCGGCGTCCCATAGCCGCGGCTACAGTCGGATGCGATGGACTCAAAATATCATCAGCTGGCCTGTCCTTCCCATCCTCAATCACGAAAGTGTGCGCCCCCTGCCCTCCTGTCTCCAAACGAACCCAGGTATCCACCGCCACACGCTCCGCAGACGGAATCACACCATTGTCAGGTTGCGCCATGATTAGCCCGAAGTAACGAAGGGCCACCTCTTGGTCGTTGCGAGCCGATTGTAGAACTTCGTAGCCGTACCGGAGAGCTTGTTCGTCTAGTCCGACCCTACGCATAATCTGAGCCAGAATCATCTTCTGGGTAGGTGTTCCATCAACTATTTGCAGGTTGATGCCCTCGATGATCTCCCTCACTTCGTCAACGCGGTCGAGCCGATGTAAAACGGTGAACAAAGCAAGAAAATTTTCGAGCGTACCCTCTGATGCCACTGCTCTCTTGAGGGTCGCTTCCGCATCGAACAGTGCGCCGCGATTTAGGTGCAACAGCCCTTCAGCATGAAGGAAGAAGGGAAGGTCTCGTATATTATCCGACAAGCGCTCGAAGAAAGCCATCGCGCGGCGTCGGATAGGAATATCGTTCACAAAGGCGGATGCCAACATGCGCAGATCGCGATTGTCATAATCTTCTGCTACATGACCGTCTAGCAAATTTGCGACGACTGCTGCGTCACCGCGGTGCGACGCGTGCTGCGCAACCATCAGTCTATCTGCGATATGACTTGCATCGACAATGTGACTTAGCGCTTTGTGATAGGCTTGCTCGGCAATATCCTCCAGGCCTTGCCGTCGGGCAAAATCGGCAACGATGATACTGGCCCGAGGGTCGTCTGCAGCCTCTTGGGCTACCACAGAGATCTGCCGCCGCCTCTCTTCAGGTTCCTTTGTATTGGCGCTAATGTCGGCCAGTTTACCAGTCGTTAAGACAATGGGTGCTTCCACCTCGGGAATTAACTGGGCATTTTCTTCTACTAGACTAACAATTTCAGCCCAGAGAGCGTGAGATGCGTAGAACCGGACCTTCAAAATTATTGAATCGGGACTTTTTGGAAGTTTATCAATAAGTTCTCGCGCCAACGAGTCGGCGCCCGCTTCGATGGCAACCAATGCGGAGCGGAGCAGCAATTGAGAATCGTCGGGAGCAAGCGCGAGCCCTTGACCCACGACCTCGAGAGCGTCCTGTAAATTATCAAGCGCAAGCAGTCCCACTATGACGTTGCCACACAGCGCAGCATCTTCCGGCCGGATGGGGCCCTCGGCAGAACGCTGGCGATCCCACTGTGATCGCAGGAGTGCCGTCACCGCCTCAATGCGTTCTCGCTCGTCCGCCGAGAGGCGGTGTGTACGCTGGAATTTCTGGCTCGCTAGGATCTCATCGAGATTGGCCTCAGCAGCCAAGCGCGCGGCATAAGGTTCAGATGGATGCTTCTCAAGGAGTTCTCTGGCGATAGGCCACCATTCCCCTGGCTCTCCGCGTTGCCTGCAATAGACAGCACGCCCTAACAGCACAGGAGCGGTTCGATGAAGCTGCTCAGGAATCATCTCTAGGGGGTCACTTATCATTGAGTCAAATCGCGCTGCTTGAAGGAGGTAGCCAGCAAGCCATTCATTGGTTGGGTCGGCTTGGAGGTGCTGCCTGCCGAAGACTAGAACTTCCTGCCAGGCACCTTGAAGCAGTAGCCCGAGCGCCCTGTTTGCAACGGCCTTCGGCTCCTCAGGGGCATGAGCATAAGAGGCCAACAGAGTAGCAGCGGCCTCATCTTCCCTGCCAAGAGACAACAGGCAATGGCCGATATTCGCTTTGATGCGAAACAGAATACGGCCCGAGGCAGTGGGGCCAACCCGCTCAAGCAACTTCTCCAAAAGAGCAAGCGATGTATAAGTTTTACCAGCGCTGTTGAGTTCTCGGTACTCATCAATCTCCGCGTCCAAGTGAACTTCAAGAGCATTCGACGCGACGGTGCTGTCACCCGCCTTCAAAGGCAAACGACCAACGACCTCGGTGAATTGAGCACTAAGAGTTGCAATAATATTGCTTAATTCGGAGTTGTTTTTATTAACATTGTGGGAAATATTCTGAACTTCATTGAGAATTTCGTCACCGAACAGCGTGTGGGTGGGGTCAAATGCCTTAAGGGCTGAGGACGACTCGCTAATTCGCTCTTCCAGCGTATTCCACCCCCACACGAATACCCGCATTTGGATGCCTTTTCTAGCGAGTTGGACGGTGAGTTCTCGCGCCAACTCCTGCAATGCGACATCATCAGGAGCAGTAGTTGTGATGTAATACTCTTTAAGCGGTGGCTTAAAGTTAGTTGCCTTTTCCACCTCCTCACGCACTTCTTTCTTAGTGAGACGCCGCCCCTCGCCTCTTAGCTTACACTGGATGCCAACGTGCCAATCTCTGTTGTCATCGCGGATACCGAATAAATCTACGCCGTCCTGGTCTTGACCGCGTCGACCATTGCGCTGCACTGATGGGTCGTTGAGGATGTCGCGCCATAACGCGATTGAGGCCCGCTCAAATGCTTGTTCGTCAGCCGGCTTAGGGATCTGCGTTGCGGCGAGAAGTGACATATCCGGAGTTAATTAATTGCGACACGGGTGCCAGGCTCCTGGCTCCGATTAACGATATATAACTAACGCGGGCGAGTGTAGTGGCAGTGCGCCGATTGCTGGCGACCAACTGCCGAACGCGCCGACGATACAGACTTTGTGGAGGAAGCTGGGGCCTCTCGCCTTAGTTCAAGCACAATCAGACAGTTCTTGATAGGTGCCGATGCTCACCCCTCCGGCAGCCGATACCCCTTGAAATCTTCCCTCAGCTTCGTCTTCAGCAGCTTCCCCGGGGCCGTGTGGGGCAGTTCGTCCACGAACACCACGTCGTCGGGGAGCCACCATTTGGCCACCTTGTCCTTCAGGAAGTCCAGCACCTGCTGGCGGTTGCCGGTGGCGCCCTTCGCCCTGACGCAGACCAGCAGCGGGCGCTCGTCCCATTTCGGGTGGGCGATGCCGATCACCGCCGCCTCGGCGATTTCCGGGTGGCCCACG
>WGNW01000070.1 GCA_016124315.1 Alphaproteobacteria bacterium
CGCCGATCATCTCGAACTCGCCCAGCCGCCTCCCCTCGCCCGGCATGGACCGTCAGGTCCGCGGCCCGCGGACCTGCCGCGCCACGTTGTCGAGCACGCCGTTGACGAAGGCCGGCTCCTTGCCGGTGAAGAAGGCGTGGGCCACATCCACATACTCGTTGAGCACGACCGGCGTCGGCACGTCGGGTCGGGCGACGATCTCGTAGACGCCCGCGCGCAGCAGCGCCAGCACCAGCCGCTCCAGCCGGTCGAAGGTGCGCGAACCCGTGAGGGCCGCGCCGATATGGGCGTCGATGGTGCCCCGCCGTTCCCAGGTTCCGTTGACGATGTCGGCGAAGAGCTCCTCGTCGGCCGGGGCGTAGACGTCGCCGTCCACCTCCTTCCCGAGCCGCCAGGCGCGGAATTCCGAGACGACGAGCGCCGGCACGGGATCCTCGGTCGAGGCGAGCTGGTAAAGCGCCTGCACCGCCGCCAGCCGCGACGCGCTGCGCGAGCCGCCCCGTTCCCGAGGCGCCGGCGTTGTCCCTTCCGCCATCATGCGAGACCGAACGACCGACGGACCTCGATCATGCGCAGCGCCGCACGGGCGACTTCGGCGCCCTTGTTCTTGCGGTCCACGGAGGCGCGCGCCCACGCTTGATCGCGGTTGTCGACCGTCAGGATGCCGAAGCCGATGGCGAGCTTGTCGCGGAACGCCAGCTCCTGCAGGCCGCGCGCACTTTCGCCGCAGACATAGTCGTAGTGGCTGGTCTCGCCGCGGATGACGCAGCCCAGCGCCACGTAGCCGTCATAGGCGGCCTGCCCGGAAACGGCGGCCATGGCGATGACCGCGGGAATCTCGAACGCGCCCGGCACGTCGAGCACGTCGTGGGTTGCGCCGGCCAGGCGGATCTCGTGGACCGCGCCGCGGGTGAGCTCGTCGATGATGTCCTGGTAGAACGGCGCGCGGACGACCAGCAGATGCAGCGGTTTGTCAGCCATCGACGGTCTCGACCTCGAGCGGGATCTGGTCGACGACGCTCAGCCCGTAGCCTTCCAGTCCCACGATGGTGTGGTGGGTGTTGGACAGCAGGATCATGTCCTTGACGCCGACGTCGATCAGGATCTGCGCGCCGATGCCGTAGTCGAGCAGGCGGCTCGGCGGCGTGTCCGGCCGCATCGAGCGGGCGGCGACGGCCCGGGACAGCACGGTCGGCTGGATCTTGGTCAGGATCACCACCACGCCGCGCCCCATCTCGCCGATCTTGCGCATGGCGTTGTGCAGTTGGCCCGGGCGGGCGCTGACGTCGCCGACGATGTCGGCGAAGGTGTCGAGCAGGTGCATGCGGACGGGCACCGGTCCGTCGCCGCGGATATCGCCCTTGATCAGCACCACGTGCTCGGCGTACTCGGCCGTGTTGGCGTAGATGCGCATCTGCCACTCGCCGCCGTAGATGCTGTCGACCTGGGTTTCGGAGATGCACTCCACCAGGCTGTCGTGGCGGCGGCGGTAGGCGATCAGGTCGGCGATGGTGCCGACGCGCAGGTTGTGCCGCTGGGCGAAGGCGATCAGGTCGGGCAGCCGCGCCATGGTGCCGTCGTCGTTCATCACCTCGCAGATCACGCCGGCGGGAATCAGCCCGGCGAGGCGCGCCACGTCGACGGCCGCCTCGGTGTGGCCGGCGCGCACCAGCACGCCGCCGTCGCGCGCCGCCAGCGGAAAGATGTGGCCCGGCACGGCGATGTCGTCGGGACCCTTGGTCGGATCGACAGCCACCGAGATCGTCCGAGCCCGGTCGCGGGCGGAAATGCCCGTGGTCACGCCCTGGCGCGCCTCGATGGAGACGGTGAAGGCCGTCTGGTGGCGCGACAGGTTCTCCGTGGCCATCATCGGCAGCCCCAGCGCCTCGATCCGCTTGCGGGTCAGCGCCAGGCAGATCAGGCCGCGGCCGTGGGTGGCCATGAAGTTGACGGCGTCCGGCGTGGCCATCTGCGCCGGGACGACCAGGTCGCCTTCGTTCTCGCGGTCCTCGTCGTCGACGAGAATGAACATGCGGCCGTTGCGCGCATCGTCGATGACTTCCTCGATGCTCGACAGGCCCGGATGGCGTTCCATGCCTTACTCCCGTTCGTTGAGGCGCGCTACATAGCGCGCGAGCACGTCGACTTCCAGATTGATCCGGTCGCCGGCGGCACATTTTCCGAACGTCGTCATCTTCTGGGTGTGGGGAATGATGTTGACGCCGAAAGTGGCGCCGTCGACCTCGTTGACCGTCAGCGAGACGCCGTTGACCGCGATCGATCCCTTGGGCGCCACGAACGTCTTCAGTGCCTCGGGCACCCGGAAGGTGAAGCGCAGCGAATCCCCTTCCGGCGCGATGCTCGCGATGCTTCCCACGCCGTCGACGTGGCCGAGGACGATGTGGCCGCCCAGCTCGTCGCCCAGCCGCATCGAGCGCTCCAGGTTGACCGGCGTTCCCAGCGTCCAGTCGCCGAGGTTGGTCTTGGCCAGCGTCTCCGCCGAGACGTCGACCGCGAACCATCCCTCGCCCTTGTCCACCACCGTGAGACAGGCGCCCGAGCAGGCGATGGACGCGCCGATCGCCACCGTCGACGTGTCGTAGTCGGTTTCGATCTCGAAGCGCGTGTCGCCGCGCGGCCTGACCTGCCGCACGCGGCCCACATCGGTGATGATCCCGGTAAACATGGCGCCAATTAATAGGTGCTGCGACGATAGGTTTCCAGCACATCTTCGCCCAGCCTGACTCGCTCGACGGGCTCGAAGCGGGGCATGTCGGCGACCTTGACGATCCCGAGGGATTCCAGCGCCGTCAGTCCGTCCCCGCCGATGACCGAGGGCGCCCTGAACCAGGCGATGCGGTCGATGAGGTCGTCGCGGAGCAGGCTGCCGGCAACCGCCCGGCCGGATTCCGCGAGGATCCGCGTGATTCCACGCTCGGCCAGGAGCCGCAGCACCTCGCCCATGTCGACGCCGCCGGCCGCGTTGCCCCGCACCCGCAGGATCTCGGCGCCCGCCTTCTCGTAGCGGCCGGCATGGGCCGCCGCCGCGCGTTCGGTGGTGACGATCCACAGCGGTATCGACCGGGCGGTGCGCACCAGCCGGCTGTCCATGGGCGTACGCATGGCGCTGTCGACGACGATGCGGATCGGGCTCAGATGGTCGAGCCCCTCGAGCCGGCAGTTCAGCGTCGGGTCGTCGGCGAGAACGGTGCCGATGCCGGTGAGCACCGCGTCGTGGATGCCGCGCAGCAGGTGTCCGCAGCGCCGCGCCGGCTCGCCGGTGATCCATTGGCTGTCGCCGCCGAACGCCGCGATCATGCCGTCGAGGGAGGTGGCCAGCTTGAGAGTGATCATCGGCCGGCGGTCGATCACCTTGCGGAAGAAGCCCTCGTTGAGGCTGCGCGCCTCGGCCTCGCAGACCCATTCCGTGACTTCCATGCCTGCCTCGCGCAGGCGCAGGATGCCGCGTCCCGACACGCGCGGGTCGGGATCGGTGGCCGCCACCACCACCCGTCGCAGGCCGGCGGCGACCAGCGCGTCGGCGCAGGGCGGCGTCTTGCCGTGGTGCGAGCAGGGTTCGAGGCTGACATAGGCCGTGGCGCCGCGCGCGGCGTCGCCCGCCGCCGCCAGCGCCTGGGTTTCCGCATGGGGCCGGCCGCCCGGCATGGTGTGCCCGCGGCCGACGACATGGCCGTCGCGCACGATGACGCAGCCCACCGCCGGATTAGGCGAGACCTGGCCGAGGACGCGCGCGGCGAGCGCCAGCGCCGCCCGCATGTGCCAGACGTCCGCCGGATCAGAGGTCCTGGTCACCGTCCAGCGCGCCGATGAACTCCTCGAAGTCCTTGGCTTCCCGGAAATTCTTGTAGACCGACGCGAACCGGACATAGGCGACCTGGTCGAGGCCGGCCAGCCCCTCCATCACCAGCTCGCCGATCAGGTCCGACGACACGTCGCTCTCGCCCATGCTTTCGAGCCGCCGCACGATGCCGTTGATCAACCGTTCGACCCGCTCCGGCTCGACTGGCCGCTTGCGCAGCGCCACGTTGATGGACCGGGCCAGCTTGTCCCGGTCGAAGGGCACGCGACGGCCGGTCTTCTTGATCACGGTCAGCTCGCGCAGCTGGACCCGCTCGAAGGTCGTGAAACGGGCGCCGCAGGCGGGACAGTGGCGCCGCCTGCGTATCGCCGATCCATCTTCGCTGGGCCGAGAGTCCTTTACCTGGGTTTCTTCATTCCCACAAAACGGGCAGCGCATCGGTTCCCCTCCTTCCGAGAGCCGCTCAGGAGTCGTAGATCGGAAAAGCCTTGCAGAGCTGCGCGACCTGCTCCCGCGCCGCGGCTTCGGCCGCATCGTTGTCGTCGGGATGGGCCGCCAGTCCTTCGAGCACGTCGCTGATCAGGTCGCCGACCTTTCGGAACTCGGCCACGCCGAACCCCCGCGTGGTGCCGGCCGGCGTACCCAGCCGGATGCCCGAGGTCACCATCGGCTTTTCCGGATCGAACGGAATGCCGTTCTTGTTGCAGGTGATGTTCGCCCGCTCCAGCGCCTTCTCCGCGGTGTTGCCCTTCACGCCCTTCGGGCGCAGGTCCACCAGCATCAGGTGGGTGTCGGTGCCGCCGGAGACGATGTCGAAACCGCGCGACAGAAGCCGTTCCGCGAGCGCCTTGGCGTTGTCCACCACCTGGCGGCTGTCCTGCCGGACCTCGGGGCGCAGGTCCTCGCCGAAGGCGACGGCCTTGGCGGCGATCACGTGCATCAGCGGGCCGCCCTGCAGGCCGGGGAACACCGCCGAGTTGATCTTCTTGCCGATGTCCTCGTGGTTGGAGAGGATCATGCCGCCGCGCGGTCCGCGCAGCGTCTTGTGGGTGGTGGTCGTCACCACGTGGGCGTGCGGCAGCGGGCTGGGGTGGACGCCGCCCGCGACCAGGCCGGCGAAATGCGCCATGTCGACCATGAAATAGGCGCCGACGCTGTCGGCGACGTCGCGGAAGCGGGCGAAGTCGATGATCCGCGGATAGGCGGAGCCGCCGGCGATGATCAGCCTGGGCTTGTGCTGCTTCGCCAGGGACTCGATCTCATCCATGTCGATGAGATGATCCTGCTTGCGAACACCGTATTGTACCGCGTTGAACCACTTGCCGGATTGGGCCGGCGGCGCGCCGTGCGTGAGATGGCCGCCGGCGGCCAACGACATGCCCATGATGGTGTCGCCCGGCTGCAGCAGAGCCATCATCACCGCGCCGTTGGCCTGGGCGCCCGAATGGGGCTGCACGTTGGCGAAGGCACAGTCGAACAGGCGCTTCGCCCGGTCGATGGCCAGTTCCTCGGCGATGTCCACGTATTCGCAGCCGCCGTAATAGCGGCGCCCCGGATAGCCTTCGGCATATTTGTTGGTGAGCACCGAGCCCTGGGCTTCGAGCACGGCGCGGGAGACGATGTTCTCGCTGGCGATCAGCTCGATCTGCTCCTGCTCCCGCTTCAGTTCGCCGCGGATCGACGCCATCAGCTCCGGATCGGTTTCCGCCAGGCCGCTTGTGAAGAAATTGTAAGAGGATGTTGATTTCGAAAGAGTATTTGTCGCCATGGGCAAATCCTTCAGATCGTCGCGAGCTTGGCGACACGCTTGGCATGGCGGCCGCCGGCAAATTCGGTGTTGAGGAAGGCATGCAATGCGTCGCGCGCCACTTCCGACCCCACGATGCGCGCGCCCAGCGCCAGGACGTTCGCGTCGTTGTGTTCCCGCGCGAGCCGGGCTTCCAGGCCGGAGTGGCAAAGGGCAGCCCGCACGGCAGGGTTTCGGTTGGCGGCGATGGAGATGCCGATGCCGGTACCGCAGACGACCACGCCGAGGTCCGCCCGGCCCGATGCCACGGCATCGGCCACGGCCTTGCCGAAGTCGGGATAATCGACGGATTCAGGGCCGCCGGTGCCGAGGTCGAGCACCTCCACGCCTCCATCCAGGAGGTCGGCCTTGAGCAGGTCCTTCAACTGGAAACCGGCGTGATCCGCACCCAGTGCGACCACCCGCTTCAACGTGTCGTCCGTCATTCCTTCCGCCATTCGCGACCGCCGGCACCGGACCCGAGGATTGTCCGCCGGAAATCGCGTTCCTACCATATATCGATTGGCCGCGCCAAGCACGCCCTAGGTGTCGTGGAACAATTCATGGGGAGAACGCCGCGGGCGTCGGACGGACAGGTTCAGGAGGCGAGGAACCTGCGCAGAACCTGGACGTCCCGCAGGTCGCCGATGAGCACCTTCCTCGCGCCGTCCTTGCGTCGGATCAGCGTCGGCGTGACGAAGATCTGGTCGCGCAGCGCCCGCTCCGGAGTCTGGATGATGTCGACGATCTCGAGCGGCAGGTCGTCGAGCGCCATTTCCCGAAGCACCTGGAACAGGGTCGCGCGCGCCGTCTCCGACGGCTCCGCGCCGCCGGCCACGTATAATTGCAGCCGGGCCATGCCGTCCCGTGCCTCGTGCCCCTCGCCTTCCAGTCTTGTACGGTCGGACCCCACTACCCGCCTCCCGTGCTGCCTTCCTAGACGTCCGCCCTGCGGCTGTCGGACACCTGCTGGAAGCCTACGTCTCTTTTGGTCCGCCGGATCTCCTCCATGTCCTCCAGGGTCTGGAGTTCGGTCCGGCGGGACTGAATTTCGGCCTCGAGTTCTGCGAGCTGGGTCGCGAGCCGGCGTTCGACCAGTTCCAGCTCCGCCCGCCGGCGCTCGAATTCGTTGCGTCGAACGGTTTCGGCGGTCTCGATCTCCATTTCCCTTTCCAGTCGGGCCGTCCCCATCAGCACGTCGCCGCCCGCCGTATAGACGTTCGCAAGGGTCAATCCGTTCCTCGTGATCACCAGTTCGCGGACCTGGTTGGAGTGACTCATGCCGCGCGACTTGATGATGGTCAGCGCCCGGTTGCGCTCGCCTCCCGAGGCCTTGAAGCTGACCTGCATCCAGGTGTCGGCGATGGTCGAGATGGAGGCCTGGCTGGTCTCCAGGTCGCTGGCATCGTCGCTGAGCAGTGAGGTGAACAGCACGGTGATACCGCGTGCCTTCGCCTCGTCGAGCAGGCGGGCACCGACATCGTTCTTGCCGCGGAACTGCGTCCGGTTGGAAAGCGCCGAGATCGGGTCCAGCACCAACGTGGTCGCACCGTGGCTGGCGAGGTCCGACAGGACCTTCATGAGAAAGACCTCGGTTTCGATGGAGCCGGCGCGGTAGCCGCGCATCAGCAGCGCGCCCGAGTCCAGATGGCGTTTCAGGTCGATCCCGACCGATTTCAGGTTGCGGACGATCTGTTCGGGCGCCTCGTCGAGGGAAATGAACAGTCCCCTCTCGCCGTGCGCGCACGCGGCATCGAGAAAGGCGCCGCCCAGAGTCGTTTTGGCGGTGCCGGGCGACCCCGAAACGAGAATTCCCGACCCCCGGTAGAGCCCCCCGCCCAGCATGGTGTCGAGCCGGTCCACGCCGGTGGACACCCGGCTCTCGAACACCCGGTAGGTCATGTCGGGAGAGCGGATGCCGAAGACGGCGAGCCCGGCCGCGCCCACGGTCATGGGCATCTCGTTGAGCGAGTGGCTCGACCCCCGGTACTTCAGCAGCCGGATGCTCCGGCTGCAGATGCCGTCCTGCAATTCGTAGCGCAGCACCATGACGCAGTGGCTGAGATAGAGCAGCAGCGGCTGGTTGGGCAGCGGTTGCTGCGACGTCACGTCATCCGACTTGGCGGTCAGCACCGCCGTCAGGTTCCGCTCCCGCACCCACTGGAACAGGCGGCGCAGTTCGCGGCGCTGGGCGTGGCGGTCGTCGAGAAGCTCCAGCAGCGCATCGACCGCATCGAAGACCACGCGCGTGGCGCCGGTTTCCTCGACCAGGGTGGACAATGCCGCCAGCAGTCCGTTCAGGTCGAACGTGCCGGAAAGCAGCGTGTCAGGCAGGAATTCCGCTTCCATGATATGAATGGCGGCCCCCGAGCCGTTGCCGGAGACCGGCCATCGCAGGCTCTGCATCGTCGACCGGATGTCGGATTCGGATTCCTCGAAGCTGACGAATATGCCGGGTTCCTCGTCCCCGCGCAGGCCTCCGACAAGGAATTGCAGGCCCATCAGCGTCTTGCCGCTGCCCGTCGCGCCGACGACGACGGTCACCCGCCCTTCGGGCAGCCCCCCGCCGAGCACCTCATCCAGCCCCGGGACGCGGGTTGGAATCTTCTGAATGCCGAACGAGGCGGCGTCGGTCGCATCTGCCAAGTCAGTCGCCTTCCCTGTGGCGTGTGGCGGTATCGCGTCCGCCGGATCGATCGCCCCCCAGGAGACCTTCGATGGCCTTGGCCAGTTCCTGTGCCTTGAAGGGCTTGGCGAGCACATGGATTCTGTCGTCTAGGCCGGCACGGCGCAAGAGCACGTTATCGGTGTAGCCGGTGGTGAAGAGAACCGGCAGGCCCGGCCTCGCCTCCGCCGCCGCCTTGGCTAGATCCCAGCCGCTCATGCCCGGCATCACGACATCGGTCAGCAGAAGGGATATGGCCTGCCCGCCCCCGACCAGCTCCATGGCCGCCGCCGCATCCGGCGCGCTCAGGGTTCGGTAGCCGAGTTCCTCCAGGATCGTCACGAAGGTCGTCCGGACGTATTCGTCGTCCTCGACGACAAGAATGGTCTGGCCGCGGCCGCGCTCCGCCGGCGCAAGCTCCCTCACCCCGTCCATCGCGCCGCTGACATAGACGCGGGGCATGGCGATTCCTATCGTCGTCCCCTGTCCAGGGGTGCTCTCGATCTCCACGAAGCCTCCCGACTGGCTGACGAAGCCGTGGATGGTCGCGAGCCCGAGTCCGGACCCCCTCCCCGACGCCTTGGTGCTGAAGAAGGGCTCGAAGGCCCGCGCCTTCACCTCCTCGGTCATGCCGGTGCCGGTATCCGAGACGGCGAGCACGACATAGTCGCCTGGCTCCGTGTCCCGGCGGTCCCGAACCAGCCGGTTCTCCGTACGGATGGTGAGCGTGCCTCCTTCCGGCATGGCGTCGCGCGCATTGATGACCAGGTTGAGCAGGGCGTTTTCGAAATTGCTGACATCGGCCAGGGTAGCGCCGATCGCCGGGTCCAGCTCCTCCCTGATGACGATGGTCTCGCCCAGGGCACGGCGCAGCAGCGAACTCATGCTCGCGACCATCTCGTTGACGTCGAGGACGGTGGGCTTCAGCGTCTGGCGCTTTGACAGTGCCAGCAGACGATGGGTGAGTTCCGCGCCCCGTCCCGCCGCTGCCTCGATCTGTTCCGCAACCGATCTCAGGAAGGTTTCGGACTCGTCCAGTTCCTCGACCAGGACTTCGCAACTGCCGACGATGACCGTCAGCAGATTGTTGAAATCGTGGGCGATGCCGCCTGCCAGCTGTCCCATCGCCTCCATCTTCTGTGCCTGCGTGAGGCGGGTCTCCGCGTCGTGGCGGGCTCGTTCGGCCCTGCGCTGGGTGGTCAGGTCCCTGAACCACACCAAGCAGCCCTCGATCGATCCCGACGGATCCAGAAGCGGCTGGGCGCTCGTGGAAATGACGACCGGCTCCTCGAGATGGGGGCCCGCCACCCGAAGCTCCCGATCCTCGGTCGACCGGCCCCGCAGGGCGAGGCTCGACGGGAGCTCTTCGGCGGACAGCGGCTCCTCGCGTTCCGGGGGCGTGAGTGTGACGCAGGCGCCCGGGAACGTATCGCCCGCGGCAAGTAGCTGGGGGCCCAGAAGGCGGCGCGCCTCGGAATTGGCGATCAGCACCTGGCCGGCCGCGTCCCGTATCAGCAGCCCGTCGCGCATGCCCTCGATCACTCGGTCCAGCAAGGCGCTGCGATACCGGATGTCAGAATTCATGGACGGCCTTGCCCGCGAGGTTCACCGGCCCGCAAGGACGCCGTCGGCGCAGGCTTGCCCGGCCCCCCGTCACAGGCCAAGCCGTCACGGCGGAGGCCGCAAACACGGGCGCCCGACCGGCATCGTCAATATCGTGCATTCTGCCCCCAAGCATCCGCCCAAGCCCGACACGATGCAAAAACCCGCCAAGCCTGCAGACCAAAGCCGTCGGGCTCAAGAATATCGACGGTGAGCGTCAACGGCATCCGTACCGACCAGAGACCGAACCTCAAGTCTCTCAATGCAACGATTGTTAATCCAAGGCCGGGCCGCCTGCTAGAAAAAAGCCACTAGAATGATGGAGATGCACGTTTTCCTACTGTGCATATACCCGTTGCACCGGGCACTGCGGCAGAAGGTAAAACTGTGCCGCAGAGGCGGTGCTGCGGGTAATCGGCTCTTCGGCAGAAGACGACCGTCAGGCGGCGCGGCGGATCTTGCGGCGTTCCCAGACCGTGTTCAGCGCCTTGACTAGGTCTTCCATCATCTCGTCGGTATGGAACGGGCTGGGCGTGAACCGGAGCCGTTCGGTGCCTCGCGGCACGGTCGGGTAGTTGATCGGCTGAACGTAGATGCCGAATTCGTCCATCAGTTCGTCGGACACCTGCTTGCACAGCGACGCCTCGCCCACCCAGAGCGGCACGATGTGGCTTGCCGAGTCCATCACCGGCAGGCCCGCTTCGCGGAACAGCCGCTTCAGCCGGGCCGCCCGCTCCTGATGGGTGACACGCAGGTCGCCGGCGGTCTTCAAATAGCGGATGCTGGCCAGCGCGCCAGCCGCAAGGACGGGAGACAGCGAGGTTGTGAAGATGAAGCCCGGCGCGTAGGAGCGGACCACGTCGACGATGCTGGTGGACGCCGAGATGTAGCCGCCCATCACGCCGAACGCCTTGGCCAGCGTGCCTTCGATAATGGTGAGACGGTCCATGGCCCCGTCGCGCTCGGCGACGCCGCCGCCCCGCTCGCCGTACAGGCCGACCGCATGCACCTCGTCCAGATAGGTGATGGCGTTGTACTTCTCCGCCAGGTCGCAGAACGCGTGGATGGGCGCGATGTCGCCGTCCATGGAATAGACGGACTCAAACGCGATCACCTTGGGCGTCTCCGGGTCGGTCTGCTTCAGCAGCGACTCCAGGTGGGCGACGTCGTTGTGGCGGAAAATGCGTTTCACCTGGCCGGAATGGCGCACGCCTTCGATCATCGAGGCGTGGTTCAGCTCGTCGGAGAACAGGATGCAGCCGGGCAGGATGCGGCCGATGGTGCTGAGGGTGGCCTCGTTGGAGATGTAGCCCGAGGTGAAGAGCAGCGCCGCTTGCTTGCCGTGCAGATCGGCCAGCTCCTGCTCCAGCAGCACGTGGTAGTGGTTGGTGCCGCTGATGTTGCGCGTTCCGCCCGCGCCCGCGCCGCATTCGTGGAGCGCCTGCTCCATGGCGGCGATCACGTGCGGATGCTGGCCCATGCCCAGATAGTCGTTGGAGCACCAGACCACGATGTCGCGAGTGCCGCCGCCGCCGAAATGCCGAGCGCGGGGAAACCGCCCGCGGGCGCGCGCGATGTCCATGAACACGCGATACCGGCCTTCGGTCTTCAAAGACTCGATGGCCTGGCTGAATCGGGCCTCGTAATCCATAGCGCTCCAGAGCCTTCCGTGACGTGAGGGACGGCTTACCCTAACGGGCGGGTCGTGCCAAGCCCCTGATCAAGATCAAATGTAGGACGAATCAGAAATAGTGGAAACACTTATCGGCCCAGGCGGGCGAAGCGCAGGGCCTCGTTCAGGCCCTCCAGCGGCACCTTGTGGCTGGCCTTGGTGGCGCCGTCGGGCGAGCGGACTTCGACGAACACGTAGAGGGTCGCCGACGCCGGCGCCTGCAGCACGGATTCCAAGGCGCGGCGCCCGAGAGAGAAGCGCAGCGCGTCGCCGGTGAACTCGCTGTTCCGTCCCACATACTGCTTCCACTGCTCCGGATGCAGCTCGTCGGGACGCAGCGAGATGATGACCTGGCCGCCGTTTTCGTGCTGGATGGGCGCAAGCCGGATGCACAGCCGCGGGCGGTTGTCGACGGTCTGGATCGCGGTCTCGACCTGGGTACCCTCTTCCTGGGAGCTGTAGGCGACCCGCCACCCCTGCTCCGGATGCTCGACGTCGAAGGCCCAGGCGCACCAGCCCTTGTCCGGGCCGAAGCACTCGCTTTCCGTTGCGTGTGCGCCCGGCGCCAGAAACCACATGGCCAGCAATGTCAACGCGAACAATCGCACCCGTGCCCCCGGTCCAAACTCCCTATGTATATAGAAGCCGGCCCCGCGGACGGAAGCGCTCGGTTAGGCCGTGCCGGCCAGCGCTTCGTCGACCTCGTCGAACGCGCAGACGGACGGGAACGCGGCCAGGTCGTAGGTATTGCCGGGCCTGATCGAACCCAGAATCCGGAGGCCTGCCGCGCGGGCCGCGTCCAGTTCTTCGGGATTGTCGGAGAGGAAGAGGATGCGTGCCGGCGGCAGTCCCACCGCCCGGGCAATGGCCGCATAGGACGATGGCTCCTTCTTGCCTCCGGTCCGCGTGTCGAAATGGCCGGAGAGCAGCGGCGTGAGGTCGCCGGCGGCGGAATGGCCGAAAAGCAGCTTCTGCGCCTCGACCGAACCGGAAGAATAGATGTAGATCGCGAGGCCGCGCCCCGCCCAGCGGCGCAGCGCCGGCGCCACGTCGGGGAACACGTGGCCCCGGTAGCGGCCGGCGGCGTAGCCGTCGCGCCAGATCATCCCCTGAAGCGCCTTGAGCGGCGCCGCCTTGCGGTCCTCGTCCATCCACCGGAGAAGGACGTCGGCGCATTCGGCCGCCGTCAGCCCCGGCTGGCCCGCTTCGCTGCGCACCTCGTCGAGGATCGGCGCGACCTCGGCCTCTTGCGCCGCGACATAGCCGGCCAGTTGCCGGCGCGCGTCGGGAAACAGCACGTCGTAGACGAAGGAGACCGAGGAGGTGGTGCCCTCGATGTCGAGCAGGATGGCGGCGAGGTTCACGCCGCAGCGGCCTCGTAGCGGGGGAAGTCGCGGCTGCAGCCGGCGCCGGTGAAGCTGGCGACCCAGCCGTCGGGCGACATGAACAGCCGCAGCGCCGTGAAGCGCGGCCGCGGCCCCATGTCGAACCAGTGCCGCGTGCCGGCCGGCACGCTGATGAAGTCGCCGGCCTCGCACAGCACCATGTACACCTTGCCGCCGACGTGCAGGTAGAACATGCCGGAACCCTCGACGAAGAAGCGCACCTCGTCCTCCGCGTGGGTGTGCTCGTCGAGGAACTTGCCGCGCATCTCCTCTCGCTTCTCGTTGTCGGGCAGCATCCGCACCACGTCGTAGGAGCGGTAGCCCTCGCCGGCCACCAGCCGGTCGATCTCCGGCTGGTAGGCGGCGATCACGTCGGCGTCGCCGGCATCCGCCGGCAGCTCGCGCAGGCCGGTCCACTGCTCGAAGCGGATGCCCGCCCGCGCCAGTTCCTCGGCGATCCGACCGTTGTCGCTGGAGGTCAGCAGCGGACGCGTGCCGTCGCCGTCGTCGTAGATCGTCAGGGTGCCCATTGTAGTCTCCCGCGTCCCAGTTCGTAGGCCAGCAGTTCCTCGATAGCTTCCGTGGTGTAGCGTGCCCCGTCAACCGTGGCCGCCCCGACGGTGAGACCGTGGCCGCGCACCAGGTAGACGGCCGGCGCCTGGGGGTTGGCCGCGAACCAGGCGTCCACCTGGCGCTGCAGCGCCGACATGTTCTGGGTGTTGGGAAAGACCGCCAGGGTCACCGACGCCTCGTGGGTATAGACGCCGGGAAACACCTTGAGGAATTCATAGCCCGTCAGGGTCACCGCCCCCTCGCCTTCCCTTGCCAGGCCGAACAGGACACTGGAGCGGGGATGGCTGTGCAGGATGGCGTTGACGTCGGGCCGCAGGCGGTAGAGACCGGTGTGCAGCGGCGTCTCGGCCGACGGCTTCTTGCCGTCGAGCGCCGCGCCGGCCATGTCCACGCGCATGATGTCGTCGGCGACCAGATCACCCTTGTGCCGGCCGGACACGGTGATCGCGACGCTGCCGTCCACCAGCCGGTGGGACAGGTTGCCGCCCGTCGCCGCGACCCAGCCGCGGGCGTCGAGGCGGGCGCCGGCATCCAGCAGCAGCGGCACGGCCTGGTCGTAGGAAAGGGTCATGCGGCCCGTTCTAGCACTTCGCCCCGGCCGCGGGAACGGCGGCGGGAGCGGAGCCGTCGTCCCGCCGCATGCCGGGACGACGACCGGGGGATCGGATTAGAGCTTGCCGGCGAGCATCTTGATGATGCCGGAGAAGTCCAGGCCGCCATGGCCGGACGCGGACAGCTTGCCGTAGAGCGCCTCGGAATCGTGCCCCAGCGGGGTTTCGGCCCCGACACTTTCCGCGGCCTCCTTGGCGAGCCGCAGGTCCTTCAGCATCATGTCGACGGCGAAGCCGGGCTTGTAGTCGTTGTTGGCCGGCGACGTCGGCACCGGACCGGGCGCCGGGCAGTAGGAGGTCATCGACCAGCACTGGCCGGAGGCGGTGGACGAGATGTCGAAGAAGGTCTTGGCGTCGAGACCCAGCTTCTCGGCCAGGTTGAACGCCTCGGAGGTGCCGATCATGCCGATGCCGAGCAGCATGTTGTTGCAGATCTTCGCCGCCTGTCCGTTGCCGGGGCCGCCGGCGTAGAAGATGTTCTTGCCCATGATGTCGAGGAACGGCTTGGCCCGGTTGAAGGCGTCCTGGGAGCCGCCGACCATGAAGGTCAGCGTGCCGGCCTGGGCGCCGCCGACACCGCCGGAGACCGGCGCGTCCACCATGTCTAGGCCCTTCTTGGCCGCCGCGGCGCTGACGTCCCGCGCCGACTGCACGTCGATGGTCGAGCTGTCGATCAGCAGCGTGCCGGGCGCCGCCACCTCGATGATCCCGCCGGGCTCGGCGTAGACGCTGCGCACGTGCTTGCCGGCCGGCAGCATGGTGATCACCACGTCCACGTCGCGGCCCGCGTCCGAGGCGGACTTCGCGGCCGTGGCGCCGTTGGCGACCGCCCGGTCCAGCGCGTCCTGCATCAGGTCGAACGCCTTCATGCTGTGGCCGGCCTTGAGCAGGTTGTTGGCCATGTGGCCGCCCATGTTGCCCAGGCCGATAAATCCAACTTTCGCCATGTGTCTCTCCCGTTGTCGGGGATGGCCTCCCCGCTTGAGTCTGAGCGGTGGCGGCTCCTCTGCCGGGAGCGGTCCGCCGCGACGTGATCCTAGTCTACCCGTGTGCCCGGAGCGCCATCGAAATGCAGGTCCCGGTCGCCGAGCGGCTCGAAATAGGCGTCGATCTCGGCATCGGAAACGGCCGCCAGCGTGTCTGGCCGCCATTTCGGCGCGTTGTCCTTGTCGACGATCACGGCGCGCACGCCTTCGTAGAAGTCGTGCCCGTCCATGGTGCGCGTGACCATACGGTATTCCATCCGCATGCAGTCATCGAAATCCAGCTGGGCGCCCCTGCGCATCTGCTGGAACGTCAGCTTGAGGCTGGTCGGCGACTTCTTCGACAGCGTGTCCAGGGTCTTCAGCGCGAAGTCCGACCCGTTCAGCTTGAGCGCCTCCTGGATCGCCTCGACGGAGTCCTCGCGGAACACCACGTCGATCTGCCCTTCCAGCAGCTTGACGTGGGAGGTGCCGGGATCCTCGTGGAAATCCTGCAGGATGCCCTTGACGGTCTCGGCGTCCTTCAGGTCGCCTTCCTCCAGCGCCTTCTGCAGTTCGGGCAGCCGGGCCGACGGCGTGTAGCTGTTGGCGATGCCCAGGTGCAGGCTGTCGCCGGCCTTCAGCCGGTCGCCGGTGAGCGCCGAGAACATGCCGGTCTCGCCGGGGCAGCGCGGCATGAAGAAGCTGCCGCCGACGTCCGGGAACAGGCCGATGCCGGTTTCGGGCATGGCGTACATGGTGCGCTCGGTGGCGACCCGGAAGTCGCCGTGCACAGACAGGCCGCAGCCGCCGCCCATGGTGATGCCGTCGATAAAGGCGATGTAGGGCTTGGGATAGTGCTTGATGTAGCGGTTCAGCCGGTACTCGTCCCAGTAGAAGCTGAGCGCCCTGGGCCGGTTCTCCAGCCCGTTGTTGCGCAGCCACAGGATGTCGCCGCCGGCGCAGAACGCCTTCTCGCCGGTGCCGACGATCAACACCGCCTGCACCTCGTCGTCCGCCGCCCACTCGACCATCTTCGGATGGATCTCCAGCACCATGGGCTGGTTGAGCGCGTTGAGCGCCTTGGGTCGGTTCAGGGTGATGATCCCCAGGCCGCCGCGCTTCTCGAACAGGACTTCGGGTTCTTCCGACATGTCGCTCCCTTTGTCGAAGTTGGATCAGCCGTCCTTCAGCACCTGGCGGGCGATGATCACCCGCATGATCTCGTTGGTGCCCTCCAGGATCTGGTGCACCCGCAGGTCGCGCAGGAACCGCTCGATCGGGTATTCCTTGATGTAGCCGTAGCCGCCGTGCAGCTGCAACGCGTCGTTGACGATGTTGAAGCAGACGTCGGTGGCGAAGCGCTTGGCCATGGCCGCCTTCATGGTGGCGCCCGGCAGCTTCTCGGTCACCGCCACGGCCGCCGAGCGGATCATCAGGCGCGCGGCCTCCAGGTCGGTCGCCATGTCGGCCAGCCTGAACTGGGTCGCCTGGAAGTCGGCGATGGCCTGGCCGAACTGCTTGCGCTCCTTGGTGTAGGCGATGGCCTTCTCCAGGCACGCGCGGGCGCCGCCGATGGAGCAGGCGCCGATGTTGAGGCGGCCGCCGTCGAGGCCCTGCATGGCGATCTTGAAGCCTTCGCCCTCCTCGCCCAGCCGGTTGCCGACGGGGATGCGGCAATTGTCGAAGTTCACGGTCGAGGTGGGCTGGGACTTCCAGCCCAGCTTCTTCTCCTGGGCGCCGAACGACAGGCCCGGCGTGCCGTTTTCCACGACCACGGTGGAGATGCCCTTCGGACCGTCCTCGCCGGTGCGGACCATGACGACGTAGACGTCGGACCGGCCGCCGCCCGAGATGAACGCCTTCGACCCGTTGAGCACGTAGTGGTCGCCGTCGCGCACCGCCTTGGTGCGCAGGCTCGACGCGTCCGAGCCGGCGCCCGGCTCGGTGAGGCAGTAGGAGGCGATCAGCTCCATGGTGGTGAGGCGCGGCAGCCATTTGTGGCGCTGCTCGTCGGTGCCCCAGTTGTCGATCATCCACGACGCCATGTTGTGGATGGAGATGAAGGCGGCCGTCGAGGGACACGCGGCCGAAAGCTCTTCGAAGATGATGGTGGATTCGAGCCGGCCGACGCCCACGCCGCCGACGTCCTCGCGGACGTAGATGCCGGCGAAGCCCAGTTCCGCCGCCTGGCGCAGCTCGTCCACCGGGAAGATGGAGCCCTCGTCCCAGTGGGCCGCCTTGGGCTCCATGACGTCGCGGGCGAAGGCGCGTGCCGTGTCCTGGAAAAGCCGCTGATCCTCGTTGAGTTCAAAGTCCATGAATGTCCTCCGCTGCGTATGGCGTTGGCCTGGCTTGTTCTTATCGCGGCGTCGGTCCGCCATCCCGCATGCCCGGCCCGCCGCCGCTGAGGCGCGGGGCCGGCGTTGCGCCGCGATTCATACCCCATGCCGTCGCCGGGGCAAAAGGGTCAATAGCACGCGGTCGGGAAAACTCTCGCGACGGGGCGTCAGGGCAGGTCGACGTGGACGAGTTGGAGATAGCTCGGATCGAACTGGCCGCCCTTCATCAGGCCCCGCCAGTCCAGCACCTCCAGCGTGCCGCCACCAAGGCGGATGAGGCCGTCCCGGCGGAGTTCCTGCAGAGTCCGGTTGATGTGCACGTGGGTCAGCCCCAGCGCATCGCCGATCTCCACCTGGGTGATGGGCCAGTCCATCTCGAGGCCTCGGGTCCGCCCCACGGCGCGTTGCCGCACGAAGACCTCGCAGATCAGATGCGCAATGCGCTGGAATGCCGAACGTCGGCCGGCACTGGTCAGCCATTCCCGCAGAATGGCGGCCTCCACCAGCGTTTCCTTCCACAGGGCGCGCGTGATGCGGGGGAAGCGTTCCGTGATCTCGCGCATCACGTCGTGACGCAGGATGGCGATGCGGCACGGTGTCAGGGCGGCCACCGTGTGATCCATGGTGTCGAGCAGGTACGTCTGGGTGTCGAACACGTCGCCGGGCACCTGGAACGAGAGGATCTGCCGTTTGCCGTCAGGCAGCACCTTGTAGCGGAAGACGAACCCGTCGAGCAGCAGGCTGCACTGGGTGGGCTTGGTTCCTTCGCGGACGATGTCACGGTCCCTGGCAAAGTCTTCCACCCTGCTGAACGCGTTTTGCAGCACCTCCTCCTCGTCAGCCGACAGCGGATAGAGATGGCTGAGCTTTGCGGTCAGCGCGTCGGATCTGATGGCCATCGAGCAGTTCCCGAAGCGAATGAATGGCGGCACAAGCCGCCCCGTCGCCACGTTAACGTCGCCAGCAACCCTGTTGATCCCAAGGCACTGACAGCAGGAACGTCGCCAGGAGACCAGCCATGCCGCGATACTTCTTCGATATTGACGACGGCGAGAGCTCGACGGAGGACGACGAGGGGCTGATGCTGGATGACCGCGAACAGGCACGGCTCTATGCCATCGGTGCGCTGCCGACCATCGCCGAGGAGGTGCTGCCCGACGGCGAGCGCCGGACCTTCGTGATCGTGGTGCGCGACGAGACCCGCCGGGCCATCTTCCGCGCCAGTCTGTCCTTCCTTTCGGAATGGATCGTGCCGGTCACCGACGACCGCTAGGCTCCGAAAACAGTTCGCCCCGGCGCGCTCCTCGAAGCGGCCGGGGCGACCCGTTACCTCATTATCGAAGCGGGGATCAGCTCACGTTGTCGAGCTTGCTGATGCCTTCCAGCTTCTTCATCACGTCGGCGCCGAACAGCACGTCGTCCGACGGCACCACCTTGGTCTGGGCCAGGGGCTTGGAGACCCAGGTCTCGTTGATCAGGTCGCGCCACGAAATGTTGTTGTTCGTGCCGTTGCCGCCCCACGAGCCGCAGCCCAGCGAGAAGGTCTGGCGCATGCCGTTCCAGAGGTTGCCCGAGTTGGAGGCGGCCTGCGGCTGGTTCACCATGACGCGGGAGGTCTTGGTGGCGTTGGCCAGCTTCATGATGTGGTCGTCGCTGCGCGAGTAGATGCCGCAGGAGTGACCCTGACCCTGGTAGGACTGGATCTTGTTGGTCATGTCGATGGCGCCGTCGATGTCCTTGACGCGGTAGAGTGCCATGCAGACCGACAGCTTCTCGCCCGAGAACGGATGGTCGGGGCCGTAGCCGGTTTCCGGCACGATGAAGAAGGTCTTGCCTTCCGGCAGGTCGATGCCCGCCATGGAGGCGATCTTCTCGGCCGGCTGGGCGACGATGGCGGTGTTCAGGTGGCCGTCGTGCCAGATGGTGTCCTGAAGCTTCTGCTTCTCCTCGGCGTTGACGACGTAGCCGCCCTTCGCCTGCAGCTTGGCCAGCATGTCGTCATAGATGGCGTCGACCAGGAGGACCGAGTTGTCCGACGAGCACGAGGCCGCCAGATCGAGGGTCTTGGAGATGCGGATCTTCTCGGCCGCGTCGTCCAGGTCGGCGGTCTCGTCGACGGTGATGACGGCATTGCCCACACCCACGCCCAGCGCCGGCGTGCCGCTCGAATAGGCGGCCTTCACCATGGCGCCGCCGCCGGTGGCCAGCACGCGGTCGCACTGCTTCATCAGCTCGTTGGTCTTCTCGAGGCTTGGCGTCTCGATGGCGATGACCAGGTCGGCCGGCGCGCCGCAGGCGACCAGCGCCTCGCGCATCAGGTCGACGATCA
>WGNW01000097.1 GCA_016124315.1 Alphaproteobacteria bacterium
CCCGTCCTCGGCGCGCACGATGACGATGGAGTGCCGGCCGATGTCGTAGACGGTGTAGTCGCCCACCTCCGGCACGTGCTCCTCGCGGCAGGCGAACTGCCACACCTTGCGCCACATCTTCTCCATCTCCAGGTCGAAGAATGCCTGCGACGTGTAGCGGGCGAACGGGATGTCGGCGGTGTCCTGCTGGGGATTGGATTGCAAAGTCAGAACGCCGGGCGGCGGGCTGGGATCGCCGTGGATGATCTGCTGGACCGTGGGCGTCGGCCGCGCGTGGACGTTCATGACATGCTCCCCGAACTGCGATGCACTGGATCATAACAAACGTTATGATTTTTGAAAACGTCTGTTATGATGGCGGGATGAACGAAAGTCCCAGGCATGCCGCCCGGCGGCGGGAGGTGGCCCTCGCGGCGGCCCGGCTGCTCGCGCGCAAGGGCATCGACGGCGTCACCGTGCGCGACGTGGCGGCGGAAGTGGGGTTCAGCACCCATGTGGTCTCCCACTATTTCCGCAACAAGCAGGAACTGCTGCTGTTCACGCTGCGCGAGTCCTCGGCGCGCTCGGCGGCGCGGCTCGACGCGGCCATCGCCGCCGGCCTCGACATGCAGGCCTGCCTCGAAAGCCTGCTGCCGCTCGACGAGGCCCGGCGGACCGACTGCCTGGTGTGGTTCAGCTTCTGGGCCAAGGCCATCAGCGACCCCGAACTCGCCGAAGAGCAGAACCGTAACGGCGTCCTCTGGCGCGATCGCCATCGCCGCCTGATCGGGCGCCGCCGCCTGCTGCTCGGCCTGCCCGGGGGCGACGACGAACTGGAGGCGCAGCGCCTGCAGGCGGTGATCGGCGGCATCGGCATCCAGGCCTGCTTCGATCCGGCGGCCTGGCCGCCGGACAGGCAGCGCCGGTTGCTGGCGGCGGAGATCGAAGCGATCTGCGGCACGCCGGACGGCCCTCCGCCAGCCGTGCCGAAGGGCACCGGCATCGGCGAGGAGAACGAGCGGCTGCGGCGGCTGCTCACCGACGCGCTGCTGGAGAACTACCGGCTCCGGGACCGCCTGGACGGCCATGCGCCGGCTGGCGACGGCATCGTCTGACATCCGGCTTCATCGGTGCTTCACAATTTCGGATTTTAAACATATCCTTGGAGCGAAGCGGCTCTGGGCCAAGTCGCGGGCATCATCCTGTCGAAACCCCCCTGATTCGGGGGTTTTTGCATACGAGGCATGAGACCGAGGGGCATGCGCAGCGACACTGGCCAATCAGCCCACAGGGCATCGGCGACACGCATCAGGGAACCCGGCTCCCCATGGACGCCGGCGAATCCCGCCGACGGCGAGGCCAGCCTCGCCGGAATCGCCCGCCGCTGCGTGCGCGACCGGTTTCCGCCCGTCATGGGGCGTCGGGTGCTCGAACTCGGCTGTGGCTCCGGCGACCATCTCGCCTTCTTCCTTGCCTCCGGCGCGGAAGCGGTCATCGGCGTCGATACCGCCGCGGAGGCCATCGTCCGCGCGGCCCGGCGGTTCGACGAAGCGCCCGCCGACCTGATCGTCCACGATTTCTCCGAGCCGGTCCCCATGTGGCGCTGGAGCGCCGATCTCACCTTGGTCAATCTGACCCGCGCGGACCCTGTTGACCTCGATGTCATGCTGCGGGAGGCGCGGCGTCTCACCATGCCCGGCGGCGAGGTCCACGTGCTGGCCGAGCATCCCTGCGCGACGGGCTCCGATCCCGCCGGGATGGGAGCGGGCGCCTGGTGGAAGCCTGGGCTGGCCCGGCCGACCGCCGATTACCTGCGGGCGGCCGAGCGCGCCGGCCTCGCCTTCCGCGACCTGCACGAGGTAGGCCTGGGGGGCGGGGCACCGCTCTCGCGGCAGCCGTCCCGGCCTGCCGTGGTCTTGATCGGATTCAGGGTCTACCAGTAGGCGCGGATCAGGTCCGCTCGTATTCCTTGGCCGGGGTCAGCCGAAGGTCCTCCAGCGGCGCCGCCTGGTAGGACTGACGGATCCGCTCCTCGGACACCTCGCCATAGGCCGTCGACCGCTGCCGTGGCGCCCGGCCATGCTGCCGGATGATCTCCTCCATGCGGTACGGCTCCATCTCCTGGCCGTGGCTCGCGCCCGCCGAGCGGGTGATGGTCTCGTTCATCAGCGTGCCGCCGAGGTCGTTGACGCCCGCCGCCAGGCAGGCAGCGACGCCTTCCGGTCCCATCTTCACCCAGCTGGTCTGGATGTTGGGGATCAGCGGGTGGAGCGCCAGGCGCGCGACCGCGTGCATCAGCACGGCCTCGCGGAAGGTGGGGCCCTTGCGCGCCCGGCCCTTCAGGTAGATCGGCGCTTCCATGTGGACGAAGGGCAGCGGCACGAACTCGGTGAAGCCGCCGGTGCGCGCCTGCAGGTCGCGCAGGCCGAGCAGGTGGCGCGCCCAGTTCACCGGCCCGTCAACGTGGCCGTACATGATCGTCGACGTGGTGCGGATGCCCAGCCCATGGGCGGTCTCCATCACCTCGAACCACTGGGCGGTGTTGATCTTGTCGGGGCAGAGGACGCGCCGGACCTCGTCGTCCAGCACCTCGCCGGCGGTCCCGGGCAGGGTGCCGAGCCCGGCCTCACGGAGCCGTACCAGGAATTCCCGCAGGGAGATGCCCAGCGTCTCGGCGCCCTGCCAGACTTCCAGCGGCGAGAAGGCGTGGACGTGCATGTCCGGCACCGCTTCCTTCACCGCCCGGGTGATGTCGATATAGGTCTGGCCCGTGTAGGACGGGTGGATGCCGCCCTGCATGCAGACTTCCGTCGCGCCCCGCGACCACGCCTCGCTGGTGCGGCGCTGGATCTCGTCCATGCCCAGCACGTAGGGCTGGCCGCGCAGGTTCTCGGTCAGCTTGCCCTTGGAGAAGGCGCAGAACTGGCACTTGAAGTAGCAGACATTGGTGTAGTTGATGTTGCGGTTGACCACGTAGCTGACCGTGTCGCCGCAGACTTCGCGGCGCAACTCGTCGGCGGCCCGGCAGACCGCGGTGAACTCGTCGCCCCGCGCCAGGAACAGGCGGGCGACGTCGGGCAGGTCGAGCCGCTCGCCGTTTTCCGCCCGGCGCAGGATCGCCGAGAGCCAGGGGTCGAGCCGCGCCGGCGCCGGCGCCGCCAGCAGCGCCATGTCGCTCGCCGGCGGCTCGGTGACCTCGCCGGGCGACCAGTCCTCGGTCCGCGGGTAGCCTTCGCCGTCGATCGCCCGGATCACCGGCGTGCGCATCGCCGGGTCGAGCCAGCGCTCGGGGTCGAGCGCGTATTCGGGATAGATGGTCAGCCGCTCCACCAGCAGCTTGCCGGTCGCGGCGGTCTCGGCGGCGAGCTTGTCCAGATGGGGCCAGGGCGCCTCGGGATTGACGAAGTCCGGGGTCAGCGGCGACACGCCGCCCCAGTCGTTGATGCCGGCCGCCACCAGCGGCCGGAGCTGGCCCGGGCTCAGATTGGGCGGTACCTGGATGTTCATGACCGGGCCGAACAGGATGCGGCTCCCCGCCAGGGTCCAGAGCAACTCGTCGAGGTCGGGCTCCGGCGCCTCGGCCATGCGGGTGCCCGGCTTGGCGCGGAAGTTCTGGACGATGATCTCCTGGATGTTGCCGAACTCGTCCTGGATGTCGCGCAGCGCCAGCAGGCTCTCGATCCGCTCCTCGCGGCTCTCGCCGATGCCGATCAGGATGCCGGAGGTGAAGGGCACCTGGGCCCGGCCGGCGCGGCGCAGCGCCTCGAGCCGTATCTCGGGCTCCTTGTCCGGGCTGCCGTGATGGGGCTTACCCTTCTCCAGCAGGCTGGCCGCCGTGCTCTCCAGCATGATGCCCATGGACGGCGCCAGCGGCCGCAGCATGGCCAGGTCGTCGTCGGTCATCAGGCCCGGGTTGAGATGGGGGAACAGGCCGGTTTCCTCGTGCACCAGCCGGGCCATGGCCGCCAGGTAGGACAGGGTGGTCTCGTGGCCCAGCGCGGCGAGCGCCTCGCGGGCGGCCTTGTAGCGCAGCTCCGGCTTGTCGCCCAGGGTGAACAGCGCCTCCTTGCAGCCCATGGCGGCGCCCTGCCGCGCCACCTCCAGCACCTGCTCCGGTGTCATGAACACCTGCTCGCCCTTGCGGGGCGGCTGCGCGAACGTGCAATAGTGGCAGACGTCCCGGCACAGATGGGTCAGCGGAATGAATACCTTGCGGGAATAGGTGATGACGTTGCGGTGGCCCTGGTCGCGCAGGGCCGCGGCGGTCGCCATCAGCCGCTCTGTGTCGGTCTCCCGCGCCAGCGCCAGGGATTCGTCGCGGGTCGGCCGGTGCCCGGCCTCCACCTTCTCAAGAAATGTCACGACCTCGCGGTTCACCGGTTGTCTTCCAATGACTGGACGGAGATCCTATGTAACCGCGTGGCAACATCCGTTGCCAGCAAATATTCCATGGTGTGCCCCCGGGCGCCGCGCGCCAGCAGAGTGGCAAGGTCTTCCGGGGTATCTATGTCCAGACCCAGTCCCGGCAAGTCGAGCGCCCGTACCGCCAGCCCACGGCGCTCCGCCTCCGTCCGGTGGCGGTCGAAGCTGCCCTGGCCGTAGCTGGGCGGAAGCGCATCGGTGGGCGTGATCAGCATGGCGTTGGTGCCGCCGTCGCGGGCGGAGACGAAGGTCGCCCCCGCTCCGTCCGGATGGGCGTCGATCATCGCCGTCACCTCTTCGGCGGTGGCCAGCGGCAGGTCGCCGTGCAGGATCAGCGCGCCGTGGGCCCCGTAGTCCGCCAGGGTGCCGAGGGCCGCTGCCAGGGCCGGGTTGAGGCCGCCCTGGGCCTCGGGGATCAGCGCAGCGCCGTGCTCGCGGGCGAGGCCGCGCGCTTCCGGGTCCTCGGAAACCACGGCGACGCCGGCCAGCCCCCAGGCGTGGCGCAGCGCCAGCAGTACGTCGAGCACCATGGCGCGGGCGAGCCCGGTGCGCTCCCTTTCTTCGAGCACGGGCGACAGGCGCTGCTTGGCGCCTTGCAGTCGCTTGACGGGCACCAGCGCCCAGATGTCGAGGCCGTCGCGGATGGGAGGCTCCGCCGCTAGCGGTGAGGGACGCCAACCCGCCGGCCTGCGCCCCCCGCCCGGTCGATGGTCAGCTCTTGGCTTCCTCCAGCAGCGGACGGAAGAACTCCGGCTGGGAAATCCAGTCGTCCTCGCTGGTCATCTCGTGGAAGAAGCTGCAGTCGATGACGACTTCGTCCATGCCGGCCGCCTTGGCCGCCTTCAGGTGCGGCATCATGTCGTCGGCGGTGCCGATCCAGTTGGGCTGCATGAGCTGACTGCCGATCTCCTTGATGCCCGGGAGCTTGGGCGCCGCGAAGACGCGCATGACGCATTTGAGCGGCTCGCGGCCGTACTTCTCCTCGGCCATCTTGTTGATCTGCGCCAGGCGGGCGGCGGCCAGTTCCGGCGGATGGCCGGCCGGGTGCCACTTGTCGCACAGCTCGGCGACCCGGTCGAAGCCGGCGTCGTTCAGGAAGGCGCCGAGGATCGGCACGCCCGGCTTGCCGTTCCAGTCCCTCTGCACCGGCTTGGGCGTGGTCTGGCCCTTGGGGAAGTTGTAGTAGGGCCCGTCATATTCGGTGGGGTTGTCGGCCCACGCCGCGCGCACCGCGCGGATGAAGTCGGAGCAGCGCGGACCGCGCTTATCGAACGGCGTGTCCATGTGGGCGAATTCCTCGGTCGCCCAGCCCAGGCCGAGGCCCAGGTCGAACCGTCCGCCGGACAGCACGTCGATGGTGGCAACCTGCTTGGCCAGGGTCACCGGCCGGTGGTATCCAAACACCAGGATCGAGGTGCCGAGGCGGATGTTCTCGGTGATGCCCGCCACGTAGGCCAGGGCCTCGAGGGGCGCCAGCATGCTGGCGTAGGCGTCCGGCCAGTGCACCACCTTGTCCTTGCCGAGCAGGTGCTGGTGTACCGGGTGGCTCTGGTTGGGCTCTTCCGGATAGAGGAAGTGATCCTGTACCCACAGCGAGTCGTATCCCATCTTGTCGGCGATGGTGGCGAACTCGTGGACGGCTTTCCGGCTGGCGAATTGCGTCAGCTGCGGCATGTTGAAGCCGACTTTCATGCGTGTCTCCCCTCTCTGGAATGGCGGTCGGGCCTATGCCGACGGCGGCTCGTTGCGGGGTACCTTGGCACATCTTTTTTGATGCTGCCAGCCCTGCCAACCATGGTACACAACCCAAAAACCGAAGAACCGAAAGGGATAGACGTGGCGGATACGAAGAGGACGATCGCCGTGATCGGCGGCACCGGCGCGCTGGGTGGCGGCCTGGCGCGGCGCTGGGCGAAATCGGGTCACAGGGTGATCATCGGCTCGCGCGAAGCGGGCAAGGCGCAAGAAGCGGCCGAGACGGTGAAGGCCGAGGTCGGCGGCGACGTTTCCGGCATGGAGAACGGCGCCGCGGCTGCCGCCGCCGAGGTCGTGGCGCTCACCGTGCCCTTCTCCAACCAGCAGCCCATGCTCGAGGTCATCAAGGACGGCGTGCAGGGCAAGATCCTGATCGACGCCACCGTGCCGCTGGTCCCGCCCAAGGTGGGCCGGGTGCAGCTTCCCCCCGAGGATTCCGCCGCCGTGCGCGCCCAGGCCTTCGTCGGCGAGGGCGTCAAGGTGGTCGCGGCGTTCCAGAACATCGGCGCCGAGCACCTGCACAGCGGCCATGCCATCGAATGCGACGTGCTGGTCTCGGGTGACGACGTGGACGCCCGCGAGTTGGTCGTTGGCCTGGTGGAAGACGCCGGCCTGAAGGGCTGGCACGCCGGCCCGCTGGCGAATTCGACGGCGGCCGAGGCGCTGACCTCGATCCTGATCACCATCAACCGGCGCTACAAGATCGCCGGCGCCGGCATCCGCATCACCGGCACGCCCGGCGAGACGGCCTGACCCCGCATGGCCGCCCGGCTGACGATCTTCGCCGTTCCCGGCATCCCGCTCGTGCAGCCCGGCGACGACCTCGCCGGCCTGATCCTCGACGCCCTGGGCGCCTCGGGCGAGGCACTGCAGGACGGCGACGTGGTCGTGGCCGCGCAGAAGATCGTTTCCAAGGCCGAGGGCCGGCTGGTTTCCCTGGCTGACGTCGAGCCATCGGCGCGGGCGGTCGAACTGGCCGGCATCACCGGCAAGGACCCGCGCATGGTCGAACTCGTGCTGCAGGAATCAACCGAGGTGCTGCGCGCCAAGACCAACGTGCTGATCGTCGAGCAGAAGCTGGGCCTGGTCATCGCCAACGCCGGCATCGACCGCTCCAACGTGGAAGGCGGTACCGCCGAGATGGCGCTGCTGCTGCCCGTCGATCCCGATGCCAGTGCCCGCGGCCTCCGCCAGGCGCTGCGTGAGCGGACCGGCGCCGACGTGGCGGTGGTGATCGCCGACAGCGTGGGCCGCGCCTGGCGCTACGGCACCACCGGCATGGCCATCGGCTGCGCCGGCATCGAGCCGCTGTGGGACCAGCGCGGCGACACCGACATGTTCGGCAAGGTGCTGGAGGTGACCGAGGTGGCCATCGCCGACCAGATCGCCTCGGCCGCCAACCTGGCCATGGGCGAGGCGGCCGAGCGCACCCCCGTCGCCGTGATGCGCGGCCTCGCCGCGCCGCGGCGGGAGCGGCCCGCGACCGCGCTGGTGCGGGCGCGGCACGAGGACATGTTCCGGTGAGTGGCGGCAATGTGCTGGCCCTGTGCGGCGGCGTCGGCGGCGCCAAGCTGGCGCTCGGGCTGTCGCTGGTCCTGCCGCCGGAGAAGCTGACCGTCGTGGTCAACACCGGCGACGACTTCACCCATCTGGGCCTGCGCATCTGCCCCGACATCGACACGGTCACCTACACGCTGGCCGGCCTTTCCAACACCGAGACCGGCTGGGGCCGGGCCGGCGAGAGCTGGGAGTTCATGGAAAACCTGCGCAGCCTGGGCGGGCCCGCGTGGTTCAACCTGGGCGACAAGGACCTGGCGACCCATGTGGAGCGCACCCGCCGGCTGATGGCGGGCGAGGCCCTGAGCGCCGTCACCGCCGACTTCGCCGGCCGGCTCGGGATCGGCCCTGCGGTCGTCCCCATGTCCGACGACGAGGTGGCGACGGTAGTGGAGACCGATGGCGGCGACCTCGCCTTCCAGCACTATTTCGTCCGCGACCGGTGCGAGCCGGCCGTGCGCGGCATCCGCTTCGAGGGCGCGGAGAGCGCCATGCCCAGCCCGGGCTTCATCGCGGCGCTGCGCGGCGCGCTCGACGCCGTGGTGGTCTGCCCGTCCAATCCCTATCTCAGCGTCGATCCGCTGCTGGCGCTGCCCGGCGTGCGCGAGGCGCTGGCGCATCACGCGGCGCCGGTGATCGCCGTCTCGCCCATCGTCGGCGGCCGGGCGATCAAGGGGCCCACCGCCAAGCTGATGGGCGAGCTGGGGCTGGCGGTGACGCCGGCCACCATCGTCCGCCACTATGGCGACATGCTCGACGGCTTCGTGCTGGACTCCGAGGATCGCGACCTGGCCGACGGCCTGGGAGCATCGACACTGATCACCAACACGGTGATGAAAACGATCGAGGACCGCACGGGGCTGGCCCGTGCGGTCCTCGATTTCGCTGCCCGGCTGAGGGCCTAGCGACGCCTAGATCGCCTTGCCGCTATAGCCGGTGAAGTCGCCGCTCAGGTCGGTCGGGCCGCGGTAGAGAACGGTGAAATCGCGCTTGGCGAACTTCCACTTGCCGTTCTCGCGCACCAGCTGGTCGTCGTAGACGCCGGCCACCCGCATCTGGTTGTCCTTGGCGTCCTTGATGTTCTCCTGCACGTAGAAGCGGGCGGTCGCCTTGTCGCCGGAGACCGAGATCAGGCCGGGCTGGACCCAGTGCAGCACGTGCGGATAGCCGGCCATCACCTGGCTCCAGAAACCCTTCAGGGTTTCGCGGCCTTGCACCGGCTTTTCCATGCCGGGCAGGCTCCAGCTGCCGTTCTCGGCCCAGGTGGAGCCCCACAGCTCCGCGTCGCGCTGCATCACGCCGTCGGCGTAGACCTGCGCCAGGTGCTGGATTTCGAGCTTGTCCTCGATGTCTTTCGCCATTCTGCTTCCCCGTTTCTATTGTGGATCAACGATTGGCCACGCCGTCGACGGCGGGCGTCGCGGCGGCCATCTTGTCGCCGTCGTAGACGATCTTCTTGGTCGGGATGAACTCCATCACCACGCGGGCCGGCGAATCCAGGAACTGGACGAACTGCTGCACCTTGGCCTCGCTGACATGGCCGTAGAGCTTGCGGGCGAAGGTCGGGTAGAACCAGTCCTTGATCGTCCGGTTCGCCTTGTCGTGGATGACCGACAGGCCCTTGTAGGTGACGGTCTTGCCGGCGCCCCATTCGGTGCCCGCGCTGGAGATCACCACGCAGGTGCGCGGATCGCGCTTCACGGCGGGGAAACGGGCGCGCTGCTCGGCGCCGGTCAGCCAGATGCGGCCGTCGTCGGTCTCCAGGTAGGACATGATCACGCCCACCGGCTCGCCCGCCTTGTTGGTCCAGATGAAGGTGCACTCCCGCTGCATCTTGCGCAGCTGGGCTTCCCGGTCCGGGTCCAGCGGATACTGGGTCACGTCCTCGTAGTCTTCCGCGTAGTTCGTCATTCCCCACCTCGTTTCAGGAAAAGTTACGGCCGATGATTCGGCTCCGGAGGTTAGGCGCTGTCCGGCGCCGCCGCAAGCAGGTCGGCCGCTGCCGCCGGACTCGCGCCCGCCGCCGCGCTTGGCCGTTTACTTGCGCGGCGCCGCGCGATACCCCTTCTGGCAAGCAAGCTGCGCGGGGATGGGAATGATCGACGTCTACAAGGGCATGGCCAACACCTGGGAGTGCGACGAGAACGGGCACCTCAATGTCCGGTTCTACGCCGAGAAGGTGAGCGAGGGGCTGGGCACGCTGTGGCACGTCCTCGGCCTGCCGCGCGCGGCCCGGCAGGCCTCGGGGCTGGAAATGGCCATCGTCGACCAGCACCTCCGGTTCCTGCGCGAGATCCATCCGGGCTGGGGCCTCTACGGTCGCGCCGGCATCCTGCGCGTGGGCGAGGATCGGCTGCGGGTCTACGTCGAGCTGGTCAACGGCCATACCGACGCGGTCTCCGCCACCTTCAACATGGAGATCGTCTCCCGCGACCGCCGCAGCGGCGTGGCCATGCCGCTGTCCGAGAGGGTCCGCGCCCGGGCCGAGGAACTGATGATCGAGCTGCCGGCCCATGCGGCGCCCCGCAGCATCGACCTCGACGAGCCGGGCGTGTTCGCCGCCGGCGCGCCGAACCTTGCCGACACGGAAGGCATGGGCCTGATCGAGATCACCCGCGGCGTCGTGCAGCCCCAGGAGTGCGACGAGGCGGGCCGGATGCTGCCCGAGTTCTACATCGGCCGCATCTCCGACGGCGTGGTCCACCTCGCCCGCCACTACCGCCCGGTCGACAGCGGCAAGGAGCGGTCGACGGGCAAGTACGGCGGCGCCGTGCTGGAATACCGGCTGCGGTTCCAGAAGCCGCTGCACGCGGGCAACCTGGTCGTGGTCCGCTCCGGGCTTCGGCACGTGGGCGAGAAGGCCAACAGGATCGTGCACTGGACGTTCAACGGCGACACCGGCGAGCTGGTCTCGTCGTCCGAGGCGATCGGCATCACCCTCGACCTGCAGGCCCGCAAGGTGGTGCCGCTGCCCGAGGAGCGCAAGGAGCACCTGCAGAAGCTGGTGGTGCCGGGCCTGATGGCCTGAAGCGTCGCCGAAGCCCGGCCGGGCCGGACTTGGCTGTCATTGCGAGCCCCGAAGGGGCGCGGCAATCCAGCGCTACGGGCCACCGGCCGGCGGAGGTTGCCCCTGGATTGCTTCGTCGCGGCGCTCCTCGCAATGACGGAGGGGTATCCTTCCGTGGCCTTGCCAGGACGAGGGGTTAACCCCGCAAATCTCCCTGCCAGCCGTCGCGGTGGATGAAGTCCTTGAGCGGCCGGCGCGCCAGCGGGCCGAAATTGATCGCCGGCCAGCCCATCGGGATGAACGAGGCGATGTAGACGTCGTCGGGGATGTGCAGCAGTTCGCGCAGTTCCTTCTCGCAGGTATTGTGGTAGGTGGTGAAGCAGGTGCCCAGCCCCAGCGCCCGCGCCGCCAGCAGGATGTTCTGCGCCGCCGGGTAGAGCGCCGACCAGACGAACTGTTCGCTCGGCGCCTGCGGCGGATAGACCTTCTTGCCGCACACCAGGATGATCACGGGAATGTCGCCGAGGGTGCGGGCCATGTTCTGGGTGCCCTGGAGCATGCGCCGGTTGACGTCGTCGAGGGCCTCCATGCCGCCCATGCTCTTCTGGATGCTCTCGACGGTGGCGTCGATCACCTCGGTGATGCGGGTCGACAGGGTCTTCTTGATCTCCGGGTCGGTGACGACGATGAAATCCCATCCCTGGGAGTTGCCCGGGCTCGGCGCGCGGGTCGCGGCGTAGAGCACCTTCTCGACCAGTTCGTCCGGCACCGGGTCATTCTTGAAGAACCGGATGGCCCGGCAGGTTTCCATTGCCTCAAAAACGTCCAATTTCGCCTCCACCTGATGATGTGCGCGGTGCCACTCTACCCCCAATTTTTTTGTGGCCGGAGAACCGGCGCCGCCCCATTGTCGTTAACTGTTTGTGGATTCCCCTTGCGAGGGCGTCCGTCTCTTAGGCCACAAACCGGAGCGCATCATGAAGAAGGAAACCATCAAGAAACTCACGGTCGTAGCCCTGGTGACGCTTGTCGCCGCCTGCAACACGGTGCAGGGCGCCGGCGAGGACGTCAAGAGCGTGGGCAGGGCGGGCGAGCGGGCGATCGACAGCGCCAAGTAGTCCGGATCCGTCGCTCCCCTCCGGTCCGGAGCGGCGCGGCGGGCGTGAGAGCGTGCGTCGTGAGGAAGTGCCGGCCGCCTCGGTTTCAGGGCCGGTTCAGAAGAGGACACGGAGGGCGACCCATGAAGGTGAACACAGTCAAGAAGCTGATGCTGATCGGGATGCTGACGGCGTTCGGCGCCTGCAACACGGTGCAGGGCGCCGGCGAAGACGTGAAGAGCGTCGGCAAGGCGGGCGAGCGCGAACTCGACAAGGCGCAGGGCCGCACGCCGGACACGTCCCCGAAATAGGCTGAAAAGGGGCGCCCGCCGGGCGCCCCTTCATCAGGTCAGGCGTCGTAGCCGGGGTTTTCCCGGTCGAGCTTGCGCAGCAGCGCGGGCCAGCTCAGCTTGCCGGCGCCGCCGTCGAAGCTCCACTGCACCATGTCGGCGGTGTGCTCGGGCATGCCCTGGTTGGGCATGTTGATGTTCGCCATGCCGCCCGACAGGGCCTTCACCTGGTAGGTGCACGCCCGCTCCATGTAGTAGAGCCGCAGGAACGCGTCGGCGCAGTTCTTGCCGATGGTCAGCAGGCCGTGGTTGCGCAGCACCATGCAGTGCTTGTCGCCCATGTCGGCCAGCAGGCGCTCCCGCTCGTCCAGGTCAAGCGCCACGCCCTCGTAGTCGTGATAGGCGATGTCTCCCCACATGATCATCGCGGTCTGCGAGATGGGCAGGATGCCGTGCGTCTGTGCCGCCACCGCCACGCCGTCGTCGGAATGGGTGTGGATCACGCAGTTGGCGTTCTCGTTGTGCAGGTGCATGGCACTGTGGATGGTGAAGCCCGCCGAGTTCACGTAGTGGGGCGTGGAGTGCAGCGGCTTGCCTTCCAGGTCGATCTTCACCAGGCTCGAAGCGGTGATCTCCTCGAACATCATGCCGTAGGGATTGATCAGGAAGTGGTGCTCCGGTCCCGGCACCCGGGCCGAGATGTGGGTGAACACCATGTCGTCCCAGCCGTACAGCGCCACCAGGCGGTAGGTGGCGGCCAGGTTGACCCGCGTCTGCCACTCGGCGTCGGAAATGGCCGCGCGGTCGAAGGGCGGCAGGCTGGTGCGGTCGACCTTGATCGCCACGGATTGCTGCGTTGCCATTGTTCTTATCTCCAAGATCCCTGAGTGGTCGGCATTTTGCGGCCGGCCGCGTGAACCGTCAACTCGGCCGCCCTAGGCCGCCGGAAACTCGGTGACGACCAGGCGCAGCTTCTCCCCGTTCAGATAGCGCGACAGGTTGCCGAGGAAAACCTCGTCGCCGCGCCGGATGTTCATCGGGCTGTCGGCGGCGCAATGGGCGCTCAGCAGCACCCGCGGATGATCCCAGAAGCGGCTGTCCGACGGCAGCGGCTCCTTCTCGAACACGTCGAGGATCGCGGTCGCCGGCTTGCCCGCGTCCAGCGCCGCCAGCAGCGCCGGCTCGTCCACCAGCCGGCCGCGGGCGATGTTCACCAGCACCGAGTCCGGCTTCATGGCGGCGAGGAAGCCGGCGTCCACCAGCTTGTTGGTGGCGTCGCTGTGGGGAGCGGCGATCGCCACCACGTCGACCCGCGGCAGCACCTCGGCGATCCGGTCGGGCGTGATCATCTCGTCGGCGGGATCGTCGGCGGAGGGGTTGCGGCGCACGCCGATCACGCGGGCGCCGAACGCCCGTGCCCGGATGCCGATCTCCCGGCCGATGGCGCCGTAGCCGATCACCAGCCAAGTGGTGCCCCAGACGTCGCGGAAGGGATGCCGCTCCCATTCATGCGCCGCCTGCTTGGCGCGGCGGCCGGCAGCGTCCTGGAAGGTTTCCAGCACCCGCGCCAGCACGTATTCGGCGATGGCGACGCCCTGGGCGTCGCTGCGGGTCATCATCGTGCCCGTGGCGGCGACCTTGCCGAAAATCGGATGATCGAAGCCCGCGGCGCCCGACTGGAACCATTTCATGCCCTTTGCCCGGGTCAGCAGGCCGAAGGCGAACCGGCTGGGGCCGGTGACGTAGAGGTCGGTCGAGGCCCAGGCGATCTCGAACGAGGCGTCCTCGGGCGCCACAGGCCGCCCCTCCAGGGTCAGGCGCTCGTCGGGATGGATGAGCAGCGGCGCGACCTGCGCCGGCAGGCGGTCCTTGACCCGTTCATAAGCAGGCGCATAGATCAGCAGATTCATGGTAACTCTCCCTCGACTCGCTACATATCAGCAGCGGCCGGAACAAGCGAGGATGCCGGTTGCGGTGCGCGGCCTTCATTGTAAAATCGCGCGCCTAGGGGAAGACCGCAGGAACGGGAGCATCGGCAGTCATGCCTGAGTACCAGATCAAGGAAGCCTTCAACGTCGGCGACAGCGTGCGCTATCACGCCGAACATACGCCCGACAAGGTGGCGACCATCTTCGAGGACCGTGTCACCACCTTCGCCGACGTCGACCGGTACAGCAACCAGGTCGCCAACGGCCTGATCAAGCTGGGCGTGAAGCCGCAGGAGCGCGTCGGCTACTACGGCAAGAACTCCGACTACCATCCGCAGATGATGGCCGGCATCAACAAGGCCAACGCGGTGCTGGTGCCGGTGAACTGGCGCCTGGCGCCGCCCGAGGTCCAGTACGTCATGGACAACGCCGACATCAAGGTGCTGGTGGTCGGCCGCGAATTCGTGCCGGTGGTCGAGCAGATCAGGGACAAGCTGCCCAGGCTCGAGACGGTCATGGTGATGGACGGTCCCTACAAGGACTGGGGCGATTTCGCCGCCTGGCGCGACGCGCAGGACACCACCGATCCCAAGGTCCCGGTCAAGCCGCGCGACGTCTACGTGCAGCTCTACACCAGCGGCACCACGGGCAAGCCGAAGGGCGTGATGATCCCCAACGACGCGGCCTACCTGGGCTGGGAGGGCCATCCGCCCGATCCCGAGCCGCTCAAGGGCACCTACAAGGAATACAGCCCCGACGAGGTTTCCCTGTGCATCGCGCCCAACTTCCACCTGAGCGGCAACGGCTCGGTGCTGGGCGGGCTGCGCATGGGCACCACCGTCGTCATCCATCCGGACTTCGACGTCCAGCGCATGGTCGACGCGGTGCTGAAGTACAAGGTGGCCAAGATCTTCATGGTGCCGGCGGTGCTGAAGATCCTGCTGGACAAGGCCAAGCAGGGCGCCGACCTCAGCGCCATCCGGCTGATCTCCTACGGCGCCTCGCCGATTCCCATCGACATGATGCGCGAGGCGGTGGAGTACATCGGCTGCGGCTTCCTGCAGATGTACGGCATGACGGAGATCGGCGGCAGCGCCACCTTCCTCGAGCCCCAGGACCATACCCTGGTGCCCACCGAGAAGATGAAGAGCTGCGGCCGCCCCGGCGAGTTCCACCAGATGAAGATCGTCGATCCGGTCTCCCGCGAGGAGTTGCCGCCGCGGGTGGCGGGCGAGGTGGCGCTGCGCACCGCCGCGCCCATGGTCGGCTACTACAAGAACCCCGAAGCCACCGCCCAGGTGCTGGACGGCAACGGCTGGTACTATTCCGGCGACGTCGGCTACATGGACGAGGAAGGCTACGTCTACATCCAGGACCGGCTGAAGGACATGATCGTCTCCGGCGGCGAGAACATCTATTCCGCCGAGGTGGAGAGCGCCCTCTACGACCACCCCGCCGTCAAGGAAGCCGCCGTGATCGGCGTGCCCAGCGACCGCTGGGGCGAGGAGGTCAAGGCGATCGTCGTGCTGGAGCCCGGCCAGCAGCTCTCCGCCGACGACCTGATCGCCTTCACCCGCAAGCAGATCGCCGGCTACAAGGTGCCCAAGTCGGTCGACTTCGTCAGCGAGCTGCCGCGCAACGGCACCGGCAAGCTGATGAAGCACGTCCTGCGGGCGCCGTTCTGGGAAGGCCGCGAGCGCCAGGTGAGCTGACCCTCACTTCCGGTCACGACTGAAGCCGCTCTGGTCGAGTGATCTGGCGCTGCGCGCCAGATCATACCGAGACCTGTCCCGCGCATCTCGATACACGGCCCTTCGGGCCGCACTCGATGCGAGCGGTCGCCGTGGAAACGGTCGAGACCGATGGTTCAGGAAGCGTTCTTCGTCAGCTGGCGGTCCACCGGAATGCCGGGGTCTCCCGTCACTGCCGCCAGCGCCTCCAGCGTCGCCTCGAAGGGCAGCATCACGGCGCCGTGCCGCGCCTTGTGGCCGTGCACCGGGGCGAGGATGGCGAGGTCGGCCCAGTCGCCGCCGGGCGGCGGCGCGCCGTCCACCAGCATGGCCCGCAGCGCCTCGGCCACGTCCCGCAGTTCGGCCGCGTCCCGGCCGATCACCTTCGAGGCCAGGATGGCGGCGGACGACTGGCCCAGCGCGCAGGCGTGGATGTCCTGCGCATAGTCGGCGACGGCACCGTCCCGGACCGACAGGTCCACGGTGATGCGGCTGCCGCAGACCGGCGAGACCCGGACGGACGTGGCGTCGGGCGTCTGAAGCCGCCCCGTGCGGCCGATGGAGGCGGCGCGGCGCAGCACGTCCTTGCTGTAGAGGGCGTCGAGCATGGCCGGTTGATATAGGCGCCCCGCGCGCGGCCGTCAAAGCCGCAGTCCGGACGCCGCCGTCGTCACACGAGGCCCAGATGCTCCAGGATGAAGTCCGCCACCTTGGCCGGGTCGGAGCGGGGCAGCACCGGCACCTCGACCTCGGGCAGGTCCTCCGCGTCGCTGGCGATGGCGACCACGTTCGGGTCCTCCAGCGCCAGCAGCGTGCCGTCGAAACCGGCCGGCACTACCTCGATCTTGACGTGCAGGTCGCGCTTGAAGCCCTCGACCAGCACCAGGTCCACCTCGGGCGAGATGCGCGGCAGCAGGTCTTCCAGCTCCGGCTCGGCCGCGCCGCGCAGCTCGTGGACCTGCGCCCAGCGCGCGCCCGACGCGACGATCACGTCGGTGGCGCCGGCTTCCCGGTGCCGGTAGCTGTCCTTGCCCGGCTGGTCGATGTCGAAACTGTGGTGGGCATGCTTGATGGTGCCGATCTTCAGGCCACGGGCGGTCAGCAGCTTCACCAGCTCGACCACCAGCGTGGTCTTGCCGCTGTTCTTCCATCCCACGATGCCCATCACGTGCATTGTCGTCTCTCCCCGTTATAGTCGGCGGTATCTTAGGATGGCGGCATGGAAAATAAAGGGACCGGAGAACGGGTGCTGGGCGTGATCCTGGCGGGCGGCCTGTCGCGGCGCATGGGCGGCGGCGACAAGGGCCTGCTGGTCCTGGCGGGCCGGCCGGTGCTCGGCCATGTGATCGGGCGGTTCGCGCCGCAGGTCGACCGGCTGGTGCTCAACGCCAACGGCGATCCGGCGCGGTGGCGCTCTTTCGGACTGCACGTCGTCCCCGACACGCTGCCCGATCGCCCCGGTCCGCTGGCGGGCGTGCTGGCGGCCATGGACTGGGCGGCGGAAAACGCGGCGGACTGCGGCTGGCTGGCGGCGGTGCCCTGCGACACGCCGTTCCTGCCGCCCGACCTGGTGGCGCGGCTGCGCCAGGCGGCCGGTGCTTCGTCCTGGGCGGTGGCCGAAAGCGCCGGCCGGCGGCACCCGACAGTGGCGCTCCTGCGCCTCGACCTGCGCGACCAACTCGCCGGCTTCCTGGCGGCGGGCGGCCGGCGGGCCGGCGAGTTCAGCTGCGAGGCGCCTACCGCCGCCTTTCCGGCCGAGCCGGTCGATCCGTTCCTCAACCTCAACACCCCGGAACAACTGGCGCAGGCCGAGCGGCTTGTCGTAGACTCCCGGCGACAAAGGGGAGACGAGACATGACCGCCGTGCCGCTCGGGCTGCGCGTATTCCAGAACTCCTACGTGGTGCCCGACATCGACGCCGCCCTGCAGCGCTGGACGCGGAAGCTGGGCGTCGGCCCGTTCTACATCTACCGCCACCTCGACCTCGGTCCGGTGACCTACCGCGGCAAGCCCTCGACGCTGGATGCCTCCTTTGCGCTGGCGCAGGCGGGCGACATCGAGGTGGAACTCATCCAGCAGCACGACGACGCGCCCAGCGCCTACCGCGACGTCTATGCCCGCGACCGCGGCGGCTTCCACCACGTGGGCGCGTGGGTGGAGGATTTCGACGCGGCCAAGGCCGCCTACGAACGGCTCGGCTACCCGGCCGTGACCACCGGCGGCGCGCCGGACATCGGCGGACGCTTCGCCTACATGGACACCCGCGCCGACCTTGGCGTGATGGTGGAACTGGTGGAGCAGCGCCAGGATCTGCTGGACTTCCAGGTGATGCTCACCGACGCCGCGCGCGACTGGGACGGCGCCGAGCCGGTGCGGGAAGTCGGGCTGTAGGCTCGCTTGTCAAAGCCGGGAGCCTCGCTTAGGCTCGCGGCACCTTCACTCATGCAGGAAATCGGGGAGACAAGGGGATGGGGAAGCTCGTTCTGATCGGACTGATCGAGCCCAAGGACGGCGATCACGTGCAGGCGTTCAAGGACTGGTACCTGGGCAACCATGTCGAGGACACGTTCAACTGCCCGAACGTCACCGCCGTGCGCTGCTTCAAGGCCGAGAAGGACTTCAAGGGCGGCATGCCGGCCGGCTACATCACCATCTACGAGTTCGAGGGCGACGACGCGGTCGCCGCCCAGAAGGTGCTGGACGCCTACCAGGCCGACCCCGAGGGCTGGGCGAGCCGCATGCCCAACAACAACTCCATGAAGATCATCGGCTCCGGCTGGTACAGGGAAGAGGTCGCGTTCGGCTGAGGCCGGACGGGCCGCGCCACCGAAGGGGGAGAACATCATGAACGTCACCGAAGTCGCCAAGGGCCTGCGGTTTCCGGAAGGGCCGATCGCCATGCCGGACGGCACGGTCATCCTGGTGGAGATCGAGCGGGGCGCCCTGTCGCGCGTGCACCCCGACGGGCGGATCGAGACCATCGCCATCGTCGGCGACGGCCCGAACGGCGCCGCCATGGGGCCGGACGGCTGGATCTATATCTGCAACAATGGCGGCTTCGCCTGGCACGACCTGCCCAACGGCGCCCTGATGCCGGGCAACCAGTCCGATGACTACAAGGGCGGCCGCATCGAGAAGGTCAACCCGGACACCGGCGAGGTGAAGGTCCTCTATGCCGAATGCGGTGGCGAGAAGCTGAAGGGGCCCAACGACCTGGTGTTCGACAGGGACGGCGGCTTCTACTTCACCGACCTGGGCAAGCGGCGCCAGTGGGACATGGACCTGAGCTCGGTCTACTACGCCAAGGCCGACGGCTCGTCGATCTCCCGCCTCGTCCACGGCGTCATCACCGCCAATGGCTGCGGCCTGTCCGCCGACGAGAAGACGCTCTACTTCGCGGAAACCACCACCGCCCGTCTCTGGGCGATCGACCTCGACGCGCCGGGCGTGCCGAAGAAGCAGCCCGACGGACAGCGGCAGCGCCTGGTGTACGGCCTGCCCGGATACCAGCTGCTGGATTCCATGGCGCTGGACGAGGCGGGCAACGTCTGCGTCGGCACCCTCATCAACGGCGGCATCACCAGCTTCGCGCCGGACGGCTCGGGCGTGGAGTTCTTCCCGTTCGACGACATTCTCGCCACCAACATCTGCTTCGGCGGCGAGGGCCTGCGCACGGCCTACGTGACCCTGTCCACCACCGGACGGCTGGTGAAGTGCGAGTGGCCGCGGGCCGGCCAACCGCTCAACTTCCTCAACAAGTAGGGTTTCCCGAAGGGGCAGGGCGGGCGGTCAGAAGCGGACCGTCACGCCCAGCGTCAGGCCCAGATCGGCCTCGCCGTCCACCTTGTAACCGGCGAGGGCCTCAAGGTCGAGCCACGGCCGCGGCGTCCAGCGGACGCCCGTCTGGAGACCGGGATCGCTTCGGCTGTCGCCGAAGAACTCGGCCACGAGCGTCCAGCGGTCGGCCGCATGCCATTCCACCTGGGCGCCGTAAAACGCCGCGTTGTGCCCGCCGTCGCGGCGCCACAGCCAGCCCGCGTTGAGGCTCAGCGTGACGGCCTCGCTCAGGGTGAGGCTGACCGGGACGATGACGCTCGCCGTTTCCAGCCGGCCCGTATCGATGCTCCAGTCGGCCTCGCCGTCCACCGCGAACCCGAGCGCTCCCACGCTGCCGAGCGCGACCTTGGCGATCGGTCCGATCGTGGTGTCCTCGGGGCCGGGCTGCCACGACGTGCTCGTCAGCGCGCCGAGTTGCAGTGCCGGGAGGGCGCGGAGGGTGCAGGCGGGCGAGACCGTCGCTGCCCCGCTGCGGCGGGAGAGCCGGGTGACCCAGGTCTCGACCTGGCATTCGCCGGGGGCGCCGATGAACGCGTCGTCGACGATCTCGGCGTTGCCGGCGGCCCGGGCGGGCGGGCCGGTCAGAGCCGCGGCAGCCCCGAGCAGGGCGATGAGGGACAGGCGAGGCAGCATCGACAGGATGGTTCAGCCACAAAAGAAAAGGGCGCGTGCCGAAGCACGCGCCCTCGTTCTTGGGTGCCGGCTAGGCTCTAGCGATAGATCCAGATGCCTTCCGCACGGCGGTTCTGCGGCTCGCGCACACCGTCGGCAGTCGGGACAAGAGGATCGGACTCGCCGCGGCCCTCGACCGTGATGGTCGACGCGTCGATACCGTTCTTGGCCAGCTCCGCCTTGACCGCGTTGGCGCGGCGCATGGAGAGCTTCTGGTTGTAGCTCACCGAACCGGCGCGGTCGGTATGACCGATCACCTGAATGGCGACGGCACCGGTTTCCTTGGCGCGCTGGGCGGCCTCGGAGATGATGCGGGCCGAGTCAGGCGTGATGTCCGACTTGTCGAAGTCGAAGAACACCAGGAACGGCTCCGGCCGGGTCGGCTGCTCAGCCTGCGGCGGCGGCGGCGGTGGTGCAAGCGCCTTCTCCACCTCGGCAAGAGCGTCCATGAAGCCCTGGCGGCAGCGCGCGATGTCCTGCGGCTGATAGTTCTCTTCCAGCTGCTCCAGCCAGCAGTCGAACTGGGTCTGCGCGCGGGCGGCCGCTTCCGGAGCCTTGTCACGGGCCCCAGCGTCGAATGCCGCCATCAGGCGGGAACGTCCGTCGGTGACGTCGGCCATGGCGTCGCCGGGAATCGGGCGAGAATCGGGTACCTTCAGGCACGGCGGCTTCGTCTGGTCGTCGCCGCAACCTTCGGGCGGCAGCTGTCCGGCCACGTTGGTCGGCATCACCGTCTTGCCAGAGGCGGCGTCGATTGCCTTCTGGGCGAAGTAGTCGCGGTCGCGGGGATCGATGACGTAGTCGCCATACGGATTCTCTTCTTCCGTGGCGAGTTGGATGTAACCGTTGTAGAGGCCGACATTAAATGCCGAGCCCGCCGGTGCGGTACCTTTGGCTTGGTTATAGAGATCGACGTTGTCGGTCGTCGCACAGGCCGCGAGAGTCAACGCTCCCAGCCCGGCTACGACAAGTTTTACCATTCGGTTCATACGCACAACCCTCCTTGCGTTTCACCCATAGCCCAGCTCCAACCTATATATCGCATATATGCGGCAAAAGATGAAAGTGTATTCGCAGCTTGCGATGTTTAGAGTCTTGGTCTCCCTCGGCCCTTGTCAAGGCCGGAAACGCGTCGTAGGCTCCACCTTCAAGCATGCATGTTAGCTCGGACCTGAAGCGGGGAGACGGTCATGGCTGAGACGCGAACGGCGATCTGCCGGTTCTGCCACTCATTCTGCGGCATCAAGGTCTCCGTCGAGGACGGACGGGCCGTCAAGGTCGTGGGCGACAAGGAAAATCCGATGTATTTCGGATACACCTGCGTCAAGGGCAGGCAATTGCCCCAACAACATTACAATCCCGAAAGGGTTCTGCGGCCGCAGCATCGGGTCAATGGGCATCACGAAGCTGTGACCTCTGACGCGGCGCTCGACGCCATCGCGGCGCGCCTGTCCGAGTTGATCGAACGCCACGGGCCGCGTTCGGTGGCGCTTTACACTGCCACCTACTCGTTTCCCTATCCCGCCGGCTCGGCCATGGCCGGGGCCTTCATGCAGGCCATCGGCTCGCCCATGAAGTTCTCGTCCGGCAGCATCGACCAGCCCGGCAAGCCGATGGCGATCGCCTTCCACGGCCGCTGGAACGCCGGCCCGCAGCCATTTTCCGAATCGGACACCTGGATGCTGGTGGGGGCCAATCCGGTGGTCTCCAAATGGGGCGGCATTCCACAGTACAATCCGGGCAAGCGGCTGCATGACGCCCTCAAGCGCGGCATGAAGCTGATCGTCATCGACCCGCGCCTCACCGAATGCGCCGAGAAGGCGCACATCCACCTGCAGTGCCGGCCCGGCGAGGATCCGACCATCCTGGCGGGCATCGCCAACGTCATCATCGCCGAGGAACTCTACGACAAGGACTTCATCGAGACCGAGGTGGATGGTTTCGAGGCGCTGAAGCGGGCCGTCGCCCCGTTCACCCCCGACTACGTCGAGCGCCGCGCCGACGTGCCGGCCGCGCTGCTGGTCGAGGCGGCGCGCACCTACGCGTCCGCCGCCCGCGGCATGACCACCGCCGGCACCGGCCCCAACATGGCGCCGCGCGGCACCCTCACCGAATACATGGTGCTGGTGATCAACACCCTGTGCGGCCGCTGGCTGCGCGAGGGCGAGAAGATGCCGAACCCGTTCGTGCTGATCCCCGAGCGGCGCGGCAAGGCGCAGGCCGAGCCCAAGCCGGAGACGGCATGGGGCTATGGCGAGAAGCTGCGGGTGCGCGGCCTCGGCGACAACGTCAGCGGCCTCACCGCGGCGGCGCTGGCCGACGAGATCCTGCTGGAGGGCGACGGCCAGGTGAAGGCGCTGATCAGCGTCGGCGGCAATCCCATGGCGGCATGGCCCGACCAGCTGAAGACCTACGAGGCGATGAAGAAGCTCGACCTCAACGTCACCCTCGATATCAAGATGTCTGCGACGGCCAAGCTGGCCGACTACGTGATCCCGCCCCGCCTCGGCCTCGAGGCGCCGGCGATAACCCAGCCCAACGAGTTCATCTGGTTCTACGGCTTCTCCACCGGCTTCCCCGAGCCCTACGCCATGTACCAGCCGCAGATCGTCGAGCCGCCGGCCGGCTCCGACCTGCTGGAGGAATGGGAGTTCTTCTACGGCCTGGCCCAGCGCATGGGACTGCAGCTCACGCTCAACGGCGTCGACCTGGAAATGCTCAACAAGCCGACCACCGACGACATCTTCGAGATCCTGTGCAAGGGCTCCCGAATCCCCTTGTCCGAAGTGAAGAAGTACCCTCACGGCCACATCTTCGACGATCCGTCGATCACCGTGCTGCCCAAGGACGGGGGATGCGAGGAGCGGCTGGACGTGGGCAACGTCCACATGATGGCCGAACTGGACGAGGTGCGCGCCGAGGCGCTGACGGGCCATGCCGGCTACCGGCCGGAGGCGCGCTTCACCCACCGGCTGGTCAGCCGGCGAATGAACGACGTCTACAACTCGTCGGGCCGCGACATCCCGGTGCTGGTGCGCAACCACAGCTACAACCCGGCCTTCATGAACCCGGGCGACATTGCCGCACTGGGCTTGCATGCGGGCGACGTGGTGCGCATCTCTTCCGATCACGCCTCCATCCTGGGGATCGTCGAGGAGGCGCCGGACGTGCGCTCCGGCGTCATCTCCATGGCCCATTCCTTCGGCGACGCGCCGGAGCACGACAACAGGGTCTTCTTCATCGGCTCCAACACGGGGCGCCTCACCAATGTGGAGAAGGACTATGATCCGCGTACCGGCATGCCGCGCATGAGCGCCATTCCGGTCAACCTAGAGCGGGTCGACCAGACCATCGCAGCCCAGTAGAGCAGGGGAGAGCACATGGGGATGTACGAGCGGTTCCGCTTGGACGGCAAGGTTGCCGTCGTCACCGGCGGAGGACGGGGTATCGGCAAGGGGATCGCCATCGGTTTCGCGGAGTGCGGCGCCGACGTGGTGGTGATCGCCCGCCGGCAGGCGGACGTTGACGCGGTCGCCAAGGAGATCGAAGCGCTCGGCCGGCGCAGCCTGGCCATCTCGGCCGACGTCATGGACTGGACGTCGATTCCGGCGGCGCTCGACAGGGTGGTGTCGGAACTGGGCCGCCTCGACATCATGGTGAACAACGCCGGCGGCAACCTGGACCGCAAGATGTATCCGCTGCCGGAAATCTCCATGGAGAAGTGGGACGAGCAGATCGCCCTCAACATGAAGACCAAGTTCTGGGGCTCGCAGCAGGCAGCCAAGCGGATGAAGGACGGCGGCCGCATCATCAACATCATCTCGGTGGCAGCGCATCATCCGTCGCTGGGCTTCGGCGCCTATTCCTCGGCCAACAACGGCATGATCGCCTTCACCCGCACCATGGCGGTGGAACTGGCGCCGCGGAAGATCACCGTGAACTGCATCGCGCCGGGGATCGTCGTCACCGACATGTTCAAGGAGACGCTGGGCATTTCCGACGAGCAAGCCAAGAAGATGGCCGCCGAGCAGACGCCGCTCGGCCGTACCGGCTATCCGGAGGACGTGGCGGCCGCCGCGTGCTTCTTCGCCTCACCCGCCGCCGAATGGACGACGGGCCAGTTCATCGATGTCGCAGGAGGACGCTGATGAGTGTTTCGCTGAAGGGCCGCACGGCCATCGTCACCGGCGCCGCGGTCGGCATCGGCAACGCCTATGCCAAGGCCATGGCCAGGGAAGGCTGCAACGTCGCGGTCATCGACCTGCGCCCGGAGATCATGGATCTGACCAAGGACCTGGAAGCCCACGGCGTCAAGGCCATGGCGGTGGTGGGTGACGTGTCGCAGCCGGCGACCGTGCGCAAGTTCGTCGACGACGTGATCGCCCGGTTCGGCGGCGTTGACATCCTGATCAACAACGCCGGCCAGTGCTCGGTGAGCCTCGTCGACGACGATCTCGACAAGTCGCTGGCGGACTACGAGAGCATGGTCGGCACCAACCTGCGCGGCGAGTACCTGATGGGCCGGGCGGTGATCCCGCAGATGCTCAAGCAGGGCCGCGGCGGCGAGATCGTCAACATCGGCACCGATCACGGCGTCACCTGCGGCTCGCCGCGGGAAATCTGCCCGCACCTGTCCACCTGCACCTGGGGCGATGCGCCCCGGCCCACCGGCGGCGGCACGGTGATGGACATCTACGACGCCAGCAAGTACGGCACCTACGCACTCACCTTCGCCTGGGCCAAGGCGTTGCGGCCGCACAACATCCGGGTGAACTGCATGTGCATGGGCGCCACGGACTCCTGGATGATCCGCAATTTCTTCGGCGAGCGCGCAACCCCGGAGGAGGTCGCCACCTGGATGACCGCCGAGGACTCGGCGCAGGTGGTGGTCGACATCCTGAGGGAAGGCCCGAAGGGCCGCACGGGCGAGACCATCAACCTGTGCGTCGGCCGGCCCTGCAAGAAGGAGCCGGAGCGCGAACCCATCTACGTGACGCCGGAAAGCATCGGCTACGATCAGCGGGAGACGGTGGATGCTTGAGGGCAAGGTAGCGATCGTCAGCGGCGCGGCCCAGGGCCTGGGCGAGGCCTTCGCCCGCAAGCTGGCGCAGGAAGGCGCCGACGTGCTCGCCTTCGACGTCAAGGACACGGTCGCCGACGTGGCGAAAAAGATCGCCGCGGAGACCGGCCGCAAGGTGGTCGGCATGAAGGCCGACGTCTCCAAGCGCTCGGACGTGGAGAAGGTCGTCGCCAAGGCGGTCGAGATGGGCGGCGTCGACATCCTGGTCAACAACGCCGGCACCCACCGCAAGACGCCGGTGGACTCCTCCTGGGAGCAGGCGGTGGCCGACTGGGATTTCATCATGGACACCAATTTCAAGGGCGTCCTGATGCTCAGCCGGGCCTGCGTGCCGCACATGAAGGAGAAGGGCGGCGACATCGTCAACATCAGCACCTATTACGTGCTGCCGGCCCGCAGCGACGGCACCAACCAGCCGGACACGGACCTCTACAATGCCTCCAAGTGGGCGCTGAACGGCTTCACGGATTCCTGGTCCAAATCGCTCGAGGAGTTCGGCATCCGGGTGAATGCGCTGTGTATGGGCGCCACCGACACGCCCATGCTGCGCGGCATCTTCCCCAACGGCGAATATCCGGCCGATTTCGCCAAGCTGGTGATGAAGCCGGAGCAGATCGCCCAGCAGATGATCGACCTGTTCAAAGACGGCCGCACCGGCGAGAACATCGGCGCCTGGGTGGGCTATCCCGTCGAAGTGGGGCCGCGCAAGGCTCCCAACAAGCGGATTTCGGGCGTCGCCTGATCCGTGACGACGGGCGGCGGACCGGCTTCTTCGGCCCGCCGCCCGGTCGCCGGAAGGCGGCGACGGCTCTTCATTGTCGGGCATCGAAGCAGGTGCGGCGTGCCGGCCGTGCCTATATAATTGCATATGCATTGCCGGACGCGCGAAGGAACCGTTTCGCAAGCCGGGACGTAGAAGGACGGTCA
>WGNW01000037.1 GCA_016124315.1 Alphaproteobacteria bacterium
CCCGTCCTCGGCGCGCACGATGACGATGGAGTGCCGGCCGATGTCGTAGACGGTGTAGTCGCCCACCTCCGGCACGTGCTCCTCGCGGCAGGCGAACTGCCACACCTTGCGCCACATCTTCTCCATCTCCAGGTCGAAGAACGCCTGCGACGTGTAGCGGTGGAGCGGAACGGCGGCCGTGCCCTGCGGGATGCCCGCTTCCTGGCGGAGCACGGAAGGCGCATCGCCGTCGCGCTCGAGGATTTCCTGGTACGTGGGACCAGGAAGCCCCGGCGGCGTGAACTTGGACTGGACATTCATGGCGGCGCTCCCCAACGACGTTCGGAGGCAAAGCATAACACCCGTCATTGAACGCCGACAACGTGCGGCGCCGACCCGCTGAATCCGGAGGGTCGGGTCCGCATAAATCCGATTGCTTTCTGCTCGGCGCGGAAGCATCAAGATACCGCGCCCACCCGGCGCGCGGGTCGGTAATCACGTTCATCAGAGGGGGGAAGTCCATGGTCTCTGTCACTCGGCAGGCCCTGTTCGGTGCGGCCGCCGCGGCGGCCATGCTGGCGTCGCCTGCGGTTCACGCGGAAGGCATCGACTGGGCCGGCGGCTATCTCGGCATCCATGCCGGCGGGCAGTTCACGACGGGCCGCATGACGCTGGTGCCGGGCGGCTACGACACGGTCTTCGGGCCCGGCTCCAAACCCGAGGCGACCATGTCGCCGGACGGTTTCGCCGGCGGCGCGCTGGCGGGCTACATGGCCCGAATCGGCGCCTCGACCTTCGTCGGCGTCGAGCTGGACGTCACCGGGAGCACCGCGAAGGACACCCAGATCACGTCGGCAACGGTGGGCTGGGACGCCAGCAACAGGATGAAGCAGGAGATCACCGGGCGGGCCCGCGCCCGGTTCGGCTATGCCGTGGGCAAGCTCATGCCGTTCATCGCCGGCGGCGTCAGTGTGTCGCGGGTGTCGATGGACCTGGACATCGACTGCTTCGGCCAGCACTACAGCGACCATACGGCGAAGACCCTGACCGGGTTCAACGTCGGCGCCGGGGTGGAATACGCCATGAGCCGCCATCTCCGGGCGCGGCTCGAATACATCTTCGACGGCTATGGCAGCCCGCAGCTCGCCACCCTCAAGCCCGACTGGAACGACCGCAAGTTCCACAACCTGCGGACCTCGACGGTGCGGGTGGCGGTCGCCTACGCCTTCTGAGCGTGGGACGAAGCCGGGGTGCTTGACCGCGCCGCGAGGTAGTGTCCGATCCGCTCGCGGTAGCGCGGCACGAAATCCTCGCGCGCCAGCAGGTCGTCGATATGGACCATCTCCCAGCGCTGGCCCTCGTCACCGAACACGATGGCGTCCACATGCGCCTCGGTGATGGTGGCGACGAAGAAGTGGGCGGACTGGCCGGGAAAGTCGGCCGAGGGATAGACCCCGTGCCAGACCACGGCTGCGGGCTCGAAGCGGAAGCCGAATTCCTCTTCGGTCTCGCGCAGGGCGCATTCCAGCGGCGTCTCGTCGCCTTCGCGGCCGCCGCCCGGCAGGTCCCACATGCCGGCATAGCGCAGGCCGGGGAAGTCGTCGCGCTGGTAGACCAGCACGTGGTCACCGAGGAAGAGCGCAATCTTCGAGCCGCTGAAGTCGTCGTGCATGGCGTCGTTTCCCCGAAACGCGAAGGGGCGCCCGCGGGCGCCCCTTGCAAACCGGATATCCGGGCCGGTTCAGACCGACTCGTTGATCCACTGGACGATCTTGCTCTTCGGCATGGCGCCCACTTTGGTGGCGCGCAACTCGCCGTCCTTGAAGATCATCAGGGTCGGAATGCCGCGCACGCCGTAGCTGGTGGGCGACACCGGATTCTCGTCGATGTTGAGCTTGGCGATGGTGACCTTGTCGCCCATCTCCTCGGAAATCTCGTCGAGGGCCGGGGCGATCTGCTTGCAGGGGCCGCACCACTCCGCCCAGTAGTCGACCAGCACCACGCCGGAAGCGTCGAGCACGTCGACCTGGAAGCTGTCGTCGGTGATCTTCTTCGTAGCCATCTCGCGTTCCTTGTTCGCACGAACCATTGGACACCGAAGGTAGGGTCGGCCCCCCGGCTGGTCAAGGGCACCGTCATGCCGCCGGGGCGTCGGGGGCATGCGGGTCGAGCAGGGCGTCGGGCAGGGTCATCAGGGTGGGACCGTCGGTCCACAGCAGCGCGCAGCGCACCGTCTTGCCGGGGTAGATGCCCCGCAGCAGGCCGCGATAGGCCGCCATCTGGCGCAGGTATAGCGCCGGCACGTCCCGCGGTCGGGAGGGCGGCGGCCGGTTGGTCTTGTAGTCGGCGATCAGCACCTCGTCCGCGGTGACCGCCAGCCGGTCGATCTGGCCGCTGATCGCCGACGTTCCCAGCAGGCCGGTCACCGGCACCTCGGCGGCGCTGCCGGGCCCGAACAGGGCCGCGCAGGCGGGATCGTCGAGGATGCGCAGGACCTCCCCGGACCAGCTTTCCGCCACCGCCTCGGTCAGGCCGTGGCCGGGCTGCAGCAGGAACCGCCGGGCGGCGGCGGCCCGACTGCCGGCAGCCATGTCGGGCAGCCACTGCAACAGGCGGTGGATTAGGGTGCCGCGCAGGAAGCGCTCCCGGTCGCCCGCCTCCATCGGACTGCGCACCGGCATCTCCGGCAGCGAAGGTCGCGACGGGGCGAGGGGACGCACGGGCGCCGGCTCCGGCGGCGGTGGCCGGCCGAGCCATTCGGGAGGCGGCGGCGCGGCGGCGGCGTCGGCCTTCGGCCGGTCGAGCTCGGTCCGGTCGCCGCCCAGGCGGAAGCGGCGCACCGGCTCGCCGCGGTGGTCGGCCGTCTCGGCCACCTCGAGCCTGTCGAAGGCGTCGGCCACCAGCTCGTACCAGCACTTCTCCGGCCTGCCGCGGCTGGTTTCGTAGCCGCAGATATAGAGCCGGTCGCCGGCTCGGGTCAGCGCGACGTAGAGCTGCCGGTTGTATTCCTCGTCCCGCTTGCGCCGGACCAGATCCTTCGCCGCGACGATCGGCCCGACCACGTTGTCCTTTGTCACCGGCCAGGCGAGCACCGGCGGCCGCGGCGGGTCGTCCAGCCAGTAGATGTCGCGGCCTTCATTGGGTATGCCGCAGGTGTCGGGCAGGAACACGATGGGCGCCTGCAGGCCCTTCGCGCCGTGCACGGTCATTACCCGCACCTCGCCCTTGCCCTGCTCCATCTCGCGCTTCACCTCGGTCTGGGCCGCTTCGAGCCAGTGGATGAAGCCCTGCAGCGACGGCGGGTGGTTGCGCTCGTAGTCGAGCGCCAGGGCGAGGAACTCGTCCAAGGGATCGAGCGCGTCGGGGCCGAGGCGGGCGAGGATGGCGCGCCGGCCGCCGGTGTCGAGGATGCGGGCGTAGAACTCGTAGGGCGGCACGAAGTCGGCGCGGTCGCGGCACGCCTCCAGGAACGCCCATGGCGCGGCGAAGGCGGGCTCGCCGCGGCGCGCGGCCAGCGCGTGCCAGAGGGACCCCTCGCGGCCATGGGCGAGGGCGAACAGGGCGTCCTCGCCCAGCCCGATCAGCGGCGACTTGAGCACCACGGCAAGGGTCAGGTCGTCCTCGGGCATCAGCACGAAGCGGCCCAGCGCCAGCAGGTCCATGACCGCGAGTTGCTCGGTCAGGATCATCCGGTCGACGCCGGCCACCGGCACGCCGGCCCGCTTCAGCGCCCGCACCATGGCGGTGAAAAAATCGTTGCGGCGGCGCACCAGGATCATCACGTCGTCGGGCCGGATCGGCCTGTCCTTCGACTCCAGCCTCTCGCCCGTACCCAGCCAGTGCGCGATCTGGCCGGCGATGCGCTCGGCGAGCCTGGTGGCGGCCGGCTTCAGCTCCCGGCGCGAGACCGGCGGCTCCCACGGCTCGGGCGCCTCCACCTCCTGGGGCACCTCGGTGGGCCAGAGTTCCACCAGCCCGGGGACGCCGCGGCGGAAGGCCTCGTGCGCGATGCGGGCCTCCTGCTCGCGGAACACCAGGCCCACCTTGGCCTCGTCCTTCTCGAACACCGTGTCCACCAGCTTCAGCACCGCCTCGGTGGAGCGGAACGACATGGTGAGCGCGCCGGTGTGGAACCGCTTCTCCACCTGGCGGGCGCGGCGCTCGAAGGCCTGGCGCATCTGTTCGAACAGGGCGGGCTCGGCGCGCTGGAAGCTGTAGATGGACTGCTTGGCGTCGCCCACGGCGAACAGGGTGCGGTTGGCGTCGCGAGCGCCGAGGCCGCTGAAGAACTCCAGGGCGATGGCCTCGATCACTGCCCACTGGTCCGGGTTGGTGTCCTGGGCCTCGTCCACCAGCACGTGGTCGAGACCCTCGTCCAGCTTGTAGAGCACCCAGGCGGCGTTGCCGGTGACCAGCGCGCGGGCCTTGGCGATGAGGTCGTCGTAGTCGAGCACGGCGCGCTGCTGCTTCATGGCGGCATAGGTGCGCTCCAGCGCCCGGCCCAGGGTGGCGAGCGCCTGGCTGGCGTGGGCGGCGCGTGCCGCCTTCATGCGGCAGGCCGTCTCGATCAGCCGGTCGGCCTCGGCGACGAGGATGTCGAGCACGCCCGGTTCGGCGTCGCAGACCTTCCTGGTCGCCAGTGTCTTGCGCGCCTGGGTGAAGCCCGACGAGGCGGTGAGGAAGGCGGCGAGATAGGCGTCGATGCCCTGGGCCCGATCGGCGGGCGGCGCTTCCAGCCACGCGGCGATGGCGGCGCCCCGTTCGGCGTCGGCCCTGGAGCCGCCGGCGAGGGCGACGCAGGCGCGGCGCAGGTCGGCGAGCGCGACGACCGCGTCCTCGCAGGCGGCGGCGACGATGTCCTGCACCACCGCGTCGACGGCGATGCCCAGCAGCCGGAAGATGCCATCGTCGTCGGCCGCCTGCAGGGATTCCCGGTGCGCCGCCAGCGCGCCCAGCAGTTCGGCGAACTTCAGGTCGGTGATGTGGGCGGAGACGAAGTCGAGAGCGTCGCGGAGCGCCGGGTCGCGGCCGGACTGGGCGTCCACCAGCACGCGGGCGGTCGCCTCCTGCATCAGCTCGGCGGCCGACCGGTCGTCCATCACCTGGAAGTGGGGCGCGATGCCCGTTTCCAGCGGGAAGCGGGCCATCAGCGACTGGCAGAAGGCGTGGATGGTCTCGATCTTCAGCCCGCCGGGCACGTCCAGCACCTCGGCGAACAGGCGGCGCGCCTTGGCGATCCGGGCGCGGTTCGGCGGCACGTCCTCCAGGTCGGCCAGCGCCTCGTAGAGCGCGTCTTCGGGCGCGGTCGCCCAGCGCGCCAGGTTGTCGTTGACCCGGTTGGCCATCTCGGCGGCGGCGGCCTTGGTGAAGGTGAGGCACAGGATGCCCTGGGGCCGCGCGTCGGCGAGCAGCAGCCGCAGCACGCGGTTGGTCAACATGTGCGTCTTGCCGGTGCCGGCGGAGGCGCCGACCCAGGCGGAGATGCCCGGATTGGCGGCGCGGCGCTGTTCCGCCGTCATTCGCCCCACTCCTTGATGCGCGCCAGGTGGTCGTACTCGCCGAAGCCCGTCTCCAGCGGGTTCGGGTGGGAGACGTAGGGCACCCGCGGGTCGTCGAAGGCGGCGATCAGCCGGCGCAGGCCCGCCTCGGCGTCGGCTGCCAGGTCGGCCAGCGACGGGTCGCCCTTGAGGATGGCGGCGGCGGTGCGGATGTCGTTGTAGCGGGCGTCGCCCTTCAGCTTCCACCAGGCGAGTTCGGCCACCGCGCCGGCCGGCAGGTCGTCGAAGGCGCCGGCCTCGGCCATCACCGCCTCGAGCGGCATCTGCGCCGCGTAGCCGGCGAGCAGCCGGTCCCGGCTGGGCTCGCTGCCCGTCTTGTAGTCGATGATCTCGTAACCGCCGCCTGCCAGCCGGTCGATGCGGTCGGCCTTGGCGGAGAGGGTGAACGGTCCGCCGGGGAAGCCGGCCAGCTCCAGGTGTCCGGTGCGCTCCAGGGCGGCGGGAACCGCGACGCCCTGCCGTTCCCGCTGCCGCTCGAGGAACCACAGCGCGATCTGCTCGAAGCGCGGCCACCAGAACGAGCGGACCATGGGCTTCTCCATGGCGTCGCCGAAGGCCCTCCGGCCGTGCGCCAGCAGCCGCTCGAGAGCGTCGGCCGGCGGCGGTCCCGGATTGGCCTCCAGATAGTGGTGCAGGGCCTCGTGGATGAAGGTGCCGCGGTCGGCCGCGCCGGCGTCGGCATCCAGCGGATCGAGCACCTTGAGCCGCAGCACGTGCCGGGCATAGAGGGCATAGGGGTCGCGCAGCCAGTTCTCGATCTGGGTGACCGACAGCCGCCGCGGCCGCGCCCGGAGCGGCGGCGTCGGCGCCGGCGGCGCAAGCGGGGTGGTGGCGGCCATGTGGTCGAGGCTCTCGTGCCACGCCAGGTGCGGCGGGCGTGGCCAGGCGTCGTGGCCGACCAGGGCGTCGAGCCGCAGCAGCCAGCGGGACGGCAGGGTGGGCGAGCCGTCCACTTTCTCCGAGCGGGTCAGGTAGACCACCGGCGCGGCGGCGCCCTGGACGAAGTCGTGGGCCGACAGGCCGATGCGCCGCTCCGGCGGCGGCAGGCCGAAGCGCTGCTTCATGGGGCGGCTCATCCACGGGTCGGCGGTGGCGGCGGGCGGCCAGCTGCCCTCGTTGAGGCCGCCCAGGATCATCACGTCGGCATGGTGCAGGCGAGCCTCCAGCGGGCCGAGGATGGTGAGGCGCGGATGCCGGCCATAGGCGGGCCGAACCACCCGGCCCTACATGGCGGCGTCGAGCAGCGCGGGGTAGTGGCGGGGATCGAGGGGGAAGCCCTCGGCGGTGTGCATCAGTTCATCGAGGAAGGCGGCCGCCGCCTCGCCCGCTTCCTCGACCCACAGGCGCGCGGCGCCGGTCTCTCCGTCGGTGGCGGCCAGCGCCTCGGCGAGGGCGATGTGGGCGCGCACCAGCCGGTCAAGCGGAAGGTCGTCGCCCTCGAAGAGCGCCGCGAACGGCCCGAGAACGGGCACCAGGGCGCGCCACCAGTCGACCACCGCTGCCGATGGCGCCGGGTCGGCGGTGGCGAGGGCGCGGTTCAGGCCGGCGATCCCCGGCGCGGGGCGGGGGCCGCGCAGCACCGCCCGCTCCAGCTGGCGCACCCGGGCGCGGAAGCGGCCCGGCTCCATGCCGCCGGCGGCCAGGGGATGCTTGAGGGCAGCCAGCAGGGGCACCGGCGCGGCGGCGCTCAGCGCCATGTCGGCGGTGAGGCGCAGGAACGCGGCCGGCGGCGTCTGGTCGAGCGGCGTGCCGGAGGAATCGTCGATCGTCACCTCCCAGCGGCGCAGCGCCGCGGCGACCCGGCGCGCCAGGTTGCGGTCGGGCGTGACCAGCGCCGCGGTGCGTCCCGGCGTCTCCAGCGCCTCGCGCAGGATGGCTGCGACGGCGCCGGCCTCGTCCTGCAGGCCGGGCGCGTCGATGCGGTGGAGGCCGGCGAGCGCCCGCTCGCGGTCGATGCCGGCGTCCTGCCAGCGGGCGGTGGTCTCGGCCGGCCGCATCGCCTCGCGCAGCAGGCGCGCGCGCTCGGACGGCGGCGCCTCGGCGGCGGGCCAGGGAAGAACCTCGGCCCGGTCCACCGCCATGCGCGCGAGCAGCTGCTTCATGCCGTGCTGCGGGTGGCTCGGCTCCAGCGCGTCCCAGCTTTCCTGGTCCATGTCGGCGTGGAAGCCCGGCAGCACCACCTCGCCCCGCGGCAGGCGCGCGACCACGCCGATCAGTTCGGCGCTGGCGGGGATCGAGCCGGTGGAGCCGGCTGCGATCACCGGGAACGCCGGCGGCGCCTCGCGCCACCGCTTCGCCAGCATGCCCAGCAGCCGGTCGCGGCGATCGGCCGGATCCAGGACGCCCCGCTCGGCCAGGATGGCCGGCCAGGCGTCGGCCAGGATGCGCAGGAAGTCGATGGTGATCTGCCAGTGGGACGCGAATTCCTCGGGCACCAGCTCGGCGAGGCGAGAGAGGTCGGAGCGCTCGGTCTGCACCTGGTCGAGGAAGCCGCCGAGCTCGGCCGCCAGCCGGAACGCCTGCGCCGGCTCCTCGCCGTCGTCGCCCCGGGAACGGCGCCATTGCAGCACCAGCCGGGAGAGCAGCAGGGTGCGTTCCAGATCGGGAATGGCCGGCGGCACGTCGAGGGCGTCGGCGCCGTCGGCGGCAAAGCCGGCGATGCTCAGCTCGCCCTCGTCGACGTCGCCCAGGGGCTGCATCACCGGCAGGATCAGCGGCCTGCCGTCGGACAGCCTGAGGAACGCCTCCCGCAGGGTGCGGGCGGCACGCCGGTTGGGCAGCAGCACCCGCATCCGGCCCATGGCCAGCGGATCGTCGGCGTGCCGCGCCAGCAGGCCGCGCGCCAGCGCGTCGACGAAGGAGATGCCCGGCGGGATGGTGTAGAGGGTGGGGGCGGTCATGGGATCGTCCGGATTGTGCCCCAGGCGGTCATCCCCGGCTCGTCCGGGAATCCGGACGAGCCGGGGAAGACGAGAAACAGGGGATCGGCCCGCGCAACCATGGCGTCAACTATGGCAAAGTTCGCGCAGGAACGCCTCCGCCTTGTCGCGGCCCGCCGGGTCGCCGATGTGCAGCCACCAGCCGTCGTGCTCGATGCCGTAGAGCCGGCCCTCGGCCAGCGCGCGGTTCCACGGGACGTTGTTGGAGAACGGGCCGTCCGGCGGGTCGCGGAACAGGCGGGGCGCGACGATCTGCACGCCGCAATAGGCGAACGGCGCCTCGGGCGCGGGCGTCCGGCGGCGCAGCCTGCCGTCCGGCTCGAGGAAGAAGTCGCCGGGACCGTCGAAGCCGATGGTTCTCGCCCGGGGCGCGAGCAGCAGCAGCGCGTCCATCCGCTCCGGGTCCCAGGCGGCGGCCATGCGGCGCAGCGTGTCGGTGGGACCGTCGGTCCAGACCACGTCGGCGTTGATGACGAAGAACGGCGCCGCGCCCAGCAGCGGCAACGCCTTGACCACGCCGCCGCCGGTCTCCATCAGCCGGTCGGTCTCGTCGGAGAGGGTGAGGCGCGGCCCGCCGGTGCGCTGCGCCAGGTGCTCCACCAGCATCTGTCCCAGATAGTGGTGGTTGACCACCGCCTCGGGCACGCCGGCCCTGGCGAGGGCGTCGAGCGCCCAGTCGACCAGGGTGCGGCCGCCCACCTCCAGCAGCGCCTTGGGCCGGTGGTCGGTCAGCGGGCGCATGCGCAGGCCGAGGCCCGCGGCGAGCACCATGGCGCGCTGCGGCAGCGCCGTCATGCCGGCTCGTCCGGCAGCGGCTTGCGGCGGGTGTCGGCGTGGCAGTAGGCGTGGAACCAGAGCTTCAGGTCCTCCAGTTCCGGATGATTCAGGCCGCGCTCCAGCAGGTCCCAGAGTCCGGGGATCATCTTCGGGTAGCGGGCCTTGCCGTCACGCTTCCACAGCCGGGTGAAGATGCCGATGATCTTGGTGTTGCGCTGGGCGCCCAGCACCCAGTAGGCGGTCATGAACGACTCCCGGTCGATGTCCGGACGGGCCGCCAGGTAGCGCTCCAGCATCGCCTCTTCCAGTTCGCGGGAGACGCCGCGGCGGCAGTCCTGTAGCAAGGAGACCAGGTCGTAGGCGGCGGGACCGACCCGGCCGTCCTGGAAGTCCAGCAGGCCGACGCCGGCGACGCCGTCGCGGCCAGGCAGCGCCATCAGGTTGTCGGCGTGGTAGTCCAGCAGCACCAGGGTCTCGCGGCCGCCCCGCGCCAGCGGGAACACCGAGCGCCACAGCGCCTCGAACTCAGCGCCGGCGTCGCCGGGCGTGGGATGGCCGGTGCGCGCCGGCAGGTACCATTCGGTGAACAGCAGCACCTCGCGGGTGAGCGCGTCGTCGTCGTAGAGCGGCACCTCGAAGGGCGGCGCGCTGCGTACCGGCAGCAGCCTGGGCGGGTTCAGCCGGTGCAGCGCGACCAGGGTGTCGATGGCGGCCTCGTAGAGCGGCCGCTCCAGCGCCGGGTCGCGGGCGATGAGGCGGGTGAAGGTGTCGTCGCCCAGGTCCTCCAGCAGCAGGAAGCCGTCGGGGATGTCGGCCTCGATCAGCCGCGGCGCGCTGAAGCCGTTCTCCACCAGATACTCGCCGATGGCCATGAACGGGCGCACGTCCTCCCGGTCGGGCGGCGCGTCCATCAGCACGGCCGAGGGCGTGCCCTCGACGCGGAAATAGCGGCGGAAGGAGGCATCGGCGGCAAGCGGCGCATACCGTGCCTCCGGCTTCCAGACGCGGCCCAGGAACGCTTCGATCTCGGCTTGGCGGTTCAACTCGTCAGGTCCTTTGGTTGCGGCAGGCGGCCGGCCCAGGAGGGGCCGCCGGAAAGGGTCATGCGTCGCCGGTCCTGCGTCAGGGAGAGGCGGATGGAGAGCCGGTCGTCCGGCAGGTCGGCGCCCATGCGCTCGGGCCACTCGATCAGCGTGACGCCGGTCTCGAGCGCCTCGTCCATGCCCAGTTCGGGCACGTCGGCGGGATCGTCGATGCGGTAGAGGTCGAAGTGCCACACTGCCTCGAAGTCCCGGCCGTCGACGGGATAGGTCTGCACCAGGGTGAAGGTGGGGCTGGGCACCTCGTCCTCCACCCCCAGCGCCTGGATCAGGAAGCGGGCGAAGGCGGTCTTGCCGGCGCCCAGGTCGCCGTAGAGGGCGATCACGTCGCCGCGCCGCAGCCGGCCGGCGAGCGCCTGGGCGATGCGCGCAGTGGCGGCGAGGTCGGGAAGATCGAGGGCGAGGTCCGGCATGAGTTCCCGTTGTAGACCCGCGGCGCGCGCGAGGGAATCCCCCAGGCCGTTCACGGGCGGATGGGATAGAAGGTCGGGCCCTTCTGGCTCTCCAGCAGGGGCTCGATCCATTCCAGCCAGGTGCACAGCCGCCGCCGGGTTTCGCGCGGATCGATCAGCTCGTGCACGTTGAATTGCTCGCCCCGCGGGAAGGCGCCGTTGGCGGCGGCCATCTTCGCCTCCAGCTCGGCGCGCAGGGCCGCCGGATCCTCCGCCTGGGCGAGCTGGCGCGCATAGGCGACGGCGACGCCGCCCTCGACCGGCAGGGCGCCCATCTCGGCCGAGGGCCAGGCGAGGACGAGGCCGTCGGGGCCGTAGTGGGCGGCGGCGGCCACGCCGAAGCTCTTGCGCACCACGATCGAGGCCCACGGCACCCGGCTCTGCATCACCGCCAGCACCAGCGCGGTGCCGTAGCGGATGGTGCCGGCCTGCTCCGCGTCGGGACCGATCATGAAGCCGGGCTCGTCGACGAAGCTGAGGACGGGCAGGTGGAAGGTGTCGCACAAATCGACGAAGCGGCGCACCTTCTGGGAGCCGTTCGCGGTCATGGCGCCGGCGGCGAAGCGGCAATCGGCGGCGATCACGCCGACGGGGCGGCCGTTCAGCCGGGCGAGGCCGACGATCTGCCCCGGCCCGAAGCGGCGGCCGACCTCGAAGAAGCTGCCCGTGTCGACCACGTGGGCGACCAGCTTGCGGCCGTCATAGGGCTTGCGCCGGTCGCGCGGGATGACCTCCAGCAGCGCCTCGTCGGCGCGCCCCGGATCGTCGTCCGTGGCGGCGACGGGCGGCAGCTCCCAGACGTTCTGCGGCATGTAGGAGAGGAAGCGGCGGACCTGGTCGAAGGCGTCCTGCTCGTCCCGGGCCAGATTGTCGACGGTGCCGTTCTTCAGGTGGACCTGGTGGCCGCCCAGTTCCTCCTTGGTCATGGAGACGCCGAGCGCCCGCTCCACCACGGCCGGGCCGGCGACCAGCACCTGGGCGGTCTCCTTGGTCATCACCGAGAAGTGGGAGGCGGCGAGGCGGGCGGCGGGGAAGCCCGCCACCGGGCCGCAGGCCGCCGAGGCCACCGGGACCGTCGCCATGGCGTCGGACAGCGAGCGGAAACGCGGCCGGTCGTAGACGGGCGAGAACGAGAGGCCCTTGCCGCTGGCGCCGGCCACGCTGCCACCGCCGCCTTCCAGGAAGCGCACCAGCGGCACCCGGTAGCGGATCGCCATGTCCTCGGCGAAGACGCTCTTGCGCAGGCCGGCGGCGTTGGGCGAGCCGCCCTTCAGGGTGAAGTCCTCGCCGCCCACGACGACGCGCCGGCCGCCGAGCTTGCCGAAGCCCATCACATAGTTGGCCGGCTGGTAGCCGACGAGGTTGCCCGCCTCGTCGAACTCGGCCTGGCCGGCCGTCTCGCCCTGCTCGTCGAAGCTGCCGTCGTCCACCAGCCCGGCGATGCGCTCGCGGACGGTCAGCCGGCCCTTGGCGTGCTGGCGGGCGACGCCGTCCTCGCCGCCCTGCTGCTTCGCCAGTTCCCGGCGCCTGCGGATCTCGTCGGCTTCCTGCTTCCAGCTCATGGGTTTCCCTCACCTTCGGGCAGGGACTGTAAGCTTGACGGCGCCGACGGGGCAACCGCACACTCCGCCCATGGCGTTAGGGGACGAGGAAACCGTGATCTCCGCGAACGAGGCGTTCTACGACGCCTTCGCCGCGGCCGACGTGGCGGCGATGGAGGCCATCTGGGCCAAGCTCGCGGGCGTCACCTGCCTGCATCCGGGCTGGCCCCGGCTGGAAGGGCGCGAGGCCGTGCTCAACAGCTGGCGCGGCATCCTGATGCACCCCGGCCGTCCCGAGATCGAATGCCTCAAGCCCACGGTCACCCTGCACGGCGACACCGCCATCGTGCTCTGCTACGAGCTGATGGCGACGGCCTGCCTGCTGGCCACCAACGTGTTCGTGCGCGAGGACGGCAGCTGGCGCCTCGCGCACCACCACGCCGGCGGGCCGGTGCCCGCCCCGGACCAGGGCTGACCGGCACTCAGCCCGGCTCAGTGCGTCTGGTTGTGGATCGGCTCGTAGTAGCCGTCTTCCATGTCACCGAACATCTCGAGCACCTGCGGATGGTGCACCGGCTCCCCGGTGTCGTCGGGCAGCAGGTTCTGCTGCGAGACGTAGGCGATGTAGGTGGTCTCGTCGTTCTCGGCCAGCAGATGGTAATAGGGCTGGTCCTTCTCCGGCCGCATATGCTCGGGGATGGATTCCCACCATTCGTCGGTGTTGCTGAACGTTGCGTCGATGTCGAAGACAACACCGCGAAAGGGGTAGAAGCGATGCTTCACCACCTGACCGATGTTATATTTGGCCTCTCTGCACAGCACTTTGTTTCCTCACACATGCCCCAATATGCGATGGGGTCGATAGGTCTCTTCAAGCAGGTTTATATCGGCTTCCTCAAGGGTCAGATCAAGCGCGGCGATTGCATCGTCGAGATGTTCCAGCTTGGTGGCGCCGATGATCGGCGCCGAAACCGCGGGCTTTGACAGGATCCACGCCAGCGCCACCTGCATGGGCTTCACACCCAGTCTTGCGGCCACTTCGACGTTGCGGTCGGCGACCGCGAAATCGTCGTCGGCGAAGTACATCTGGCTCGCGAAATCGTCCGACGTGGCGCGCGCCGTGTCGCCGCCGCCCTGCCGGTGGCGGTTGCCGGCGAGGAAGCCGCGGGCCAGCGGGCTCCACGGAATGAGGCCGACTCCCTTGGCCTGGCAGAGCGGGATCATCTCCCGCTCCTCCTCCCGGTAGAGCAGGTTGTAGTGGTTCTGCATGGAGACGAACTTGTGCCAGCCATGGGTCTCCGAGAGGTTGAGGTACTCGGCGAACTGCCAGGCGAACATGGACGAGGCGCCCAGGTAGCGCACCTTGCCGGCCCGGACCAGGCTGTCCAGCGCCTCCATGGTCTCCTCCATCGGCGCTTTGTAGTCGAACCGGTGGATCTGGTAGAGGTCGATGTAGTCCAGGCCCAGCCGCTTCAGCGACGCGTCGCACGAGGCGATGATGTTGCGGCGCGACAGGCCGTGCCGGTTGAGCTTGCCGCTGTGGGTGCCGCCGAAGCACTTGGTGGCGACGACCACGTCTTCCCGGTCGGGCACGAGGTCCTTCAGGGCGCGGCCCAGGATCTCCTCGGTGACGCCGTTGCAGTAGACGTCGGCGGTGTCGAAGAAATTGATGCCGGCCTCGAGCGCCTTCTCGTAGAACGGCCGCGCCGCCTTCTCGTCGAGCACCCAGGCGCGTTGCGCCGGATCGCCGTAGGACATGGTGCCAAGACACAGCCGCGACACGCGCATGCCGGTCGTCCCGAGCCGGGTGTATTTCATCGTGCTTCCCCTGTTTGTGAGCGGCCATCTTACCGCATGGTACGGGGATGTCGATGGGCGGCGGGCGTCGCTCGTGGTCTCTCCGACGGTCTCCCGTCGCTATTATCCGCGATGTAATGAAATTGGATTTGCGGCAAATCCGCCACCAAACCCGTCCGTCGTTGGGGTAGAATCAATATGTTGGATCAAATGTCGCTGGTATTCCTCGAGGGGGATGTTTGTGGGGATTGGGAAGGGACATTGCGGGGGTCGACCGCTGCTGCGGCGTCGCATCGTGCGCGTAGCGATCAACTGGCGAGGGCGGATGCGTGTTGTCCCGCTCTGCGTCGTGATGCTGTCGGGCCTGGTGGCGGGGCAGGTCGCGGCCCAGACGAGCCCGTGGAAAGCGATCGGGTCGAAGCGCAGCACCGAATACACCGAAGGCAAGTTCGAAGGGGACACCCAGAAGACCGGCAGCTACGTGGAGCGGCTGGAGGTCTACAATCTGGACGATGGCGGCGATACCGAGAAGGACTGGTACCGGATCGACATGTCCATCGAATCCAACATCACGAAGTACCGGGACGGCGGCGTTTGCGGCTGGTTCACCGACAATGTGAGGGCCGCGTTCAAGTTGTCCACCTCGGGCGGCGAGATCGAGGATTACGGACCTCCGGCGACGATCGACCAGGGGTCGACCGGCTATTCCGTGGGTTTTGGCTTCGGCAGTTCGCCCAAGGTCAGCGCCTCCTACTCGCGCTCGCAGACCGTTCCGGACGCGGGGCTGAAGGTGTATCGCAAGACGACGGCCGGCACCATCGTCTGGGTGGCCTCGCTGCAGGGCTGCAAGCCCAAATACGGAACGGTGGGCAGCGTCGTCGGCTGGCAGGGGGCGTCGAAGATCTCGAAGACCACCTATGCCCTCAATCCGTCGGTCGTCGTGAGCGTACCCGAAGGCGCGGAACTCAAGTTCAGCACCAAGGTGGGATCGGATGCGAACAGCATCACGCACACGAAATCGAAGATCACGAATGCCGGATACAAGACCGTCAGCCGACGAGCGACCTACAGTTTTGCGTATACCGCCAAGTGCAGCCGCACCAGTTGCTCAATCAACAGGGTCCGAAGCTATGAAACCAACTGAGGCACGGCCCTGTAGCGGGGGAACGAAACGGTCCTGGAGGACGCTGGCTATGCCGGCCATCGCGGCGTTCCTGGCCCTTGCCGTGGCCGGCCAGGCCGACGCGTCATCGCCGTGGCTTGCGCTGAAGAACTACAGCGACAGCGGGACGCTGAAGGGACAAAAGAAGGACGAAGCGCAAACCCAGTCCGCGACGTCCTACGACTACGAGATCTCGGTCTACAAGCTCGACGACGGCGGTTACGCCGACGGCGACTGGTACCGCGTCGACTACTCGCTGACCTCCGCCATCCGGAACTACCGCAAGGGCGACAATGTCTGCGGCTGGGCCACCGACGTCGTGGACGCGGCCTTCGATCTCCAGACGAAGGGCGGCCAGATCGAGGAGTATGCCCCCACCACCACCGAGTCCGAGTCCACCCGGGGCTTTACGCTCGGCGGCCAGATATCGAAGAGCGGCCCGGCCGTGAAGGCCGACTGGAGCATCTCCCAGGTCATCCCGGACGCCGGCATCAAGGCGAAGCGAAACACCACGGCGGAGAACGTTGCGTGGATCACGAAGCTCAGGGGCTGCGACTGCAAGAACAACCGCTACATGCCGCCCAAGGATTGCATCGGCCAGGCCTCGAACGTCGCCAAGACCACCTTCACGCTCAATCCTTCGGTCCTGGTGCGCGTGCCGGAAGGCAGCGGACTCACGTTCAACACCTACACCAAGGATTACAGCACGAAGGTCGGGGCGACCAAGTATTACGACGGCAAGAACGAGAAGGTGCGCAAGGACTACGGCAAGCTGTCGGTCACGTGCACCAGCACATCGTGCACGTTCAGGTAGGGAGGAGGGCCGTGCGTCACACCTTCGGAACGAGGCCAATCAGGATGAGCCAGGATTCCCGCCGCTCCCGTTTCTGCTGGACGACGATCGGCCGGCGGTTCGCCGGTGTTGTCGCTGTCGCGCTGCTCCTGGCAGCCGGCGCGGTCGGCCGGGCCGAAGCGGCGTCGACGCCGTGGACGGCTCTGAAGACCTACAAGGACAACGGTGTTCTCCGCGGAGATGACGGCTCCGGCGGAAAGCAGGACGCAACCGCCTACGACTACCAGATCGCGGTCTACCTCATGGACGACGGCGGCAACACCAGCGCCGACTGGTACCGCATCGACATGGCGCTCTCCTCCGGCATCCAGAACTACCGCAAGGGCAACAACGTATGCGGCTGGTGGACCGATGCGGTGGACGCAGCCTTCGACCTCGAAACCAAGGGCGGCCAGATCGAGGAATACGCCCCCACGACCGGCCAGTCCGCAAAGGAGAGGTCGTTCTCGGTGGGCGGCATGAGCGTGTCGCAATCCTATCCGGATGCCGGGATCAAGGCCAATCGCGACGGTCCGGCCGAATCCATCAGGTGGAGCTCCAACTTCAAGGGCTGCAGTTGCAAGAGGATTCCCGGCTACATACCGGTCGACGACTGCAGCGGCGGGGCGTCGAGCATCGCGAAGTCGACTTTCACGCTCTATCCCACTGTCTTGGTGAAGGTGCCGGAAGGCCAGGGACTGAAGTTCAACACCTATGTCGGAGACTTCGATACGCGGGCAGGGGCGAAGAAGTACTACAGCGGCCGCAAGGAAACCGTGCGCAAGAAGTACAAGATGACGGTCACATGCAGCACGACCGCCTGTTCCATCAAATAGAGGGCCGGTGCCATGAGACCAGCTAGTGTCCGCCTTGGCTTCCGCGGTCCGGGTCGCCGCCGGGCGCGCCGCGTCGCTCAGGTCGCCGTCGGCGCCTGCGTGATCGCCTGGGGCCTCGCCGCCGGGCCCCCTTCGGCGGCGCAAACCAACCCGTGGGAGGCTTTACCGGGCGGTGTCAGCGAAAAAGGCGATACCAAGGCCAGCTTTGAGGGAGACAACCAAACCACGGGCTCCTACAGCCACAAGATCGCCGTCTACAAGCTCGATGAAACGACGGAAAGCGGCGACGAGGCCGACACGGACTATGACTGGTACCGCATCGACATGCGGATCGAGGCCGCCATCTCGCGATACCGCAAGGGCGAAAGCGTATGCGGCTGGTGGACCGACAAGGTGCGGGGCGCCGTCAAGGTCTCGACGTCCGGCGCCAAGATCTGGGAATACGCCCCCGACGCCAGCGGCGGCAGCACGACCAAGACCAAGGAGATGGGCTACAAGATAGGGGCCAGCGGACTCCGGTTCGATTACGGCTACTCGGTTTCGCAGACCGCGGATTCGCTGGGGATCAAGGTCGACTACGCACCCACGTCGGCCGCCATCGCCTGGATCGCCAATCTCGACGGCTGCAACAAGGTCGGCGACGCGTTCTCCTACTCCGGCGCGTCGAAGATCGCGCGCACCACCTTCGTTCTCAATCCTTCGGTCATCGTGCGGGTTCCCCAGGGCAGCAAGCTGGTCTTCCGCACCAACGCGCAAAAGCAGACGAACGGTTTCGTGCAGGCCAAGCAGCGCCGCGACAACGGCGCGAAACGAAAGTCGTTCGATTTCGACTACGAACTCACCTGCACCGCGACGAAATGCACCGCTGCAAAAAAGGGGTGATCGCCACGGGCCGTGGCTGTGCGGGCGGAGAAGCGACGCATCGGCGCGGCCCGTCGAGGCGCAGCCGAAAGGAGACGGGCCCATGTCTGGCCAGTGGATAGGATCGCGCGCCGCGGGGGTTCTCGCCGCCGGGGCGGTCGTCACGCTGCTCTCGGCGTTGCCGGTGCCGGCCCAGGACTCGCCGTGGGACAGCATCGGCACCAAGCGCACGACGGGAACGACGGAGGGGAGTTTCGAAGGCGACAAGCAGACCGCCGGCAGCTATGCCGAATCCGTCACCGTCTACCTCCTCAACGACGGGGGCAATGGCGAGGGCGACTGGTACCGGATCGACATGTCCATCGAATCCGCCATCAGCAAGTTCCGGGTCGGCGGCGTGTGCGGCTGGTTCACGGATACGGTCAACGCCGCGTTCAGCCTGAAGACGAGCGGGGGCGAGATCTGGGAATATGGACCGCCGGGCACCATCTCGTCCCGTTCGACCGGCTATTCCATGGGCTTCAAGCTGAATTCGATGGGCGGTCCCAAGATGGCGGCCGACTATTCGGTGTCCCAGACGGTGCCCGACGCGGGCATCAAGGTGGACTACAATTCCGCGGCCGGCCGGGTCTCGTGGAAGGCTGCTCTGGGTGATTGCGGCGTCAAGCGCGGCACGACGGGAGATGCCATCGGGTTCAAGAATCCGCCGTTGATCGCCCGCAATTCGTTCGTGCTGCGTCCTTCCATCCTGGTCATGGTGCCGGAGGGAAAGAAGCTCGAGTTTTCCACCGAAGCGAACGGCGCGACCAACGGCATCGTGCTGACGAAGTCCAAGATCGCGAGCGGCTACCCGTCGAAGATCAAGGACCGCAAGGCGATCTACGACTTCGTCTACACCGTGTCCTGCAGCACCAAGTCCTGCACGTTCAACAGGACCGTGAACTACAAGACCAAGTAGGCCCGGACTGCGTCCGGACTCATTGCCGGGCGCCGTCGACCCAGCGTCGGATGTTCTAGTTGGAGCCGGTCGGCACCTTGTTGAACGGGATGCCCTTGTCGGGGCGGATGTCGGGCGGCAGGCCCAGCACCCGTTCGGCGATGATGTTGCGCAGGATCTCGTCGGTGCCGCCGGCGATGCGCAGGCCGGGCGCGCCCATGAACGCCTCGGCGAACTGGCGGCGGAAGCCCTCCAGCTGCGGATCGTAGGCGACGCCGGCCGTGTCCAGCAGGTCGAGGCCGTAGGAGGCCATGTCCTGCAGCATGGCGGCGAACACCGCCTTGTTGATGGAGGCTTCCGGCCCCGGCCGCTGGCCCTGCGACAGGGCGGTCATGGTCCGGTAGCGGCCGTTGCGCAGGCCCATGTACTTGGCGTACCAGCCGGCGAGCTGCTCGCGCACCGCCTTGCTGCGGATCGCCGGGCCGTCGGCGGCGTCGACGCTCGCCGCGAGGCGCAGCAGCATGTCGAAGTTGATGCCGCGCTGCTGGTTCTCGCTGATCGAGAGGCGCTCGTTCATCAGCGTGGTGAGCGACACCTTCCAGCCCTCGCCCACGGCGCCGAGCCGCTGGCTGTCGGGGATGCGCACGTCGGTGAAGTAGACCTCGTTGAAGCCGCTGGCGCCCGACGCCTGCTTGATCGGTTTCACTTCGACGCCCGGCGTCTTCATGCTGAGGAAGAAGAAGGTGAGGCCCTGGTGCTTGGGCACGGTGGGGTCGCTGCGGGTGACCAGGATGCCGTAGTCGGAGAACTGGGCGCCCGAGGTCCAGATCTTCTGGCCGTTGATCACCCAGTCGTCGCCGTCCCGCTCGGACTTGGTCCTGAGCGCAGCGAGGTCGGAACCGCCGGCCGGCTCGGAGAACAGCTGGCACCAGATCTCTTCGCCGCTCAGCGCCCTGGGCACGTAGCGCTTCTGCTGCTCGGGCGTGGCGTAG
>WGNW01000007.1 GCA_016124315.1 Alphaproteobacteria bacterium
ACCGTCATGTAGGAGTGCATGTCGCCGCCGCGGAAATCGACCACCAGCAGCCGCCCGTCCGGCGTCTGCGCCACCGCATGGGGCGAGTTGAACTGGCCCGGGCCGTTGCCCCAGCCGCCGATCTCCTTGATGTACTCGCCTTCCGGCGTGTACCAGATCATGCGGGCGTTCCAGTAGCCGTCGGTGACGACGATGTTGCCGTTCTTCTGCACCTCGACGCCGGTCGGACCGTTGAACAGGTAGGGCTCGTTGCCCGGCTTCCCGAGGGTTCCGAGGCTCAGTACCAGCTGGCCGTCCTTGGTGTACTTCTTGATCATGTGGCCGTCGCGGTCGACGGTCCAGATGTGGCCGTCGATGAAGTAGATGGTGTGCGCGCCCAGCGCGAAGCCCGGCTCGTCCGAGGGGCCCCACTTGCCCAGATACTCGCCCTCGCGGGTGAACATGGAGACGCTGCTCTTGCCCATCTTGCGGCTCATCGCCAGCGGGTGCGCCGCCCAGTGTTCCAGGTCGCGGGTGAACAGGTAGATGGTGCCCTCGTCGTCGACGGTGATGCCCGAGCCCATCTCGAAGTCCATGTCCTCGGGATAGCGCGGCCAGTCTGGCACGTGCCGGTAATACTTGTTGTCCATTGTCGCTTCCCCGTTCTCTGAAGATCTACTCGGCCGCCATGGCGGGCGCGGCGGCCGGCAGATGCCCGCACATCACCTCGCCGCCCTTGATCACCGCGACCAGCTTGTCCGGCTGGGTCAGGATGCGGATGTCGGCCGACGGATCGCCGTCCACCACCACCATGTCGGCGAGCTTGCCCGGCGCGATGGTCCCCAGGTCCGGGATGCCGGTCATCTCGCCGCCGAACTTGGTGGCCCACCGGATGACGTCGAGCGGGCTGATGCCGACCTGCTCCACATAGCACACGAGCTCGCCCGAATAGGCGCCGTGCGGCGCCATGTCGAAGAAGCCGTAGTCGTCGCCGGGCACGAACTTGACGCCGCGCGCATTGGCGACCGGCACCTTCGCCCGCATGTACTCGAAGTCTTCCTCGTCGTAGTACTCGGCGCCGTCGAGGGCCGGGTCGGCCGACGACAGCCACGGCGTGTACATGCTGGGCAGGACGAACTTGTTGTGCTCGATCAACGCGTCGATGACCTCGTCGTCCATCCAGTCCGCATGGTCGATGATGTCGACGCCGGCGCGGATGCACTTCATCACCTGGGCGGTGCCGCAGACATGTGCCCGCGTGCGCGCGCCACGCTCGTGCGCCGCGTCCGAGGCGGCCTTCAGCTCCTCGTAGGTCATCTCGCGGCAGCTGCGCATGGCGTGGCCCTGCGCCGCGAACAGCTTGACGACCCGCGCGCCGCGCTCGATCTCGCCGATGGCCGCGTCGCGGAACTCGTCCGGTCCCCAGCACTTCACCCAGGGCGCGCCCTCGGCGGGCTCGTCCTCGGTCACCTTCGGCGACAGCGCCCGGCTCGACGGGATCAGCCGCGGCCCGGCGACCACGCCGGCGTCGAGCGCCTCGGCCAGCCTGCCGTCGATGTCGTGGAACGTCCCGGCGCCCACCAGGCTGGTGTAGCCGGCGCGCAGCGCCTTCTGCGTGTTGGCGAGCGCCCACACCGCCAGCTGGGCGACGGACGCGCCCATCGGCACCTTGTGCTCGCCGCCCATGCTGTAGGCGGCGTGGTAATGGCCGCTGACCATGCCGGGCATCAGAGTCATGCCGTGCAGGTCGACGACGGTGTCGTCCGCCCGGATCGGCACCGCGCCCGAGGTGACCTCGGCGATGCGCTCGCCCTCGACGACGATCGTGGCGTTGGCGCGCGCCGGGTTGTCCCCGTCGAGCAGGTTGGCGTTGCGGAATACGATGCGGCTCATGGCCCCTTCTCCCCGTTGATCCGGAGGCAATCTGACGTCCGATGCTAGGATTTCTCGGACGCGCGATCAATTGCCCAGGTTGGGATCGGCGCTGCGCGATCCCGTTCGCAGCCAATTTAGCCGCCGTCGAGCGTCTGGCCACTCAAATCGACGGAGCCCGGCAACAGCGCGACCGGCGGCCGGCTCGCGCCGCTGGCCTCCTCTCCCGCGTTGACGGTGGCGCGGCGGCGCTCTAGCCTGACCGAAAACCGGGAGAACGATCATGCCACTTCAGGATATTCGGCCGATCAACGGCAACCTCCAGGACACCCTGGTGGAGGCCTCCAAGATACCGTGGATCGAACAGACGCCGCTGTCGGCGACCAAGGTCCTCTATACCGGCGCCGAAACCGGCAGCTGGGCGGTGCTGTTCAACTGGAAGAAGGGCTACGTGGCGCCGCCGCACAAGCATCTGAGCGCCTCCCACACCTTCATCCTGAAGGGCAAGCTGAAGGTGCGCGACGGCGTGCTGAACGCGGGCGACTACGTCTACGAGCCCAACGGCGTGCTGCACGGCGCCACCGAGGCGCTGGAGGACACGGAGTACCTGTTCATCTGCAACGGGCCGATCCTGTTCTACGACGACGAGCATTTCACCAGCTACAAGAGCTGGGAGGAGATGGAAATGCTGCGCCGCTCGGCCGCCGCTTCGTCCTCCAAGGCCGCGGAATAGCCCGTGCAGCCCACGGACGGCTTCCGCCTGAACCACACCATGCTGCGCGTGCGCGACCCGGAGGCCTCGCTCGGCTTCTACCGCGACACGCTCGGCATGACGCTGATCGACCGCTTCGACTTCGAGGAAGGCCGCTTCTCGCTCTATTTCCTGGGCTATCCGGACGAGCCGGTTCCGCAGGACCAGGACGCGCGGGTGGAATGGCTGTTCCAGCAGCGCGCGCTGCTCGAGCTGACCCACAACTGGGGCACCGAGGACGACGCGGACTTCGCCTATCACAACGGCAACGCCGATCCCCGCGGCTTCGGCCACATCGCCCTGACGGTGCCCGACGTCGACGCCGCCTGCGCCCGGCTCGACTCGCTGGGGGTCGGGTTCGTCAAGCGGCCGCAGGACGGATCCATGAAGGGGCTGGCCTTCATCCGCGACCCGGACGGCTACTGGATCGAGATCGTTTCCGGGCCCAATTTGCGCCGCCTGATGGCAGACGTCCGGATGGCCGCGAAACAGGGCGCTGGCGCCGCCTGACGCTGGCCGCGAAACGGAAACCTGGGCGCACCTTTCCCTGGCGTTGAACGCCGCCCGCGTTGCGATATCTTCGCGCGATGGCGCTCCGGCTCACCATCCCCGAGAACCCGTCCGAAGCCGATCGCGAGTCGGTGCTTGCGCCCCTGCGCGCCTTCAACATCAGCCGTGGGGGCGACCCCCACATCCGTCCCGTCGCCGTCCTGCTAACCGATGAGCGTGGCGCTCGCGTCGGCGGCCTGTGGGGCAGGTGCGCGTACGACTGGCTCTTCGTCGAGCTTCTTGCCGTCCCGCAGGAGTATCGCGGCGAGCACTACGGCAAGGCGCTCATGGAGGAGGCGGAACGGATCGCCCGCGCCAACGAGTGCATCGGGATGTGGCTCGACACCTACGAGTTCCAGGCCCGGGGATTCTACGAAAAGCTGGGCTTCGAGCTCTTCGGCACGCTCGACGATCATCCCATCGGGCAAAGGCGGTTCTTCCTCTGCAAGCGCTTGTAGACTGTAGACGATAACTTTCTTCGTAGCCTTTGGAGCTGTCGATGATCCGCCCTGCCATTCCCGAGGATGCCGCCGCGATCGTGGCGATTTACAACCACTATGTCGTGCATACGTTCATCAGCTTCGAAGAGCAGCCCGTATCGGAGCAGGCGATGCGCGGACGCATGGCTGACGTCCAGGCCGTATTTCCCTGGCTGGTGTCGGAGACCAATGGACTGGTCGATGGCTTTGCGTACGCGCGTCCATGGAAGGGCCGCTGCGCCTACCGCAATTCAGTCGAGACCACGGTTTACGTCGACAGGGAAAAGCTGGGGCGGGGGGTTGGTACGCTGCTCTACCAGCCCTTGCTTCAGACCCTCAAGGATCGCGGCTATCATACCGCGATAGGCGGGATCGCGCTGCCGAACGACGGAAGCGTTGCGCTGCACGAGGGCTTTGGATTCAAGAAGGTCGCGCACTTCGAGGAGGTTGGCCTGAAGTTTGGCGGTTGGGTGGATGTCGGGTACTGGCAATTGTTGTTTTGATCTCGGTATTCGCGCATTGAGCTATAGCCAGCCGACATCGACGCGGGGGCGGCTGTGCGGACCCGTCCCCATGTCCCGTCGACTTCTCTTCGCTTGACATCGCTCCCGGGCGCCGGCTCACAATCGCCACACCGTTTGCTCTTGGGGAGTACGACCATGAAGTCTGTTCTGCCGTTCGTCGCGTTGCCGCTGCTGATGCTGGCCGCATGCGCCCCGAAGCCCACAGCGCCGGTGGACAGCGGCGCCGTGCTCAATGACGTCCGCAAGGTCGAGGCGGACCAGATCGCCGCCATCAATGCGGGCAACGCCGCTGCCGCCACCGCGGTCTATTCCGACGACGCCGTGGTGGTAACTCCCGGCAACCCCGTCATGGACTCGCCTCAGGCGATCCGGAACGGCGCCGACGAGATGGCCAAGGACCACAACACCGCACTGGTGATCACGCCCGGCAAGGGCTGGGTTTCAGCGAACGGCGACATGGCGGTGACGACCGGTACGGTGAAGTACACGTTCACCGATCCCGCGACCGGCCAGCCGAAGACGGTCGACGGCGCCAACCAGAGCCTCTGGCGCAAGCAGGGCGACGGATCCTGGAAGCTGGTCGCCGACTTCAACGCCGAAATCCCGCCCGCCAACCCGGCTCCGGCCGAGACGCCTGCCGCCAAGTAGCGCCGCCGCGCCGCCCCGGGGGGCTGTAGCTTCGCTCAGCGGCTTCTTGCCGACCTGTCGTAGCCGAGGTGGAGGCCGTCGAGCACCCCTCAGTCGCGCAACGTCTCGCCCGGCGGCGTGGCGACGTAGCGGTCCAGCAGCCGGTGCATGTGGCGCAGGCGGATTTCCTGGTAGTTGCCCAGGGTGGCGCCCTTTTCCAGCATCTTCATCCCCTTCTGCACCCGCGGCATGTTGGAGACGTCCTGCTCGAAGATGAAGGATATCTGGTCCAGTTCCGGCGCCTCGGTGAACGGCTGGTCCGGCCGCAGCACGTTGAGCGGCGCGGGCTCGGGCCGCGGCCCCTCGTCGGGCACCGGGTGCAGCAGCATCACGTCCATGATGGAGCTTTCCGGATCGTCGCCGTTGGGCCGGAAGCGGTAGATCAGCGGCAGGCTGAAGTTGAACCAGGGGAAGAAGTTGGGGAACAGGAAATACTCGATGTTGTCGAGCAGTTCGGTGATGGTCAGGTGCGACAGATCGGCGCAGTATTTCCGCTCCAGGTCGCCGCGCAGCACGCCGGCGTATTTCTGGCGCGCGGTCTGGCCGGCGTCGAGGGTGGCCTTGTAGCCCTCGTTCTTCAGGCTGCGCGAGCCCAGCATGAAATCCAGGATGCCCTGCTCGTCGAGCGGATCGGCAACGTGCGGGCTGGCCACGCCCGGCGGCGTGTAGAGCCGGCTGATGCGGTCGCCGAACAGGTCGTACTGGGTGTTGGCGTCGCCGGTCGCGGGCATCGCCTGGGCGTGGGCCTCGACCACGTGGTAGGACTCGATGAACGCCTCCTGCGCCACCTTCCAGTTGCACGGCATGATCCGCCGCACGTTGGCGGTCATGTAGCGGTTCTCCAGCGGGAAGGTGGAGAAGTGCCGCGGCAGCTCGCCGAGCCACTCCTCGAGCGGCGCGGCGTCCTTGTCCATGTTGATGAACACGAAGCCGCCCCAGGTGCCTACCTTCACCTGCGGCAGGGCGTAGGCCTCGTCGGCGACGTGGGGGAAGTCCCAGCGGCACGGAACCTCCTGCAGGCTGCCGTCCAGGTTCCAGGTCCAGCCGTGGAACGGGCAACGGAACCGCGGCACGGAGCCGCCCTCGTCGCGGAGCTGGGTGCCGCGGTGCAGACAGGCGTTCTTGAACGCCTTGATGCTGTCCGGCGCGTCGCGGACGACGATGAACGACCAGTGGCCGATGTCGTAGACGATGTGGTCGCCGACCTCGGGGATCTCCTCCTCGCGGCAGGCCATCTGCCAGACCCGCGACCACATCCGCTCCATCTCCAGGTCATGGTATTCCCGGGTGATGTAGCGGTCGACGGTCAGCACCTCGTCGCCGAGATACTCGTACGAGGACTGCCGGAACCAGGCCGGCGGGTTGTCGCCGTCCCGCTCGATGATCTGCTGGACGCTCGGGCCGACGCTGCGCGCCTCGCCGGGCTTCAGGGTGGTCTGCTTGTTCATGGCCATCTCCCCATCAGGCGAACAAGTTTGGAACGGTACCTCAAATTCCCGGGGCCGCCAACGGCCTCTGGCCCACGATCAGGCGTGGGACTCCGTGAACGCCGAATAGACCAGGGTGCGCAGGTCGCGCCGCAGCGCGATGTGGTGGGGCGACTGCAGTACCTGGGTCATGAACACCACCGTCAGGTCCTCCTTCGGGTCGACCCAGAAGGCGGTCGACGCCGCGCCGCCCCAGAAGAACTCGCCCACCGTGCCCGGCAGCCGGGTCTTGGCCAGGTCCACGGTCACGCCGCAGCCCAGCGAGAAGCCGACGCCCGCGTAGCCGGCCTCGTTGAACAGCGCCGGCGCCAGGCCCATCTCGGTCATGTCGCGGTTGCCGGGCAGCAGGTTGAGGCTGAACAGGGCGACGGTCTTGGGGCTGAGGATCTGCACGCCGTCCAGCGTGCCGCCGCCCAGCAGCATGCGACAGAAGCGCATGTAGTCGTGGGCGGTGGAGATCAGCCCGCCGCCGCCCGATTCCAGCGCCGGCGGCCTGGCGTAGGTGCTGTCCCGGGCGTCGTCCTGCAGGGTGAGGGAGCCGTCCGGCTGGGCCACGTAGCACGAGGCGAAGCGGTCGAGCTTCTCCGGCGGGCAGTGGAAGTGGGTGTCGGTCATGCCCAGCGGCTCGAACAGCCGGGTGCGCAGGAACTCGCCGAAGCTCATGCCCGAGACCTTCTCCACCAGGTAGCCGAGCACGTCGATGGAGACCGAGTAGTTCCAGTGGTCGCCCGGCGAGAACTCCAGCGGCAGCTTGGCCATCTCCTCGACCATGGCGGCGAGGCCGCCCTCCTGCGCCGGCTCGCCGATGCGCCGCTTGCGATAGGCGGCGTCGACGTTGCTGCGGGCGAGGAAGCCGTAGGTCAGGCCGGCGGTGTGGGTGAACAGGTCGATCACCCGCATCGGCCGCCGGGGTGGCATGGTGAGGAACGCACCGGGCACGCCGCCGGCGAACACGCCCAGGTCCTTCCAGGCGGGGATGTGGACGGTGACCTCGTCGTCGAGGCCGATCCAGCCTTCCTCCACCAGCATCAGCAGCGCCACGGCGGTGATCGGCTTGCTCATGGAGTAGATGCGGAAGATGGTGTCTTCCCGTACCGGTTTGCCGCGTTCCATGTCCATGGAGCCGAGCAGGCCGCTATAGGCCAGTTCGCCGGCGCGCCAGACCTGGGTCAGGGTGCCCGGCAGCTGGCCCTTGCCGACATATTTCTCCTGCAGCAGCCGTTCGATGCGCGCCAGGCGCTCCGTGGACAGGCCGGCCTTCGATGCGTTTCCCATGATCGTCTCCCGTTGTGCCCCGGCAGTCTAAGGGCGGACGGACGGCGAAGTGAACGGGAAATCCCGGCGTGTCAGCCGAGGCCGAGATGGGGCGCCAGCGCCTCCAGCGCGCCGCCGCCGAACGGCGTCAGCTGGACGCGGTCGAAGCCGAGTCCCTCAAGGTCTAGGAGCGCTTGCGCCACCGGGCCGGGAGCGCCGACGAAGCGGGAGAAGAAGCCGTCGCCCAGCGCCGCCCTCAGCCCGGCGATCTGCGGTGTGTCGCCCACCGCCACCATGATGAAGGTGCCCAGCGGCACGTCGTCGCGGACGGCGCGGGCCCGCGCGGCGGCCTCGCGGACCTCCGGTTCGCCGATCTCGGCATAGACCTGCATGTCGAGCGCGCCGCCCCGGATCGCCCGTCCGTTCGCGGTGACCTCCAGACGATCGACCAGCGGCGTCACCTCGCGCAGCGCCCGCGGGCCGACGGCCGAGCCCACCAGCGGCGGCGGCGGGTCGGTGACGCAGGCCAGCGGCGGGTCGCCGACGTCGATCCGGTAGTGCTCGCCGGCGAACCGGCAGGTGCCGTCACGCAACAGGGCGCGCACGATGGTCAGCGCCTCCCGGTACATGGTGACGCGGGTCGGGCCGTCGGGGTAGGGGCGACCGGTGCGCTCCATCTCCTCCGCCATCCAGCCGGCGCCGAGCCCGGCGTCGAACCGGCCGCCGGACAGGTGGTTGAGGGTCAGGCTGGCCTGGGCGAACTCCACCGGCGAGCGGAACAGATTGTTGGCGAAGGAGGAGGTGAGCCGGATGCGGCTGGTCGCGGCGGCCATGGTGGCGAGCAGCACGAAGACGTGGGGATAGACCGTGCGGTTGACCCAGATGTGGTCGCTGGCGCAAACGCCGTGCCAGCCCTCGGCTTCCCGGTCCCGCGCCCAGGCGCCCGGGTCGACGGCGAGCGGCATTGGCAGGTTGGCGTAGAATTCCATCGTTCACCTCGGGCTGGGCACACGACGACGTGCGCGGCGGCGCGGTGCATTGTGCGACAGGCCGGACGGGCCTGTCACCCGCCGGTCAGATGGAGAACGAGCTGCCGCAGCCGCAGGACGAGGTGGCGTTGGGGTTGGAGATCTGGAAGCTGGAGCCGATGACGTCCTCGACGAAATCGATCTGGGCGCCGGCCAGATAGAGCTGGGACATGGTGTCGATCAGCACCACCGCGCCGTCCTGCTCGATGATCAGGTCGTCGGGCTGGCGCTGGTCGTCGAACGTCAGGTCGTAGCGGAAGCCGGAGCAGCCGCCGCCGTTGACGGCGACCCGCAGCGCCACGTCGCCGCCGTCCTGCTGGATCAGGGCCGCGATCCGCTTTGCCGCGCTGTCGGTGACGGATACCAGTTGCGAGTCAGTCATGTTACGCCTAGAACGCCTCTAACTTGCCGTTTCGCGTAATGTAGGCGCCCCCGGCGGCATGTCAATCGGAGCGGGAGCAGGGTGCACCGGATCGAAAAACCGTATGGCGACATCGCCCCGTTCGCCTCGCGGCCGGAGCAGTCCCGCGGTCGGCTGTACCCGGAGCCGGAAAGCCCGTTCCGCACCGCCTTCCAGCGCGACCGGGACCGCATCATCCACTCCAAGGCATTTCGCCGGCTCAAGCACAAGACCCAGGTCTTCGTCTACCACGAGGGCGACTACTACCGCACCCGGCTCACCCACAGCCTGGAGGTGGCGCAGATCGCCCGGTCCATCGCCCGTTTCCTGGGGCTCAACGAGGACCTCGCCGAGGCGCTGGCCCTGGGCCACGACTTCGGTCATCCGCCGTTCGGCCATTCGGGCGAGACCGGGCTGGCCGCGGTGATGGAGCCCTATGGCGGCTTCAACCACAACATCCATTCGCTGCGGCTGCTGACCAGCATCGAGCAGCGCTACGCCGAGTTCGACGGCCTCAACCTCACCTGGGAGACGCTGGAAGGCATCGCCAAGCACAACGGCCCGCTGTGCCGGCGCGGCGAGGAGGGGCGGCTCGACCCGCTGCTGCGCGCCTATCTCGCCGAGAACGACCTGGAGATTCACACCTACGCCAGCGCCGAGGCGCAGGTGGCCGCCCTGTCGGACGACATCGCGTACAACAACCACGACATCGACGACGGCCTGCGCGCCGGGCTGTTCACCATGGACGACCTGGCCGGGCTGCCGTTGGTGGGGCCTGTGCTCGCCGGCCTTCGGACCCGCTATCCGGGGCTGGACGGCTCGCGGCTCAAGCACGAGACGGTGCGGCGGCTGATCGACCTGATGGTCAGCGACCTTGTGCGCGAATCCTGCCGTCGGCTGGACGAGAGCGGGGTGGGAACAGCGCAGGAGGTGCGCGACCTCGACCATCCGGTGATCGCCTTCTCCGAGGAGATGAAGGCGCACGAGCGGGTGCTGCGGGACTTCCTGATGACCCACATGTACCGCCATACCCATGTCGCCGCGGAGGCCAAGCGGGCCAAGCATGTTGTGGGCGACCTGTTTCACCGCTATATGGCGGAACCCGGCGAACTGCCGGAAGAGCATGCGGCGGCGGTGACGCGCCAGGCCGCGCCCGACGCGGCGCGCACCATTGCCGACTACATCGCCGGCATGACCGACCGGTTCGCGCTGATGGAACACGAACGCCTCTTCGGAAGATCGACCAGCCAGACATGAATATCTTCAATACGTTCCGGGACAGACTTGCCGCGCGGCTCGAGGCGCTGGAGGCGGAGGGAAAGCTGCCCGCCGGGCTCGACGCGGGCCGCATCACCACCGAGCCACCCCGCGACCCTGCCCATGGCGAGCTGGCCACCAACGCCGCCATGGTGCTGGCGAAGGACGCAGGCATGAAGCCACGCGACCTGGCCGCGCTCATCGCCGAGGGATTCGCCGACGACCCGGACGTGGCGGCCGCCGAGATCGCCGGCCCCGGGTTCATCAATTTTCGCCTGAAGAATGAACTCTATCTCTCTGTTCTGGAACACATCTTGGAGTCCGGACCAGCCTATGGCGACAGCCGCCTGGGAAACGGCGTGGCGGTGAATGTGGAGTACGTCTCGGCCAATCCCACCGGTCCCATGCATGTGGGCCACTGCCGCGGCGCCGTGTTCGGCGACGCGCTGTGCTCGCTGCTGGAGAAGGCCGGTTTCGCCGTGACCCGCGAGTACTACGTCAACGACGCCGGCGCCCAGGTCGACGTGCTGGCCCGCTCCGCCTATCTGCGCTACCGCGAGGCGCTGGGCGAGACCATCGGCGCGATCCCCGAGGGCCTCTATCCGGGCAACTACCTGATGCCCGTCGGCCGGGATCTCGCCGAACGGCACGGCGACCGCTGGCTGCACGCGCCCGAGTCCGAGTGGCTGCCGGAGGTGCGCGACGCGGCCATCGAGGCGATGATGGCCATGATCCGCGACGACCTCGAGGCGCTGGGCATCGTCTTCGACGTGTTTACCTCCGAGCGCGCGCTGGTGGAGAAGGGGCAGGTGGAGAAGGTGCTTGCTGACCTGGGCGCCCGCGACCTGATCTACACCGGCGTGCTGGAGCCGCCCAAGGGCAAGGTTGTGGAGGACTGGGAGGAGCGGCCGCAGACCCTGTTCCGTGCCACCGGCTTCGGCGACGACGTCGACCGGCCGCTGAAGAAGTCCGATGGCTCCTGGACCTATTTCGCCAGCGACATCGCCAACCACAAGGACAAGTTCGACCGCGGCTTTGCCCAGATGATCGACGTCTGGGGCGCCGACCACGGCGGCTACGTCAAGCGGATGAAGGCGGCGGTCAGCGCCATCACCGGCGGCCGCGGCGAGCTCGACGTCAAGCTGTGCCAGCTGGTGCGCCTGTTCCGCGAAGGCGAGCCGGTGAAAATGTCCAAGCGTTCCGGCAGCTTCGTGACCCTGCGTGAAGTGGTGGATGAAGTGGGCAAGGACGTGGTGCGGTTCATCATGCTGACCCGCAAGAACGACGCGCCGCTGGATTTCGACTTCGCGCGGGTGGTCGAGCAGTCCCGCGACAACCCGGTATTCTACGTCCAGTACGCCCACGCCCGCATCTGCTCGGTGTTCCGCAATGCCGCCGACGAGCTGCCCGAGGCCGACCTGGCTGATTCGGCCCTGCATCGGGCGAAATTCGCGCTGCTCGCGGACGACGCCGAGGTCGTGCTGATGAAGTCGCTGGCCGACTGGCCGCGGGCGGTGGAAGCGGCGGCGATCGCCCACGAACCGCACCGGATCGCGTTTTATCTTTATGAACTTGCCGCTTGCTTCCATAGTTACTGGAACAAGGGCAAAGAGGATACGACTCTGCGCTTCATCCGGGCCGACGATGCCGCGCTCACCCTGGCTCGCCTCGCGCTGTTGCGCGCCACGGCATCCACCATCGCTTCCGGCCTGGCGGTGCTCGGCGTGGAGCCGGTGGAGGAGATGAGGTAGTGCCGTACCGTCCCGATGGCGACTTCCTGCCGGATGATCAGCTGTCGCCGCGCTGGAATGCGGACCCGGAGGAGCCGGAGGGCGGTGCTTGGTGGAAATGGGCCGTCGCCGTCGCCAGCCTGGCGATCTTCGCCGGTGTCGTATGGTATGCCTATTCCTCCGGCACCAGAGGGGCCGACGGGCCGGTGCGCACCGTCGAGGCGCCCTCGCAACCCTACAAGCTGAAGCCCGACGATCCGGGCGGCCTGGTGATCCCGGACCAGGACAAGCTGGTGTTCAACGAGGCCGTCGGCCGGCCGGAGCAGGAGGAGGACGTGCTCGCGCCGCCGCCCGAGGCGCCCCAATCCAAGCCCGAGCCCATTCCGGTGCGCCGGTTCGTGCCGCCGGCGGCCAAGGCCAAGGCGGCCGAAGCGACGGCTGCCGCGGCCACGGAGCAGGCGGCCGCCCCGCCGGAGAAGGCGGCGCCATCTCAGCCGGCACCCGCCACGCCGCAGCCGGTTCAGCAGGCCCAGCTCGCCGACCGGCCAGGGCAGGAAACAGCCGCGCCGGCGTCGGCCCAGAAATCCTCGGGCCTGGTTGACCGGCCCGGCCAGGAAGGATCGGCCGGGGCCGCAAGGCCATCGGGCCCTGCCGACAGGCCAGGCCAGGAAGCGGCTGCGGCGGCCGCAAGGCCGTCGGGCCTCGTCGACCGGCCGGGCCAGCAGGAAGGCGGCAACAGCCTCGCCCTGCCGCCGCCGGGGGCGGGCCAGCCGGCGCCGGAGCGGGACCTGTCGACCATGACCAGGGGCGAGACGCCGCCCTGGGAGACCGGCGCCGACGCCGGGCCGGCCGCGCAGGCCCGGCCCGAGCCGGCGGCGGCGACAGCGACAGGCGGACCGGTCGTCCAGCTCGGTGCCTACAGCTCCTACGATTCCGCGATGCAGTCCTGGGCCGAGTTCCACCGACGCTACGCGAGCGTCGCCGGCGCCGCGGAGCCCATGGTCACCAAGGTCGACATCCCTGGCAAGGGAGTGCTCTACAAGCTGCAGATCGGTCCCTATGCGGACAAGGATGCCGCGACGACGCTATGCGGCCAGCTCAAGGCGCAGGGGCGCGACTGCATTGTCCATGCGCATTGATGCCGGTCTCTGTCCCGCCGTTTTCGGCCTGTCCGGTCCGGTCCTGACCGACCGGGAACGGGACCTGTTCGCGCGGATCAAGCCGTTCGGGTTCATCCTGTTCGCCCGCAACGTGGAGACGCCCGACCAGGTTCGCGTCCTTGCGGACTCGCTGCGGCCGCTCGCCGCAGCGTCGCCCTGTCCGATCCTGATCGATCAGGAGGGCGGACGCGTGGCGCGGCTCCGGCCGCCCCACTGGCCGGCATACCCGGCGGGCGATGTGTTCGGCCGGCTGTTCGAGCGGGATCCGCTGGCCGGCCGCCGGGCCATCTACCTGAACTACCGGCTTATCGCCGAAGACCTGCACGCCCTGGGCATCAACGTGGACTGCGTGCCGGTACTGGACGTGCCGGCCCGCGGCGGCCACGGGGTGATCGGCGACCGCGCCTATTCCCGTTCGCCTGAGGCCGTCGCGGTACTGGGACGCGAGGCGTCCGCGGGCCTGATGGACGGCGGCGTCCTGCCGGTGATCAAGCACATTCCCGGCCATGGAAGGGCCGCGGCCGACAGCCATCTGGAGCTGCCGACGGTGACGACGCGCCGCGCCACCCTGCGCAGCCGCGACTTCGTGCCGTTCAGGGCGCTGCGCGACGCGCCCTTCGCGATGACCGCGCATGTCGTCTATGCGGATCTTGATCCGCATCGCCCGGCCACCACATCTCCTTTCGTGATCGAGCATGCCATACGCAGGGACATCGGCTTCGACGGCGCCCTCATCAGCGACGATTTGAACATGCAGGCGCTGAGCGGGAGCCTGGGCGCGCGCGCGCGGGCGGCGCAGGACGCCGGCTGCGACCTGGCGCTCCACTGCAACGGAGAATTCGACGAGATCGAGGCGGTGGCGGAGGCACTGGCGCCCGCGTCGCCGGCCACGCTGCGGCGGCTCAAGCGGGCGCTGCTCTGGCTGGCGCCGCCCAAGCACTTCGACATCGAGGCGGGCCGGTGGGAGCGGGACCGGCTCCTCGCCCGGGTGGAGGCATGAGTTCCACGCTCTATCAGGTGTCGACCGCCGCCATCCCCATCCTGCTGGCCATCACGGTGCACGAGGTGGCGCACGGCTTCGTCGCCAGGCATTACGGCGATCCGACCGCCGCCGAGGCCGGGCGGCTCACCCTCAACCCGCTCAAGCATATCCACCCGTTCGGCACGGTGATCCTGCCGGGCCTGCTCTACCTGTCGGGCCTGCCGCCCTTCGGCTTCGCCCGTCCCGTGCCGGTCGACTTCCGCCGCCTGGCCAACCCGAAGAGCGACATGGTGTGGGTGGCCGCCGCCGGGCCCTCGGTCAACCTGTTCATGGCCATCGCCTCGGCGTTGCTGCTCAACCTCACCGTCTTCATGTCCGGCGAGGTGCAGCACTGGTTCGTCGACATGCTGCAGATCGGCGTCGCCGCCAACCTGGTGCTGTGCGTCTTCAACATGATTCCGCTGCCGCCGCTGGACGGCGGCCGGGTGGCCATCGGCCTGCTGCCGGTGCCGCTGGCGCGCCGCCTCGCCGGCCTGGAGCGCTACGGGATGCTGATCATCATCGGCGTGCTGGTGATTCCGGCAGTGCTGAGCTCGTACCTGAACATCAGCTTCTATCCGGTCTGGTCGATCATTCAACCGGTCATCAAGTTCCTGTACTATGGCATTATGAATCTGTTCCTGTTCGTGAGCTGAGGCGGCGGTGACGGAGCCGCCGGGCAGCGTCGTATCCTTCGAGGAGCCCTCGCGCCCCGCGGTCGAGCAGTTCGTGCTCAACATCGACGGCTGGGAAGGCCCGCTCGACGTGCTGCTGATGCTGGCGCGCAACCAGAAGGTCGACCTGGCGGCCATTTCCATCCTGCAGCTTGCCGAGCAGTACCTCGAATTCGTCGCCGCCGCCCGGCGCATCCGGCTGGAGCTGGCGGCCGACTACCTGGTCATGGCAGCCTGGCTCGCCTACCTGAAGTCGCGTCTGCTGCTGCCCGAGGAGAAGGACGAGGACGAGCCCAGCGGCGAGGAACTGGCGGCCCATCTGGCGTTCCGCCTGCAGCGGCTGGAGGCCATGCGGGAGCGGGCCGCCGAGCTGATGTCCCGCCACCGGGTGGGCCGCGACGTCTTCCTGCGCGGCCTGCCGGAAGGCATCCGGGTGATCCGCAAGTCGGCCTACGTCGCCGATCTCTACGGCCTGCTGCGCGCCTACGCGACCCAGCGGGCCCGCACGGAGGTGACCGACTATCAGATCCGGCGGCGTCCGGTCTTCACGATGGAGGACGCACTGCGGCGGCTGGAGCGGCTGGTGGGCCGGGTCCCCGACTGGACCAGCCTGCGCGCCTTCCTGCCGCCGTCGCTCGCCGACAGGGCGTTGTCCAAGTCGGCGCTGGCGGCTACCTTCGCGGCCGCCCTGGAATATACGCGGCAGGGCAAGCTGGAGCTGCAACAGTCCCGGACGTTCGGGCCGCTGATGGTCCGCTCCCGGCTGCGCGACGCGGGAGAGGAGGAAGCGTGACGGAACGCCTGGAACAGCTCAGGATGGTCGAGGCGCTGCTGTTCGCCGCCGCCGAGCCGCTCGACGAGGAAAGCATCGTGCAGCGGCTGCCCGGCCGGCCGGACGTCAAGCCGCTGCTCGACGAACTGCGGCAGATCTATGCCCGGCGCGGCGTCAACCTGGTGCTGCGCGCGGGCAAGTGGATGTTCCAGACCGCGCCCGACCTGGCGTTCCTGCTGCAACAGGAGGTCGAGGAGGAGAAGCGGCTGTCGCGGGCGGCGCAGGAGACGCTGGCGATCATCGCCTATCATCAGCCGACCACCCGCGCCGAGATCGAGGATATCCGCGGCGTGACCGTCAGCAAGGGCACCGTCGACGTGCTCATGGAGACGGGCTGGGTGCGGATCATGGGACGGCGCCAGACGCCGGGCAAGCCAGTCACCTACGGCGTCACCGACCAGTTCCTGATCCAGTTCGGCCTGGAGTCGGTCAAGGATCTGCCGGGACTCGACGAGCTCAAGGCCGCAGGCCTGCTCGACGCCGAACCGCCGGAGCATTTCCGCATGGTGCCGGGCGATGCGGGCGAGGAACCCGAGGAAGAGGACGCGGAGCTGCCGTTCGACGATCCGGTGCCGCTGCGCGGCTCCTGACGGGTTCGGCTTGTACTCCGCCTGAATCGAGCCTATGTCTCGGGCGACGGCGCCACCGGCGCCTTCCACAGCATTCGAGGATTCGACGTGTTCAACCTGGGCTGGCCTGAAATCCTGATTATCGCTCTGATCGTCGTGATCCTGTTCGGACGCGGCAAGATCTCCGGCGCGATGGGCGACGTCGCCAAGGGCATCAAGAACTTCAAGAAGGGCCTCGCCGAGGACGACGACGAGACGGCGTCCAGCGGCTCCGGCCAGGAAGGCCGCCGGCTCGAGCGCGACAGCAGCCTCACCGACGTCACGCCGCGTAAGGACGACGCGGCCAAGAGCTGATCGCCGCCGGGAGCCTTCGGTCCAGCCATGTTCGACGTCGGTCTTCCCGAAATCCTCGTCATCATCATCGTGGCCCTGGTCGTCGTCGGCCCGAAGGATCTACCGCGGGTCGTGCGCGGCTTCGCCCGCACCATCGCGCGCATGCGCCGGATGGTCGACGAGTTCATGGGCACCGTGAACGAGTATGTCCGCGAGTCCGAGCTTCAGGAGTTGAAGGAAGCGGTGGAGGAGACCCGGCGGGCGATGCGCGGCCAGATCGATTTCGACCATCTCAATGCCGAGGAGATGAGGCGCGAGACGCCCAAGGGGCCGGAACAGGGGCAGCAGGAGCCCTTGCTGCCGGGTGCCGTCGACGAGGCCTCCGCCGGCGCAAGCGGCGCCGTCGAGCCCGTCGTCGCGGACTCTGCGCCGCGGCCCGTCTCCGTCCCGGGCGCCCCGCCGACCGTGCCGGAAGTCGGCGGGGACGGCGCGTCGACGCCGGAGCCGCCGCCCCATGATGGTCCCGCCGACGGGAAGACGACGACGTGAACGAGCGGCCCGAGGGGGTGGAGCACGAGGAGGACGAACTCGAGGCGAGCCGGGCGCCGCTGATCGAGCATCTGGTGGAATTGCGCCGCCGGCTGATCTACTCGGTGATTGCGTTCCTGGTCGTGTTCGGCATCTGCCTCAACTTCTCGCAGGAGATTTACGCCTTCCTGGTGGAGCCGCTGTCCCACGTGCTGGGTGCCCACTCCGGGCGACGGCTGATCTTCACGGGCCTGGCGGAGGCCATGTTCACCCAGATCAAGGTGGCGTTCTTTGCCGCCGCCATGCTGTCCTTCCCGCTGGTGGCCATGCAGATTTGGCTGTTCGTCGCCCCCGGCCTCTACAGGTCGGAGCGGCGCGCCCTGCTGCCCTTCCTGGTGGCCACGCCGGTGCTGTTCACCGCAGGCGCGGCGCTCGCCTACTACGTGGTGTTTCCGGTCGCCTGGAAGTTCTTCATCAGCTTCGAGATGCCCGGCGCAGCGACCGGCGGTCTGCCCGTCGAGTTCGAGGGCAAGGTGGACGAGTACCTGTCCATCGTCATGAAGCTGATCTTCGGCTTCGGCCTGATGTTCCTGCTGCCCGTGGCGCTCACCCTGATGGGCCGCGTGGGGCTCATCAGCTCGGCCTGGCTGAGGGACAAGCGCAAATACGCCATCGTGGTGATCTTCATTGTAGCGGCGGTACTTACGCCGCCGGACCCGTTCACCCAGTGCGCTCTCGCCGTGCCGATCGTCCTGCTCTACGAGCTGTCGATCTATCTGGTGCGCCTGGCCGAACGGAAGCGCGACGCCGGCGAGGAAATTTAGCCGGGCGGGCGCTGGACGCGACCACCTTGCCCGCGTATACAGGCTGTCCAACAGCCAATCAGAATACGTCTCCATGTTCGATATCAGATGGATCCGAGAGAACCCCGACCTGTTCGACAAGGGGCTCGCCCGCCGGAGCCGTCCACCGGCCGCAGAGCAGGTGCTGGCGCTCGATTCCAGGCTCAGGGCGCTCAAGACCAGGCTACAGGAAGCCCAGGCCGAGCGTAACGCCAAGTCGAAGGAGATCGGCGCCGCCAAGTCCCGCGGCGACGACGCGCAGCCGATCCTCGACGCCGTCGCCTCGCTGAAGACCGAGATCCAGCAGGGCGAGGAGCAGGAGCGGTCGCTGAACGCCGAACTCGAGGCGATGCTGGCCGGCATTCCCAACCTGCTCGACGACGCGGTGCCCGACGGGCCCGACGAGAGCGCCAACGTGGAACTGCGCCGGGTCGGCACGCCGCCTGCCTTCGATTTCGCGCCCAGGGATCACGTGGCGCTGGGCGAGGGCCTCGGGCTGATGGACTTCGAGGCTGCCGCGCGCCTGTCCGGCGCGCGTTTCGTGGTGCTCAAGGGCGCGCTGGCGCGGCTGGAACGGGCGCTGGGCGCCTTCATGCTCGACCTGCACACCGGCGAATCCGGCTGCACGGAGATCAACGGTCCGTTGCTGGTCCGCGACGAGGCGCCCTACGGCACCGGCCAGCTGCCCAAGGCGGCCGAGGACATGTTCCGAACCACCAACGACTTCTGGCTGATCCCGACGTCCGAGGTCACCATGACCAACCTGGTGCGCGAGCAGATCGTCGACGCGGCCGACCTGCCGCTGCGGATGACCTCGCTGTCGCCGTGCTTCCGGTCCGAGGCGGGGGCGGCGGGCAAGGACACCCGCGGCATGATCCGCCAGCACCAGTTCGCCAAGGTCGAGCTGGTCAGCATCACCCGGCCGGAGGACTCCGATGCGGAGCACGAGCGCCTGACCGCCTGCGCCGAGGAGGTGCTGAAGCGCCTGGGTCTCGCCTATCGGGTGGTGGTGCTGTGCTCCGGCGACACCGGTTTCAGCGCCCGCAAGACCTATGACATCGAAGTCTGGCTGCCCGGGCAGGACCGCTACCGGGAAATTTCGTCCTGCTCGAACACCGGCGATTTCCAGGCGCGGCGCATGCGCGCCCGCTTCCGCGCCGAGGGCGAGAAGCAGACCAATTTCGTGCACACGCTGAACGGCTCCGGGATCGCCGTGGGCCGCGCCCTGATCGCCGTCCTCGAGAACTACCAGCGCGCCGACGGCAGCATCGTCGTTCCCGAGCCGCTGCGGCCCTATATGGGCGGGCTCGAGGCGATCGAGCCGGGGCAGCGCTGAGATGGCGGTGTACCCGCTGCCCGACGTTGCCGCCGACCTTTCGGCGCACCGCATCCTGGTGACCAATGACGACGGCTTCACCTCCGAGGGCATCGAACTGCTGGAGCGGGCGGCGCGGCGGCTGAGCGACGACGTCTGGTTGGTTGCGCCGGAATACGAGCAGAGCGGCACCGGTCATTCCCTGACGCTGACCCAGCCGCTCCGGTTCCGCGCGCTGGACGAGCGCCATTTCGCGGTGCGCGGCACGCCCACCGACTGCGTGCTGCTGGCGGTGAACCAGATCATCGAGGGCAGGCGGCCGACGCTGGTGCTTTCCGGCGTCAACCGCGGCGCCAACATGGGCGAGGACATCACCTATTCGGGCACCGTGGCGGCCGCCATGGAAGGCACGTTGCTGGGCATTCCGTCGATCGCCCTCAGCCAGTCGATCTATCCGGGCGCCACGAGCATCGACTGGGGCGCCGCTTCCGAGTGCCTGGAATCCGTGGTGCGCTGGATCGTCTCGGTGGGCTGGGGCCGCGAGGTGCTGATGAACGTCAACTTCCCGGACGCGCGGCGCGGCGCCGTGACCGGGATGGAGATCACCCTGCAGGGCCAGCGCGATCCGGCGGACATCCTGTTCGACGAGCGGGTCGACACCCGCGGCCAGACCTATTTCTGGATTGGCTACCGCCGCTCCCGCGAGGAGCTGCACGACGACACCGACATCAAGGCGGTGCGCGAGGGCAGGGTCTCGGTCACCCCGCTGCACCTCGACCTGACCCACATCGAGGCCCGCCGGCTGCTGCAGGAGGCGGCGGAGGGACTGGGCGGTGTCTGACAACTCCCGGAAGATCCGCCTGGTCATGGAACTCCGGCGCGCCGGGATCAACGACACCGACGTGCTGTCGGCCATCGAGCGGGTGCCCCGGGAGATCTTCGTGCCGGAAACCTTCCGCGACCGGGCCTACGAGGACACGGCGCTGCCCATTGCCTGCGGCCAGACCATCTCGCAGCCCTACGTGGTGGCGTTCATGACCGCCGCGCTGCAGCTGCGCAAACGGATGCTGGTGCTGGAGATCGGCACCGGCTGCGGCTACCAGACCGCGGTGCTGTCGCCGCTGGTGCGCCGGGTCTACACCATCGAGCGCCAGCGCGAGTTGCTGGTCGAGGCGACCAGGCGCTTCAAGGAGCTCGGGCTCACCAACGTGGTCACCCGATTCGGCGACGGCTTCAAGGGCTGGCCCGAAGTGGCGCCGGTCGACCGCATTCTCGTCACCGCCGCGGCCAAGGAGATCCCCCAGGTTCTGGTCGATCAGCTCTCCGAGGGTGGCATGATGATCATCCCGGTGGGCGGCCCGGGCAACCAGGAGATCCTGCGGGTGACCAGGCGGGAGGGGCGGGTGGAGACGGAGCCGCTGATGCCCGTCCGGTTCGTCCCCATGCTCGGCGGCACCGAGGGCTGACCGGCGGCGGGTCGGGAAACCCCGCCATTCCGCCGGCCCGCGTCCGGGCAAGATTGAAGCTTTCGTCCGATCCCCATAAGATCGCGGCATGCAAATCAAATTCGGCACCGTGGGCAGGCTGGCGGCGGTTCTCGCGCTGGTGGCGCTGACCGCCTGTGAAACCCGCACGCCCCCGTCCTACAGCTACGTGCCGCCGCCGCCGGCGCGGGGCCCCAATTCACCCTATCCGGTGCCCGAGCCGCGGGACAAGCCGCAGCCCGACATGCCGATCACCACCGGCGCGCTGGCCAAGCCGGGCGTGGTGTCCTCCAGCCTCGACGACGTTCCCGGCGGCGGCACCCAGGCGCCGCCGCCCCGTCCGCCGTCCTATGCCGGCAGGCGGGCGCCCGCGACGCCAGCCGTGCCGGTCAAGCCGAGGGCGGGCGAGAAGATCGTCGTCGTCCAGAGGGGCGACACCGTCTTCGCCATCGCCCGGCGCGAAGGCGTGAACCCGCGGGAGATCATCGAGCTGAACGGGCTGCAGCCGCCCTACCTGCTGAACATCGGCCAGCGGCTGCGCATCCCCGCCGGCGAGCACCATTCGGTGGTGCCGGGCGACACGCTCTACAGCATCTCGCGGCGCTACGGCGTCGACATCAGGGCACTGATGCAGGCCAATAACATCGACGATTCCTACGGCATCGTCGTCGGCCAGCTGCTGGTGATCCCGCCGCCGTCCGGCGGGAGCCTGGAGCCGGCAACCTCGGTTGCCGCCGTGGTGCCGGCGTCGGCCGGGCCGCCTGCCAGAACGCCGCCGCAGCAGCTGCCCGACGGCTTCATCTGGCCGGCGAAGGGGCAGATCATCTCCAGCTTCGGGCCGAAGAAGGACGGGCTGCACAATGACGGCGTCAACATCCGGGTGCCCCGCGGCACCGAGGTGCGCGCCGTCGCCGCCGGCACGGTGGTCTATGCGGGCAACGACCTCAAGGGCTTCGGCAACCTGGTGCTGGTGCGGCATGCGGGCGACTGGATCTCCGCCTACGCCCACAACGACGACTTCCTGGTGACGCGCGGCCAGATCGTGCAGAAGGGCGAGGTGATCGCCCGCGCCGGATCGAGCGGCGCCGTCACCACGCCGCAGATCCACTTCGAACTGCGCCGCGGCACCCGGGCGGTCGACCCGCGCGACTACCTGCCGCCGGTCTGAGCCGCGTTCAGCCGAGCGGCCTGCCGAGCCGTCCGGCCAGGTCCTGGATGTACTGCCAGGCCACGCGGCCCGACCGGGCTCCCCGCGTCACCGCCCATTCCAGCGCCTCCGCCCTGACCGTCTCCGGGGCGGCGTCGAGCCCGTAGCGGGCGCAGTAGCCGTCGATCATCGCCAGATATTCGTCCTGGCTGCAGGTGTGGAAGCCGAGCCACAGGCCGAAGCGGTCCGACAGCGATACCTTCTCCTCCACCGCCTCGGCGGGGTTGATGGCGGTGGAGCGCTCGTTCTCCATCATATCGCGCGGCATCAGGTGGCGGCGGTTGGACGTGGCGTAGAAGATCACGTTGTCGGGCCGACCTTCGAGGCCCCCCTCCAGCACCGCCTTGAGCGACTTGTAGGTGGTGTCGTCGTGGTCGAAGGACAGGTCGTCGCAGAACAGCACGGCCGGGCGCGGCTGCTCACGCAGACCGTGCAGCAGCCGGGGCAGGGACGGAATGTCGTCCCGGTTGATCTCGACCAGGGCGAGCGATCCGGCGACCTCCTCGTTCACCACCGCGTGCACCGCCTTGACGAGGGAGCTCTTGCCCATGCCGCGGGCGCCCCACAGCAGCGCGTTGTTGGCGGGATAGCCGCGGGCGAATCGCCGCGTGTTCTCCAGCAGGATGTCGCGCACCCGGTCGATGCCCTTGAGGAGGGCGAAATCCACCCGGTTCACCTTGCGCACCGGTGTCAGCCGGTCGGGGTCCGTGTGCCAGACGAAGGCGTCGGCTCCGTCGAGCGACAGGGCGTCGATCGGCGCGGGTGCGCGCCGCTCCAGCGCGTCGGCGATGCGCTTGAGGGTGGACAGGAGTTCGGCCTGGTCGCTTGGGCTCGTCACGTTCTCGTCCCGCATGGTTCGGATGGCGCGGACCCTAGCACGCGTCCGCCGGGCGTCAAACCGTCCGACCGACGCCGTTTGCATTCCCCGGAACGATGGGTATAGTCGCGGCGAATTCCGACCGGAGGAGAGGCCCATGCCCGATAGTGCCGCGACTGGACAGATCCTGCTGCTGGTGGGGATGTTCGCCGTGTTCTACTTCCTGCTGATCCGCCCCCAGCAGAAGCGGATGAAGGAGCACCGGGCGCGGATCTCCGCCATGCGGCGCGGCGACATGGTCGTCACCGGCGGCGGCGTGATCGGCAAGGTCATCAAGGTGGAAAGCCCCGAGGAGGCGCTGATCGAGATCGCCGACGGCGTCCGGGTGCGGGTCGTCTCGTCGACCATCACCGACGTGCGGGCCAAGGGCGAGCCGATCACCGACTCCGCCGGCAAGGCGGCCAACGACGCGAGCTGACCCATGCGGCTCGAGGAACAGGCGCATCCCGGTTCGCTCCTGGTCCAGGGCTATGGCGACGGCGGCTTCCGCATCGGCGGCGCCCGCCACGAGGGTTCGGTCCTGATCCTGCCCGACGGGGTGCACCCGTGGCCTGTCTCGTCTCCCGATCAGATCACCCTGGAGCAGCTGGAGCCGGCGCTCGGGCTCGACTTGGCCATCGACGTGCTGCTGGTGGGCTGCGGGCCCACCATGGCGCCGGTCTCCCCCGACATCGCCCGGACGCTGCGCGACGCCCACGGCATCGGCATCGACTGCATGGACACGGGCGCGGCCTGCCGCACCTTCAACGTGCTGGTGCTGGACGGCCGCCAGGTCGGCGCGGCGCTGATCGCCATCTAGTCATGCGAAAAAGGGGCGCTGCAAGGCGCCCCTTCCGCACGCAACGACGCAGCGGTTCAGAAGGTGAAGCCGCCGTGCATCTGGCCTGCCATCGCATAGAGCATCGGGATGGAGAGCAGGGTGTTGATGCGCGAGAACATCTTGGCGCGGGCGGCGGCCTTTGGTTTGGCCTCGGCCGGCGCGTCGACGATGCCCAGCGCCACCTTCTGGCACGGCCAGATGATGAACCAGACGTTGAACCACATGATGATGCCGAACCACATGCCGTAGCCGATGCCACGCTTGAGCGCGAGGGCGTCGAGCAGGTAGCCGTTCAGCAGGGCGAGGATCAGGCCGGTGATGATGGTGGCCATGGCGCCCCAGCGGAACCAGAACAGGGCGGCCGGCGCGATGTGCTTGCCGATCGCCGGCTTCTGCTCGTCCGGGATCTTGGGCATGGTGGGAACCTGGACGAAGTTGAAGTACCAGAGGATGCCGATCCACATGACGCCGCTGATGATGTGCAGCCAGCGGTCGAAGAACGCCCAGTATTCCGGGACGCTGACGATCGGGCCGAGCATGGAACTGTCATCGATGGTCTGCAGCGCGACGAGGACCATGATGATCGTCAGGATGATGCCGGAGATGACGGTCGCCGGCAGCGAGTCGGTGATCTTGGACATATTGTATCTCCCCCGTTTGGCACTAGATCAAAGCGCTGAGCAGCCTTGACTAGCGAGGCTGGATGATACCACAACATCAAGGGGGTACAAGCCGCATGGACCCCAAGGACGGTTCGTTGGCTTGGCGAAATCTTCCCAGTACAACAGGCGTATGCAGGCGATCGGGAACCACATCTACCAATGCGCGGCCAGCGTCCGGCGTGACGATCACGACCGCTACCTGACGGTGCTGCACGCCCGGACGAAGGACCGGCCCGCCCTCTTCGCGCTGTTTGCCTTCAACATCGAGATCGCCAAGACCCGCGAAGTGGTCTCGGAGCCGGCGCTGGGCGAGATCCGGCTGCAGTGGTGGCGCGAGACCGTCGAGCAGCTCTACGCCGGCCATTGCCGCGAGCATGACGTGGTGCGCGCCCTGCAGGAGGTGATGCTCGAGCGGCAGCTTCCCAAGAGCGCCCTGATCGACCTGATCGATGCCCGCGAGGCGGATCTCTACGACGAGCAGCCCAAGAGTCTCGCGGCACTTGAAACCTACGCGGAACGGACCGGGGGCGGCATCCAGGCGCTCGCAGCGCTGTCGCTGGGCGCCAGCAACGGCGCCCTGGAGGCGGCCCGGCACGTCGGAATCGCCTGGGCGCTGACCGGGCTGGTGCGGGCTCTGCCCTACCACCTGCGCCAGGGCCGGGTCTACGTGCCCAGCGACCTGATGGTCGAGGAGGGGCTGGTCGATCCGCTGCGCCCGGACGCCGAGCAGTCCGAGGCGCTCTCCCGCATCCTGCGCCGCATCGGCGACCGGGCGCGGGTCCACCTGGTATGCGCGCGCGGCAAGGCGGGCGGCGTCTCGTCGGTGGTCAAGCCCGTGCTGCGGCTGGCCTGCCTGGCCGATGGATACCTTGCGTGCCTCGAGCGCAGCGGCTACGTGCCCGACTGCGTGAACTACGAACGCGGCGCGCTGGGCCGGCAGTTCCGCCTGACTTGGGCGGGGCTTACCAGAAATTACTGAGAATTCGGTTTATTCGGCGGCCGCCGTCTCGCGCCGGCCGAGCCAGACGTCCAGGTCGCGCAGCGCCCGCTTGGCGACGGCGTGCTTGCGCTCGTTCTTGCGCACGCCCGCGTCGGGCGGCGGCAGCAGCCCGAAATTGATGTTCATGGGCTGGAAGCTGTCCGCCTGGTCGCGGCCGGTGACATGGCCGCCGGTGATGTGGTTGAGCAGCGCGCCCAGCGCCGTGGTTTCGGGCGGCAGTTGCGGTGCCGCGCCCTTGGCCTCGGCGGCGGCGAAGCGGCCGGCGAGCAGGCCGATGGCGGCGCTCTCCACATAGCCTTCGACGCCGGTGACCTGTCCGGCAAAGCGGATGTGCGGCCGCGCCCTCAGGCGCAGGCTGCCGTCGAGCAGCAGCGGACTGTTCAGAAAGGTGTTGCGGTGGATGCCGCCGAGGCGGGCGAACCGGGCGTTCTCCAGCCCCGGGATCATGCGGAACACCTCGGTCTGCGCCGCGTGCTTCATCTTGGTCTGGAAGCCGACCATGTTGTAGAGGCTGCCCAGCTTGTTGTCCTGGCGGAGCTGGACGACGCCGAAGGGCCGCTTCGGGTCGTGCGGGTTGGTCAGGCCGACGGGCTTGAGCGGGCCGTAGGCGAGGGTGAGCGGCCCGCGCTCGGCCATCACCTCCACGGGCAGGCACGCCTCGAAATAGGGCGTATCCTTCTCCCACTCCTTGAATTCCGTCTTGGGCGCGGCCACCAGCGCCTCGACGAAGGCGTAGTACTGCGCTTCGTTCATGGCGCAGTTGATATAGTCGGCGCCGTCGCCCTTGTCGTAGCGCGACTGGAACCACGCCTTGGAGAAGTCGATGGAGTCCTTGTAGACGATCGGCGCGATGGCGTCGAAGAAGGCGAGGGATTCCTCGCCGGTCTCGGCGCGGATCGCCTGGGCGAGGGGGGCGGCAGTGAGCGGGCCGGTGGCGATGACGACGCTGCCCCAGTCCTCGGGCGGCAGCGTCTCGACGACGCCGCGCTCGACGGTGATCAGCGGCTCGGCGGCGATGGCCGCGCCCACGGCGGCGCTGAACGCCTCCCGGTCGACGGCGAGCGCGCCGCCCGCCGGCACCTTGTGAGCATCGCCCGACGCCAGGATCAGCGAGCCGCAGCGGCGCATCTCCTCGTGCAGCAGGCCCACCGCGTTGTTGAGCGCGTCGTCGGAGCGGAACGAGTTGGAGCAGACCAGTTCCGCCAGCCCGTCGGTCTGGTGGGCGTCGGTCTGCCGCAGCGGCCGCATCTCGTGCAGCACGACGGGCACGGCCGCCCGTGCGATCTGCCATGCCGCCTCGCTGCCGGCCAGTCCGCCGCCGATCACATGGATGGATCTGCTCAATGCCGTTTCCCGTGCAGTGCGCCTTCGGGCTGACTTAGTCCATTCCGGCGCCGATTGCCAATCTCAAGCGGAGGGCGAGGCCATGTCCAGCCCGGTGCCGATCGCCGCAAGGTCGAACGGCGTGGTCTGGTAGATCTGGTTGATCCAGTTGCCGAACAGCAGGTGGGCGTGGCTGCGCCAGCGGTTCTCCGGCGGCCGCGAGGGGTCATCGTCCGGGAAGTAGTTGCGTGGCGGCGCGATGGACCGTCCCACCTCCATGTCGCGGAAGTACTCGTCGCTGAGCGAGCCGGAATCGTATTCGATGTGGTTGAACATGTGCAGCGAGCGGTGCGCCGGGTCGTCCAGCAGGCACAGCCCGGCCTCGTCGGATTCCATCAGCACCCTCAGGCTGCTGCCGGCGGGGATGTCGCCGCGGCGCATTTCCGTCCAGCGAGACACCGGGATGGAGAAGTCGTCGGAGAAGCCGCGCAGATAGGGCGATGCCGGCGCCAGGTTGCGGTGGCGGAAGACGCCGAACGCCTTCTCCGGCAGGGTGTATTTCGGCAGGCCGTGGAAGTGGTGGACCGATGCCTGGGCGCCCCAGCAGATGTTGAAGCAGCCATGGACGTTGGTCTGCGTCCAGTCGAACACCCGTCGTAGTTCGTCCCAGTAGGTCACCTCCTCGAAGGGCAGCGTCTCCACCGGCGCGCCGGTGACGATGAAGCCGTCGAACTTCTCGCCCCGCACGTCCTCCCAGTCCCGGTAGAACGAGATGATGTGGTCGGTGGGCGTGTTGCGGGCGACATGGTTGGTCATCTTGACCAGGGTCAGTTCCACCTGCAGCGGCGTCGCGCCCAGCAGCCGGGCGAACTGGGTCTCGGTGCGGATCTTGTTGGGCATCAGGTTGAGCAGGCCGATGCGCAGTGGCCTGATGTCCTGGCGCACCGCGTCGGCCTCGCGCATGACCATCACGCCCTCGGCGGCCAGCGTGGCGCGGGCGGGCAGGTCGTCGGGAATCTTGATGGGCATCAGGGCGTCTCGCAGAACGGTCCGGGCGTTTCCTCCAGGACGCTCTATAGCGGATTGCGGGCCGGCGGTGCGGGATTTTTCAGTTCATCGCGGCAAGGACGTCGGACATCGCCTTGTCCAGTGTGACGCAGCGCCGCTTGGCCGCTTCCGACCGGTCACGCAGGCCGTCCAGCCGCTTCTCGGTCCGGCCGGTCACCGCGTTGGCCGGTGGCGGACGTGCACAGCCTGGGCGGAACCGGCGGGGATGGGGAACGTTCAGGCGCTCTTGCGCCGGCCGCGGGGCTTCAGCAGGGGCGCGAGGTACTGACCGGTGTAGCTGCCGGCGCAGGCTGCGACGTCCTCGGGCGTGCCCTCGACCACGATCCGGCCGCCGCCGTCGCCGCCCTCCGGACCCAGGTCGATGATCCAGTCGGCGGTCTTGATGACGTCCAGATTGTGCTCGATCACCAGCACCGTGTTGCCGGTTTCCACAAGTGCATGAAGCACTTCAAGCAGTTTCCTCACGTCGTGGAAGTGCAGGCCTGTGGTCGGCTCGTCGAGGATGTAGAGGGTGCGGCCC
>WGNW01000062.1 GCA_016124315.1 Alphaproteobacteria bacterium
GAGGACTTCCGCATCCTGACGGACGCGCAGGTCAGGGCCATCGACGAGGCGGCGGACAACAAGCCGCTGAGCCACGACCTGAAGGCGTGGCGGGCGCCGGACGGCGGCTGGCTGATCGTCGACGAGGTGGTGGGCAAGCACGAGTTCATCACCTTCGCCGTCGGCATCGACGCGGCGGGCGCGGTGAAGGACATCGAGATCATGGACTACCGGGAGAGCTTCGGCGACCAGGTCCGCAATGCCGCCTGGCGCGCCCAGTTCGTCGGCAAGACGAACGAGTCGAAGCTGAAGCTGGGCAAGGACATCCAGAACATCTCCGGCGCCACCCTCTCCTCCAAGCACATCACCGACGGCGTGCGCCGTCTGCTCGCCACCTACGAGATCGTCCTTGCTGGCAAAGGCTGACCCACTGCGCCGGTGCCGGCCGCTGCTGGGCACCTATGTCGAGATCGCGGCCGACACGCCCGGCGGCCGGGGCGACCTTGACGCCGCGTTCGAGGCCGTCGCCGCGGTTCACCGCAGCATGTCGTTCCACGAGGAGGACAGCGACCTGGGACGGCTGCGCCGCGCCCCGGCCGGTACGGCCGTGCGGGTCTCGCCGGACACCGCCGTCGTGCTGCGTCTGGCGGGCGAACTGTTCGACGCCACCGGCGGCCTGTTCGACGTGGCGATGGCGCCCACGCTGGTCGCGGCCGGCTTCCTGCCGATGCCCGAGGGCGTCGCGCTGGCGGACATGACCGGCACCGCCGCCGACATCGAGGTTCTCGACGACCGGCACGTGCGCTGCCGGCGGCCCCTGCTGATCGACCTGGGCGGTATCGCCAAGGGGCACGCCGTCGACCGGGCGGTCGGGGTGCTGGTCGCCCGCGGCGCCCGCCAGGGCATCGTCAACGCCGGCGGCGACCTGCGGGTCTTCGGCCCCGAGGCCGGGACCATCGGCATCCGGTCGCAGGACGGCCCCGTCGAACGGTTTGTCGCCCTGCGGGACGGCGCGCTTTGCTCCTCCGCCAACCGGGACTCCCGGCGTGAGACCGGCGGCGGGATCAGCACGCCCCATCTCGGGCGCGGCCGGCAACCGGTGATCTGCGAGGGCATCGTCAGCGTGGTCGCCGAAACCTGCATCGTCGCCGACGCCATGACCAAGGTCGCCGTGGCCGACGAAGCGCTCGCGGCCTCGCTGCTCGCCCGATACGGCGGCGAACTCCTGCCCGCTGTTCCCCGGTCCGCGAGCGCCTGATGCCCAACACGCGGAGCGCCAAGCTGGCGAAATGGCAAATCTGGCTGCTGAGCCTCAGCGGCACGCTGCTGTGGCTAAGCGGCTCCGCCTGGCTGCTGCTTCACTACTACGGGCGGGTGCAGGGCCCCTTCGGTCCCGAGTCCAACCCGCTGGAGCCGTGGATGCTGCGGCTCCACGGCCTGGTGCTCATCCCCGCCCTGCTCGGCGTCGGCGGGCTGTTCCTGGTCCACTTCCGCAAGGGATGGTCGCACAAGCCGCAGCGGGTGGCCGGCCTGATACTGAGCGCCGCCGTGCTGGTGCTGGTGGCGACCGGGTACCTGCTCTACTACGTCGGCGACGACGAGCTGCGGGAGGTTTTCAGCCGGGTGCACTGGATCGCGGGACTCGGCGTGCCGGCCGTCTTCGTCTGGCACTACCTCAACGGCCTCCGGGCTCGGCGCGGCAGCCGCCGGCCGCGGACCCGGAAGACCGTCGCCCAGGCTGCCCGGGTTCAGGTGAACGCGGACAAGTTCTTCTGACTCGTTGAGGTGGTTTCCGCTTTCGGCTGGAACCGCATGCGGACGCGGCTAGCCGTTCGGCTCGAGCTTGAGCGCCACCGAGTTGATGCAATAGCGCAGGCCCGTCGGCTCCGGGCCGTCCTCGAACACATGCCCGAGATGGGCGTCGCACTTGGAGCACAGCACTTCCGTGCGAACCATCCCATGGCTCCGGTCGGCCTCCTCGTCGATGCTGGTCCCGTCGACGGGCGCGGTGAAGCTGGGCCAGCCGCAATGGGACTGGAACTTGGCGTCCGAGGTGAACAGCTCCTGGCCGCAGCAGACGCAGCGGTAGACGCCGGGCGTGGTCGTGGTGTCGTACTCGCCGGTGAAGGGCCGCTCGGTCCCCTTCTGGCGGGTCACCGAATACTGCATGGGCGTCAGGGTTGCCCGCCATTCCTCGTCGGTCTTGCTGATCTTCTCGCTCACGCCGAACCTCCTTTCGCTTCCTGCGCCGCTTGAGCACGCGGCATGGTGGCTACATGATGCGGCCCGCGCCCGTTTAAACCCCCGGCCGGAGGACGGACAGATGACTCAGCCCTTGTGGACCGAGGTCGACCGGTATTTGGCCGACCTGCTGCTGCCAGCCGACCCGGCCCTCGACGCCGTGCTGGCCGCCAACCAGGCCGCCGGCCTGCCGCCCCACGACGTGGCCGCCAATCAGGGCAAGCTGCTGCATCTCCTGGCCCGGCTGGCGGGCGCGAAACGCATCCTGGAGATCGGCACCCTGGGCGGCTACAGCACCGTCTGGCTGGCGCGGGCGCTGCCGCGCGGCGGCATGGTAGTCACTCTGGAGGCCGATCCGCAACATGCCGCCGTCGCCCGCGCGAACCTGGCGCGGGCCGGCGTCGCCGACCGGGTAGACCTGCGCGAAGGCGCCGCGCTCGAAAGCCTCCCCGCCCTCGCCGGCGACCCGCCCTTCGACATGGTGTTCATCGACGCCGACAAGCCCAACAATCCGGCCTACCTGGACTGGGCGGTCCGCCTCTCCCGCCCCGGCACGCTCGTCGTCGCCGACAACGTGGTGCGCGGCGGAGCCATTCTCGACGAGCACAGCGCGGATGCCCGGGTGCAGGGCATCCGGCACTTCTTCGAGACGCTTGCCGCCGATCCGCGGCTCGACGCCACGGCGCTGCAGACCGTCGGCGCCAAGGGCCACGACGGATTCGCGCTCGCCCTGGTCCGCCACGGGCCGCCGGGATAGCCGGCGCATTGCAGCATTACGCTGCCGGACTAACTTCATAACGGGGGCGCACTCTTTACGGGAGCTACCACCATGAAACAGGGAAGCCTTCTCCTCCGTGCCACGCTCGCCGCCGCCTTCGCCGGCGGCCTGCTCTCCACCGCCGCGCTCGCCGCGGAGATGGACAAGTCCTCACCCCAGCTGATGGAGAAATCCTCCTCCAGTTCCACCCAGTGCTTCGACAGCAAGGGCAAGGCCGTCGCCGACGCGTCGTTCTGCAAGACCGAGCAATGCGTCGACGCCAGCGGCAATGCCATTACCGACGCAACGGTGTGCAGTTCCTCGTCGTCCGGCGACAGCAGCGGCATGTCGGACCGGGACGCGGCCAGCGGCATGGCCACCGGCAAGCGTCAGCACAAGCCCATGACCCAATAGGAAGCGGCAGCCCGGAGCTGCTGCGCGCCGGAACATTGTCGCGAGGCCGGTTGTTCTCCCCACACCCATAGATGAGGAGAAGACCATGTCCGATCAGCAGCAGCTCTGGGACATGCTGGACGATTTCCACGTCTGCATGGCCACGACCCACGACGGCGGCACGCTGCGGTCTCGGCCCATGGTGCCGAGGATTGACCGGGATGCGGGCGTGATCCGCTTCCTGACGGAAGGCGGCGCCCACAAGGTCCGCGAGGTCGAGGCCGACCACGACATCAACCTGGCGTTTGCCGAACCCCGGAAGATGGAATTCGTGTCGCTTTCGGGCACCGCCAACATCAGCCACGACCGGGCGCAGGTGAAGGCGCTGTGGAACGCCTATGCCGACGCCTGGTTCGACGGCGGTCCCGAGGACGCCGACGTGGCGGTCGTCACGGTCCGACCGACCCAGGCCGAGCTCTGGAACGGCGAGAGTAACAAGATCCGCACCATCTGGGAGATCGCCAAGGCCACCTCCGGCAGCGGCCACCCCGACCTGGGCGAGAACCGCAAGGTGAAGCTCTAGGCCGGCAAGGGCGCACGAACCGAGCCGCGGCCAGCCGCCGCCTGGAATCCCTCTGGACGCTCGAAAGGCGTTCACATCTCGTGCGCGCCACGCGATGATGCGTCTGCGATCAATGGTTTGAGGGAATGCCGGTGGCCGGGGGCCATGTCGATCTGCGAACCGGGGCGGCGCAGGTCCTGCCTGAGTTCGACGTCTGCATCGTGGGCGCCGGCCCGGCGGGCATCGCCCTGGCCCTTGCGCTGGCGGCCTCGCCATTGCGCATCGGCCTGCTCGAGGCGGGCGGAACCGCACCCCAGGCCACGCCCCAGGTGGACATCGTCGGCCGGCCCTACGCCGGCGCGCTGCGGTCGGCGGGAATTGGCGGGAGCTCCCATCTCTGGGGCGGCCACTGCGTTCCCCTGAGCGCCGCGCATCTCGGCCGGCGGACCTGGGTGCCGGGCGGCGCCTGGCCGTTTGGCCTGGCCGAACTGCTGCCCTGGTACGCCCGCGCCCACGAACTGCTGCAGCTGGGCCGCTTCGACTACGATGCCACGGCGGCAGCGGCGGGCGCGGGCGCAAGGCTGATGCCGCCCCTGGAGGGCTTCGAGACCACCGTTTCGCGGTACCAGCCCATCGACTTCGCCGAGCGCTACGGCGCCGCCCTGCGCCGTGCGCCCAACCTGTCGGTCCTGCTGCACGGGCGGGCCGTCGAGCTGGTCCAGGACGCTGGCGGGCGGATCGACGGCCTGGTGATCCGGACCGGCGCGGGACGCCGCCTGACCCTGCGGGCCGCGACCTACGTGCTGGCGGCGGGCGGCATCGAGAACGCGCGCCTGCTGCTGGCCTCGCGGAGCCGCCGCGCCGAAGGCGTGGCCAACGGGACCGGCCTGGTGGGCCGCAACTTCATGGAGCACATCTCCTACCTGAGCGGCACCCTCGTCCCGGGCCGCGCCTGGGACGTCCGGGGGAACCTGTCGGCCTATGCTGCCCCCCTGCCCTGCGACGGCCACAGCATCCGCTTCCATCTCGCGGCGACCGAGGCGTTGGAGCAGCGGCTGCGCATTCCCGGCTACCGCGCTGAACTGCATGTCGCGCCGCTGCTGCGCTGGGCGGGCAGACATGTGCTGCGCCCCGCCAGCCCGGCGATGCGCGCCCGGGCGCTGCGTGAGATCGCCGCCCGGCCGGTCGCGGCAATGCGGGCGCTCGCTGGCGCGCGCGGCGCGCCCTGGTGCCTGCGCCTGCTCAACTTCGTGGAGCAGGTGCCCAACCCGGACAGCCGGGTGATGCTGTCGGAACGGCGGGACGCCCACGGCGAACCTATCGCGGCAGTGGACTGGCGCCTGTCCCCCGCCGACCGGGAAGGCATCGCGCGGGCGCAGGCGGCGCTTGCCGCGTCCGTGGCCCGGGCCGGGATCGGCCGCCTGCTGCGTGAATTGCCGGAGGAGAAGGATGAGTTGCTGGCCGGCGCCGCTGGCGGATGGCACCACATGGGCACCACCCGCATGAGCGCCGAGCCGGGTCGCGGCGTCGTCGATCCGCAGCTCCGCGCTCACGACGCGCCCAACCTCTACATCGCCGGCTCGTCGGTATTTCCCAGCGGCGGCTGGGCCAACCCGACGCTGACCATCGTCGCCCTGTCGCTGCGCCTAGCCGCCCACATCGAGGCTCAGGCACGCCCGGTGATCCGGGTAGCCTCTTGATCCGCGCGCTCAGCACGTTGTCCCGGCTGAACCTGCACGACGACGAGCGGCTGGTGCCGGAGGCCCAGATGGGAACGGAGATCCCCCGGCTGATCCACCAGACCTTCGCGAACCGGGCCCTGCCCGCGCCGCTCGAGGAGAACGTCGACCGGCTGCGCGCCGCCAATCCGGGCTGGCGCCACACGCTCTACGACGACGCCGGCATTGAGGCGTTCATCGCCGACGCCTACGGCGACGAGATGCTGGGGCGCTACCGGCGCATCAATCCGGTCTACGGCGCCGCCCGGGCGGACCTGTTCCGCTACCTGCTGCTCTACCGCCGCGGCGGCGTCTATCTCGACATCAAGAGCAACACCCGGGTGCCCCTCGACTCGCTGCTCCGGCCGGACGACCGCTACCTGCTGGCCCGCTGGAGCCGCAGCGAAGGCGAGCGCTGGAGCGATTGGGGCCGGCATCCCGAACTCAGGGCGTTCGGCGGCGAGTTGCAGCAGTGGCATATCGTCTGCGTCCCCGGCCACCCGTTCCTGCGCCGGGTGATCGCACGGGTGCTGGCGAACATCGAGAGGTACCGGCCGCTGGTCGACGGCATCGGCTTCAACGGCGTCCTGCGGGTGACGGGCCCCATCGCCTACACGCTTGCGGTCGCGCCGATCGTGAGCCGGCATCCCCACCGGCTGCTCGACGACGAGCCCCAGCCGCCCCTGGTCTACGACGCCGTCACCGATGGCAGACGGCCGATCAACCACTATTCGAGGCAAAAGCAGCCGGTGGTCCGCGCGAGCCCGCTGACAACGGGAGTCGTCGTGGCCGCGGTGACGCTCAAGCGGACGCTGCGCCCGTCGACATCCAGCTAGGCAGCCGGCTCCGGCCAGCGGACGTCGGCAAGGAAGGCACTACGCAGGACCACCTTGTGGATCTTGGTCGCCGACATGGGCCATTCGGTCACGAAGCGGACATGGCGCGGCACCTTGAACCGGGCGATTCGCCCCTCGCAGAAGCCGATCAGTTCCGCCGGCGTCGCCTCGGCGCCGGGCGCCAGTTCGACGAACGCGGCCGGCACCTCCGACAGCCGTTCGTCGGGCACCCCGACCACCTGCGCCAGCTTCACCGCCGGATGGGTCTGCAGGAAGGATTCGATCTCGAGGGCCGCCACGTTCTCGCCGCCCACCTTCAGCATGTCCTTGATCCGGCCGTGGCAGGCGACGCGGCCGGCCTCGTCGACCGAGCACAGGTCGCCAGTGCGGAACCAGCCGCCCCGCAGCACCTCGGCAGTGCGCAGCGGGTCCCTGTAGTAGCCGGCGAACACCGAATAGCCGTTGACCTGCAGTTCGCCCTGCTGCCCGGCCGGCAGTTCGGCGCCGGTTTCCGGGTCGACGACGCGGACCCGCATGCCGGACAGCGGCGTCCCGCAGGTCGTCATCCGAGCCTCTTCCGGGTCGTCAGGGCTGGCCATGCACATGCCGCCGCCGTTCTCGGTCATGCCGTAGGCGCTGGAATGCAGCGCCCAGGGCATGGCGGCCTGGAACCGTCGCAGCATCTCCGCAGGACCGGTGTTGGTGACCCGCCGCACATGGCCGAGATCGCGGCGCGCGAAGTCCGGGTGGCCGATCAGGCCGGTCATCACCGTGGGAAACAGCGGAAACAGCGCCGTCGCCTTCTCGCCCTCGATCATGGCCAGGGCCGCGCCTGCCTCCACGTGGCCCATGGACAGGAACGCCGCCCCGCCCGACCAGGCGGTCAGCATCGGCAGCAGCGCCGCCATGTGGAACAGGGGCAGCGGATCCCAGACCCGGTCGTCCGGGGCGAAGCGGTACTTCTCCCGGTTCATGGAAAAGGCGTTGCGCACCACGGATTCGTGGCACAGCAGGCATCCCTTCGGGTCGGCCGTGGTGCCGGAGGTGTACATCATCAGGCAGGGATCGCCGAGCTTCACTGCGGCCCGGCGCCGCCCCACCTCGGCTTCGGCGCCGGCCGCGCCTGCCGCCTCGACCGTGTCCCAGCCGGTAAAGCCCGGCCGCGCGGCGCCCCGCAGCACGATCCGGCGCAGCAGCGGCGCGCCGACCAGGCGCAGGCGGCCCGGGTCCGGCTGCTCCGCAAGGTCGGGGAAGGCCTCAGCCAGCACGGCGGCGAAATCGGCGTGCTCGGCCACCTCGTCGGTGGTGAAAAGGATTGCCAGGTCGGCGTTCTCGACCACATAGGCCATCTCCCGCGCCCTGTAGCGCCCGTTGAGCGGCACCGGCACGGCGCCCGCCAGGGCGCAGCCGAACAGCAGGTCGAGGAACGCCGGGCCGTTGGGCATCAGGATGCCCACGTGCTCGCCAGACGCGATTCCGAAACCGACCAGCGCCCGCGCCACCGCCCATGCGCCGCGAGCCATCTCGGCGAAGCTGCGCCGCTGCTCCGGGAAGACGAGGGCGTCCCGGTCCGGCCAGCGGTCCGCCGCCCGCAGCAGCAGGTCGCCCAGGCTGGTGGCCTCGATCAGGTGCCGCGTCACTGCCGGTAGGAGGGGTAGAGATCGTCGGCCAGCCGCCTGATCGCGGCCCAAGCCAGGACGTTGAGGGGCGTCCTGAAGCCGGTGCGCGACTGCTCCTGCGCCTTGTCGCAGATCTCCCGCGACAGCAGGTTGAGGCGGCCGCCCGCCTGGGCGGCGATCTGGTATTCGCAGGCCCGCTGCAGCCCGTACATGCGACCGAAAGCCTCGCCGACGCTGCCGCCGACGGTCAGCAGGCCGTGGTTGCGCAGGATCATGCGGTTCCTTGCACCCAGGTCCGCCACGAGGCGCACCCGCTCGTCCATGTCGAGGGCGAGCCCCTCATAGTCGTGATAGGCCACGTCGTTGACCAGCGCGGCATTGGTCTGGCCGATGGGCAGCAGCCCGTCCGGCTGGGCCGAGACGCCGACGCCCGCCACCGTGTGCAGGTGCATGACGCAGCGCGCGTCGGGCCGGCTCTCGTGCACCACGCCGTGGATGACGAAGGCGGCCGGATTGCACTCCCACTCGCTCTCCATCACCACGGTCCCTTCAAGGTCGACCTTGATGAGCGTCGAGGCGGTGACCTCGCGGAACATCATGCCGAACGGGTTCAGCAGGAAGTGCTCGTCCGGACCGGGCACCCGGGCCGAGAAGTGGGTGAAGATCAGGTCGTCCCAGCCGTAATGGGCCGCGGCCCGGTAGGCCGCCGCCAGATCGAGCCGCACCGCCCATTCCTCGGGCGACACCCGGTCCTTCACGGACGCGGACGTCGCGGCGTGGAGTTTCGTCGCCATGGTTCGTCTCCCGTTCCAGCCCGCACCGGGCCTTTCCGTCCCTCGGCGAAGCGTAACGCAACCGGCGGGGCGGAGCCAGCGCGGCCCCGCCCCGCCAGAGATGGCGGCGGCGACCTCCGAGACGGACGACCACGGCTCAGGCCGGCGGTGCGTACTGGTCGGTCTTGGCCCGCTGCATGGCCTCGATCGCCTCGGCAGGCGTCATCAGCACGGTGGTGCGCATCCTGCGCACGCCACCGGCCGCGTCGGCCGACAGCGAGATCGCCGCTGCGGCCTGGTTGTCGGGCAGCTCGGCCAGCACCACCGCGTCGAAATCGCCGAAGCTGTAGAAGAAGTGGAGCATGCGGCCTCCCAGCGCCTCGCAGGTCTTGGCCAGCGCCGCCTCGCGATGCTGCGGATGATCGACCAAATGCTTCGATCCCGCCTCGCTGTAGTCCGCCTGGATCAGATAGTACGGCATGGTTCCCCCCGGATATGAGCGCCCGCGCGGCGCGCCCCCACACGGTATCCCCTTGCCGCGCGCCGCGCCATCGGCTCCGTGTGCGCGCAGCAGAGATTCGCAGCCCGTTCCGCCTCGGCTCCGCCGGCGATTTCCGGGCAGGCGGGAAAGGTTCCCGCAGGGCAGACGCCTGCGATCCCGTCACCGAGCCGGATGCCGGCCATGATAGCATCCGGCCGACGGAACGGACCGCCCCTCCGGGACTTCCGACAGCATGGCGGCAAGGGATTCGGACGCGCATGAAGCAGGGATACCGCAGGCTCCGCAGGGCGCTGCGGCAACTGGAAACCCGTCTCCGGCGTGCGGTCGGAAGGCCGTCGGCGCCGGCTCGCAAGAGCCCCGACCCGGCGAGGCGGCAATCCGGCCCCGGGCAGCCGGCGGCGGCCCGCACGCCGGCAGGCTTCACCGAAGACCGCTTCAGCTGCGCCCAGGGAGCGCTCGACTACCGGCTCTACGTGCCCGCCGGCGCGGCCGGCCGCCGGTTGCCGCTGCTGGTCGTGCTGCATGGCTGCACCCAGACGGCGGCAGACATCGCGGCGGGCACGGGAATGAACCGGCTGGCGGACGCCGAGGGCTTCATCGTGCTCTACCCGCAGCAGTCGGTCTCGGCCAACCTGGGCCGCTGCTGGAACTGGCACCGTCCGGGCAACCGCAAGCGGGGCGGCGGCGAGGCGGCCGTCGTCGCCGCCCTCACCCGGCACGTGGCCGCCACCTGCGGCGCCGACCGGGGACGGGTCTGGATCGCCGGCATCTCGGCCGGCGGCTCGGCCGCCGCCGTGGCCGCGTCCGCCTATCCGGAGCTCTACGCAGCGCTGGGCGTCCATTCCGCCATCGCGCCCGCCGGCATCCGCAGCATCGCCGGGGTGGTCGCCGCCATGCGCGGCGGCCCGGCGACCGCCGAACCGGAGCGCGAGGCTGGCGCGCCGCCCCCCACCATCATCTTCCAGGGTGACGAGGACCGGGTGGTCCATCCCGCCAACGCCGGCGGCTTCCTGACGACGATGGAACGCGCGCACGGCCCGCTGGCGCGCCATGTGGAGCATGGCCGCGCCGCCGGCGGCCGCGACTACATCCGCACCGCCTACCGGAATCCGGAAGGCGCCGTGGTGCTGGAGCACTGGAGCGTGCACGGCGGCGGCCACGCCTGGTCGGGCGGCAGTCCGGACGGCTCCCACACCGATCCGGCGGGTCCGGACGCCTCGCGCGAGATGCTGCGCTTCTTCCTCGCCCACGGCCGGCGGGCCGCCAGTCCTCGCCCGCGGTCCGCCGACAGCGAGGCACTGCGGCCGGCGGCCGGCTGACCAAGCCTGCCGGGACGATCTAGGCAGCCCGCACCAGGGCCTCGAACAGGCCGTGCTGGCGGCCGCGGTAGATCAGGAACTCGGGATGCCACTGGACGCCGATCAGCAGGCGCTCGCCCTCCCCTTCGATGGCCTGGACGATACCCGCGTCGTCGCGGGCGACGGGCCGCAGCCGCTCGCCAGGGCGGTCCACGGCCTGGTGGTGCAGGCTGTTCACCATCATCGTGTCGGCGCCGACGATGCCGTGCAGCCGCGACGACCGCTCGATCGTCACCCGTTTGCGCGGCAGCGCCGTGCGCATCCGCGGGGCGGCGAACACCTCGTAGATGTCGGGGTACAGGCTGCCGCCGCGGAACACGTTGAGCATCTGGGCGCCGCGGCAGATGCCGAGCACCGGCAGGCGGCGCGCCTCGGCATGATCCAGCAGATCCAGTTCCATCCGGTCGCGGCGCGGGTCGACGCGCACGTCCGGCGCGATGCGGCCGTGGTAGATCTCGGCGCCGATGTCGTCGCCGCCGCCCAGCACCAGCGCGTCGAGCGACCGCCAGTCGGCGCCGGTCTCGGGGGTCAGCCGCACCGCCCGGCCGCCCGCCAGGCGGATGGAGGCGCGGTTGAACCACCACATGATCCGGCCGCCCCGGGCCGAGGCGCTGACGCCGACGGCCGGCCGCGGCCTCATCGCTCGAGCAGCGCTGACGACGCGGCGGGCCAGTCGTCCCCGGCGCCGCGGAACCGGTGGGCGAACCAGTCGGCGACGGCCCAACCGAGCGCTTCGCGATCCTCGGCCAGCGCCTCGACGGCGACCCAGCGGTTCCATTCCAGCGCCAGGCCCCAGTCCGGGTCCTGCAGATCGCAATTGGGCAGGCGGTAGTGGAAGGTGGGGCGCGGCTTGACGCTGTCGCTGCGCACCGCGCGCGCCACGCGGTCCGGGTCTATCTCCGCGAACAGGGGCAGCATGTCGAGTTCCCGGTTCCGGCTCGGGTTGTGCTCCAGGTAGTCGTCCATCAGCCGGGGAAGCGACGGAGCGTACGCCGGGTCGAGCACCAGGCCGACGTAGGGCTCCGAGAATCGCTGGGCGAAGGCGAACACCCGACGCGTGGGATCGATCCGCATGGCCGCGCGCAATCCTTCGGAGAGCAGCAGGTAGGCGCGCATCGCCGCCAGGATCCAGTCGGCGGACATGTCGGCCGCTTCCGGATTGAGCTGCAGCCCGAAGGCGTAGGCGATGCTCTCCCTCGTACCCTGGGCGCCGTGGCCCCGCAGTTCCTCGATCAGGTCGTCGAGCGCGCCGAGCCGGGACCACGGTATGGGCGGACAGGAGATTTCGCAGGGCAGCACGGTCCGGGCCACGTCGCCCAGGGCACGGCGTGCGGCCTCCTCCAGCTTGTCGAACAGGCCGCCGTCCCCGTCGCCGCTGGCGTGGGTGGCCGAGGCGTCCAGCTCCACGGTGAAATCGCCCAGCGCCGTGTCCCGCACCAGGAAGCGGTGAGGATCGGTCTCGACCACGCGGCCGCCATAGAGCGCGCAAACCAGCTCGGCGGCGCCCCGTTCCTCGATGCCGGTGAACTCGATCTCGACGCCGACGCGGCGCGGGGCGCCGCCGGCCGTCTCGGGGCGGGGCGGAGGGCGGTAGGAGGCTGGCCTGTCCATGCCCAGCCAACGTGCGCCCGGGAAGCGGGTTCCCGGTCGCACGGACCGGACGCCGGTCGATCGATGAGAGGTGTCAGCCCTTGTCGCGGCACTTCATCATGCGCAGCGGCGTGTAGACCATGACGGTCTTGCCGTCCTGGTTGACCACCGTGTTGCGGGTCCGCACCAACGCCCGGTCGGGCCGCTTGCTGGTGCGCCGGGCCTCGATGACCTCGCATTCCACGTAGAGCGTGTCGCCCGCGAACACCGGCCCCTTGATGTCCAGCTCCATGCCGAGGAAGGCGACGCCGGTCTCCTGGATGGAGGCGCTCATCACCAGACCCTCGGCGACGGCGAAGACCAGCGCGCCCGGCACAAGCCGGCCGTCGAAATCCGTGTGGTTCGCCAGATAGTCGAGGTTGGTGAACAGCACCTCGGTGATGCCCGTGGCGCCGAGGAAGTTGGCGATGTCCGCCTCGGTGACCGACCGCCCGAGCGTGCGGAACTGCCGCCCCTCGGGCATATCCTCGAAAAAGAAGCCGAGTCCGATGGTTTCCATGCGCCTGTCTCCCTGTGGTTTGCCGGCCGGACACTAACCAGCACGCCCGGAGAAAGGAAGCGGCTTGCGCGACGGACGCGCTGCCCGCCCCGGAAAGCCTCCGCCCTATGAAATCAGTAGCGAATCTGCCGGTAGGGCGGGGACTGCCGAAACTGGATGCCCGACGGGGTCGCCTCAAAGATTCCGTAGTCGTGCATGTCGGCCTTGCGCCCGCACCGATCTTCGTGGGGGCACGGAATCGGATCAAGCGCCACGGTTACCCAGCCTGGATACTTGTTGAAAGCGCCTGTCACATAGTCGGTGATCCCCGGAACGACCGCCCACATTCCTTGGATGGCATAGTGGCTTGGGTCGGAGATCACCGTAACGGTCTTCGGATGATAGCCCTCCGCCCGGCACGTGACCTTGAGCTTGGTGGCACTCTTGCTGACATAGGTGACGTTGACCGAACCGGAGGTCGACGCCACCAGTTCGCCCTTCTGCCAGACATCGCAGACAGCTGTTTCCGGTTCGGTGTAGATCGGCAGGGGTTGGGCGGACTCCTCGACGATGGACGCACATCCGGAGAGGCAGGCCCCGAGCCCCATCAGTAAAAAAAGCGTAGTCCTAATCATCTGTTACCCCCAAAACAGTCCTGATAACCTGTTAAGGAACATAAAGACATGCGCGGCTCGGCCGGCCAAATGTTTTAAATTGCTGAAAAATTGAACCGTTCCACCGCTGACCGAGCGGCAGCGCCGCCTGCAACCCGCATGGGAACCGCCGCGCCCGATGTGGTAGGGTACGGCGTCCTTTGGAGGAGACCGCAACCGTGATCCGCAACGCCATCAAGACAAGCCGGGGCGTGGTCCTGGCGCTGGCGCTCGCCGTCGGCCTGACCGCCTGCGGCGTCAACAACGTGCCCACCTACGACGAGCAGGTGAAGGCCGCCTGGAGCGAGGTGCAGAACCAGTACCAGCGGCGCGCCGACCTGGTGCCCAACCTGGTGGAGACGGTGAGAGGCTACGCCAACCAGGAGCGCCAGACGCTGACCCAGGTGATCGAGGCGCGCGCCAAGGCGACGCAGATGCAGGTGCCCGCCAACATCACCGAGAACCCGGAGGCGTTCCAGCGCTACCAGCAGAACCAGCAGCAGCTCACCAGCGCGCTGTCGCGGCTGATGGTGGTGGTGGAGCGTTATCCCGACCTAAAGTCGAACCAGAACTTCCTGGCCCTGCAGTCGCAGCTGGAGGGCACCGAGAACCGCATCGCCGTCGCCCGGCGCGACTACATCCAGGCGGTGCAGAAGTACAATACGGAGCTGCGGACCATTCCCGGCCGCTGGATCGCCGGCATCCTCTATCCGGACGCCAAGGTGAAACAGACCTTCACCGCCAACGAGGAGGCGCAGTCGGCGCCGAAGGTGAACTTCCAGTGATGGCGCGCGTCCGGCCCATGGTCCGGCATTGGCCGGTCGCGGCGGCGGCACTGGCGCTGCTGCTGGTCTGCCTCGTCGGCACGGCGTCGGCGGTCGACCTCAAGTTCCCAGCCCTCACCGGCCGCGTGGTGGACAACGCCGGCATCCTGAAGGCGAGGACGGAGCAGACCCTGACCGGCTGGCTGAAGAGCTTCGAGCAGCAGACCGGCAAGCAGGTCGTCGTCGCCACGGTGAAGGACCTGCAGGGCGTGGCCATCGAGGACTACGGCTACCAGCTCGGCCGGCAATGGGGCATCGGCGAGAAGGGCAAGAACACCGGCGCCATCCTGCTGATCGCCCCCAACCAGCGGGAGGTGCGCATCGAGGTGGGGTACGGCCTGGAGGGCGACCTGACGGACGCGCTGAGCCGCACCATCATCGAGCAGCAGATCGTGCCCGCCTTCAAGCAGGGCGACTACGACGCAGGCGTGCTGAACGGCACCGCCGCCATCCTCAAGACGCTGGGGTGGACCGGACACGTGGTCCCCGTCACGCCGCGGCAGCGCCAGGGCTCGCCCGATCTGGGGGCGCTCGGCTTCTTCGGCTTCATCTTCATCTTCCTGATCCTGCGCGGCCTGTTCGTCCGCCGCCGGCCGGGCATCTGGGGACGCCGGTCGCGGGGCGGTCCCTGGGGCTATTGGGGCGGCGGCTGGGGCGGCGGATCCGGCGGATCGTTCGGCGGCGGCGGCTTCTCGGGCGGCGGCGGATCCTTCGGTGGCGGCGGCGCAACGGGGCGGTGGTAGGCGATGAAGCTATCGGAGCAGGAGAACGCCCAGATCGAGGCGGCGGTGGCGCAGGCGGAGCGCCGGACCAGTGCGGAATTCGCCCTCGTCCTCGCCCAGGCCGCCGACGGGTATGAAGCCTATCCGACCCTTTGGGCCGCGCTGGCGGCGCTGACCGTGGGCGGCGTGACGGCGGCGCTGCTGCCTTGGGTCACCGCGGGCGGCATGTTCGCCGCCGAGGCCGTCGCCTTCGCCGTGGCAGGCCTCATCCTCTATCTTCCCGCCGTGCGTCATCGGCTCGCGCCCGGCTCGGTGCGCCGCGAGGAGGCCGAGAAGCTCGCCAGGCTCCAGTTCGGCGCCCTGGTCCAGCAACGCACCGAGGCGCGGGTGGGCGTGCTGCTGTTCGTCTCCCTCGCCGAGCGCTACATCGAGATCGTCGTCGACCAGGGCATCGCTGAGCGCATCCCCCAATCGGCCTGGGCCGAGATCGTCGACAGCTTCTCGGCGCGGCTGCGCGCGAGCCGGCTCGCCGACGGCTTCGTCGAGGCCATCGAGCGCTGCGCCTCACTGCTGGAGCGCGAGTTTCCCGCCGGGCCGGACGACCGCAACGAACTGCCGGACCAGATCACCCTCCTTTGAGCGACGCCGGCGACGGAGCCGCTCGCCGGCCTCGGCAGCCTATACACCCGAAACGGGACTCATTATCCTGAGCCCCGGGAAGGCGGTCGATCCCGCAGGGTCTAGCCATGGGGAGTCGGCAGGGCGGCACGTGTTGTTCGCGTGCCGGGACCGTCCTTCACGAGGGCCGGAAGCAGGAGGAGTTTCGCGGTGGCGGGTCAGCTCTGGCAGCCGCAACAGGAAATCGGCGCCTTGGCCGGAGTGGGAACCTACGAGTGGCGCCTCCCGGAAGACGCGCTCCGCTGGTCGACCGAACTGCTGAACGTCTACGGCGTCACGTCCGCCCCGGAGGACCGAAGCGGCTTCTTCGCCCTTGTCCATCCGGAGGATCGCGCCCGGGTCGAGGCGGAAGTCGCCGCCTTCCTGGCGGACGGCACCGACTACGAGCACGAATTCCGCATCGTCCGGCCCGACGGCGGCGTCCGGGTGATCCACGACCGGGGCATGATCGAGCGGGACGGCAGCGGCGCGGTGACCGCCCTGCGCGGCGTCGCCCTCGACGTGACGAGGCAGCGGCAACGGCGGGCGGACGCGGCGCCGGAAAGCAACGTCGCCTATTTCCATGCGCTGGCCGACCACATCAGCCAGCTGGCGTGGATGGCCGACGGAACGGGCTGGATCTACTGGTACAATCGGCGCTGGTTCGACTACACGGGCACCACCCTGGACGAGATGGCCGGCTGGGGCTGGACGAAGGTCCACCACCCCGACCACGTCGACAGGGTCGTCGAGAAGATATCCAGGTCGTTCCAGACCGGCGAACCCTGGGAGGACACCTTTCCGCTGCGCGGCGCCGACGGCGAGTATCGCTGGTTCCTGTCGCGGGCGCTGCCGGTCCGCGGCGACGACGGCACCATCGCCTGCTGGTTCGGCACCAACACGGACGTGACCGAACAGCGCGAGGCCGAACGCCAGCTGCGGGAAGGCGAGGAGCGCTTCCGGGCCCTCGCGGAATCCATGCCCCAGCTCGTGTGGACCGCCGGCAACGACGGCCGGGTCGACTACTACAACTCCCGCGTCCGCCACTACGCCGTGTCGGAAGGCGGCGAGACCGCCGGATGGCTCTGGAAAGGGCTGCTGCACGAAAGAGACCTGCAGGCCACCATGGAGGCCTGGTACGAAGCCGCCGCCGCAGGCCAGGACTACGCCTTCTCCCACCGGCTGCGGATGGCGGACGGTTCCTATCGCTGGCACCTGAGCCGCGCGGTTCCCGTGGCGGCTCCGGGCGGCACACGCTGGTATGGGACCGCCACCGACATCCACGACCTGCGCGAAGCCCAGGAACACCGCCAGCTGCTCATCTCGGAGCTCAACCACCGGGTGAAGAACACGCTCACGCTGGTGCAGAGCGTCGCGCAGCAGACCTTCCGCAAGGACGACCTTACGGCGGGGAAAGTCGACGATTTCGCGGCGCGGCTGCGAGCCCTGGCCGGCGCCCACGACATCCTCACCCGTGAAAGCTGGCAGGACATGCCGCTGGCCGAGGCCGCCCAGCAGGCCGTCGAATCCTGCGGCATATCCGGGGAGCGCGTCGTTCTCTCGGGGCCGGCGGTCACCCTGCCCTCGCGCACCGGCGTGGTGATAAGCATGGCGATCCACGAGCTCTGCACCAACGCCATCAAGTACGGCGCCCTGTCGGCGGAGGACGGCACGGTGTCGCTGGATTGGACGGTCGACGAAACCCATGGTCGACGCCTGCGCATGGAATGGCGGGAACGGGGCGGCCCGACGGTTTCGCCGCCCGTACACGAAGGCTTCGGCTCGCGCCTCATCAAGCGGGGGCTTGCGGCCGAACTCGACGGCAGCGTGTCCATGGACTTCAGGCCGGAAGGCCTGATCTGCATCGTCGAAGGACATCTTTGAGACGGAATCTTCGCCCGCCGCAAAGAGCCGCCTCGGGGCATCCCCGGGTCAGGGGGTGACGGTCACGCCCCGCCAGAACGCGACCCGGCCACGGATCTGCTGTGCCGCCGCCTTCGGCTCCGGGTAGTACCAAACGGCGTCCCGGTTCTCTTCGCCGTCCACCACCAGGCTGTAGTAGTGGGCCGTGCCCTTCCAGGGACACACCGTGGTCGTGTCGCTGGGCTTCACCAGATCGCGCCGCAGCGTGTTCTCCGGAAAATAGTGGTTGCCTTCGACGACGACGGTGTCGTCGGATTCCGCGATCACCGTCCCATGCCATTCCGCGCGCGCCATCGCTTGCTCCCGCACTACGCCCCCGCCGGCAAAACTACACCCGATGCCGCCGTTCAGGAACCGCCGCACGGCTTCGAACGTTCGCTTCGGTGTTCAATCCGGAGGTATCACCATGCTCAAATGGGCTCTGATCTTCTTCGTCATTGCCGTCATCGCCGGCCTGCTCGGCTTCACCGGGGTCGCGGGCGCCGCGGCCAGCATCGCCAAGTTTCTCTTCTTCCTGGCCATCGCCATCTTCGTGATCTTCCTTGCCATCGGCATATTCATAGGCAAGTCGATCACCTGATCCGAACCCTGTCGTGGCGTGGCGTGGCGGGCGTGCCCCGCTGGCCGCGCCTCGCCCTCTTTGCCCGACGAGCCATATGCCGGACATCACCGTCGATTCCCACACCAAGTTCTTCATTCTTCTCAACGCCGGCTCCGGCCGGCAGGACGCCGACGACAAGCAGGCGCTGATCGATCGCATCCTCAGCGAAGGCGGACGCGCCCATCAGGTGATCCTGATCGAGAAGCCGGAGCGCATCCTCGAAACCGCCCGCGAGGCGATCGCCCTGGCCCGCGACGCCGGCGGTGCCGTGGTCGTGGCCGGCGGCGACGGCACCATCAACGCGGTGGCGCCGCTGGTGATGGGCAGTGGCTGCGCCTTCGGCGTGCTGCCGCAGGGCACCTTCAACTATTTCTGCCGCAGCCACGGCATTCCGACCGATTTCGAAGAATCGGTGCGGGCCCTGCTGACGGCCCGGGCCGTGCCGGTGCAGATCGGCCTGGTCAACGACCGGCCGTTCCTGGTCAACGCCAGCCTCGGCCTCTATCCGGAGCTGATGGAGGAGCGCGAGCGCTTCAAACAGGCCCATGGTCGCAGCCGGCTGAACGCCTTCATCGCCAGCGTGCCGACCCTGCTGCGCCACCACCGCCAGCTCCACCTGCGCATCGAGAGCCAGGGCATCACCCAGGAGGTGCACACGCCCACCCTGTTCGTCGGCAACAACCGCCTGCAGCTCGAGCAGATCGGCTACCCCTTCGCCGAGGAAGTGGACGAGGGCCACCTCGCCGCCCTGCGCCTGATGCCCACCAGCCCGCCGGCGATGCTGTGGCTGCTGATGCTGGTGGCGGCGGGCCGCCTGGGCGAGGCGGACAACGTCATCAACTTCACCTTCCGCAGCATCACCGTCACGCCCTCCCGGTTCTCCCGGGCGACGCGGATGAAGGTGGCGCTGGACGGCGAGATCATGTGGTTCGATACGCCGCTCGAGTTCCGCGTGGCGCCGCAGCCGCTCTATACTCTGATTCCGGACGAGGGAGCGGCACCGGAAGAGTCGCAATGAAGCTGATCCAGATCTCCGACCCCCACTTCGGCACCGAGCGGCCGCCGGTGGTGGAGGCCTTGGCCAGACTGGTGCGGGACGAGCGTCCGGATATGCTGATCGTCTCGGGCGACCTCACCCAGCGGGCGCGCCGCAGCCAGTTCGACGCCGCCCGCGCCTTCTTCGACCGTCTGGACGTCCGGCCCACGCTGGTCATCCCCGGCAACCACGACGTCCCGCTCTACAATATCGCGATGCGCGCCCTCGACCCCTATGCGGGCTTCCGCCGGGCGTTCGGGGACGAATTGGAACCCACCTTCGAGAGCGACGAGGTGATGGCGCTGACGGTGAGGACCACCCGCCGCTACCGGCACATTGACGGCGAAGTCTCCGGCGAGCAGATCGACCGGGTGGCGACGCGACTCGCGGCGGCCGGCGACAGCCAGCTTCGCATCGTGGTCACCCACCAGCCGGTCGCCGTCACGCGAGCCGAGGACGAGATCGACCTGCTGCATGGCCACGAAGCCGCGGTGCGCCGCTGGTCGCAGGCCGGCGCCGACCTGATCCTCGGCGGCCACATCCACCTGCCCTACATCGCCGCCCTGCACGAGCGGCACGCCGACCTGCCTCGCCGGATGTGGGCGGTCCAGGCGGGAACCGCGACCTCCTGGCGGATCCGCCACGACGCGGGCAACTCCGTCAACCTGATCCGCTACGACGAACCCGGACACTGCCGCGTGGAGCGCTGGGACTACAAGGACGACGCCGACGGTTTTTCCGCCGTCGCAGTCGACGACATGGTCCTCGATAGGGTAAAACAGGCGTGACTTAATTCACGCGTGACTTTGACGGCGCCGTCGGCGCCGCCCCACGGGGAGAATCGGAATGAACAAGGAAGCCACGGGCTGCCCCTTCAAGTCGGCCGCCGAGATCAACTTCATGGACCCGGTCGTCCAGGAAAACTGGTTCGACGCCTACGACGTGCTGCGCGAGGAGGCGCCGGTCTACTTCATGCCGGAGATCGGCATGTACGTGCTGACCCGCTACGAGGACATCGAATATGTCGTCCGCCGCCCGGAGCTGTTCACCGCCGGTCCGGACGTTCAGTCCACCGAGCCGCTGATCAAGTACCCCGCCAACCGCGCGCTCTACGAGGAGAAGGGCTGGCGCCGCTATACGCCGCTGGGCGAGAACCTGCCCAAGCACGAGCACTACCGCGGGCTGGTCGATCCCAAGCTGACCATGACCGCCGTGCGCCAGCGCGAGCCGTTCATCCGCGCGACCATCAACGAGCTGATCGACACCTGGATCGACAAGGGCGAGATCGAGTTCATGAAGGAATTCGCCGAGCCGCTGCCGATGATCGTCATCGCCGAGCTGCTGGGCTTCCCGCGCATGGACCTGCCCAAGCTGAAGGAATGGTCGTTCGCCTGGGTCTGGCCGTTCTCCCGCGGCCTGACCGAGGAGCAGGAGCGCTGGGCCGTGGAGCGGCACATCGAGCTGCAGCACTACATCTTCGAGACCATGAAGGAGAAGCGGAAGAATCCGAAGGACGACATCATCACCCACCTGACGCAGACGGAGATCTTCGACGTGGAGCTGGACCGCAAGCGGCCGCTGCACGACAACGAGATCATCGGCATCACCGACCATCTGCTGATCGGCGGCAACGAGACGACGACCTTCGCCATCTCCAACGGGCTGTGGCTGCTGTTCCGCTTCCCCGAGGTCTACGCCGAGCTGCAGGCCGACCGGTCCAAGGTGAAGACCTTCGTCGAGGAGGTGCTGCGCCTCGAATCGCCGACCCAGGGCCTCTATCGCTTCGTCACCGAGGACGTCGAGATCGGCGGCGTGAAGGTGCCCAAGGGCGCCACGCTCAGCATCCGCTACGGCGCCGGCAATCACGACTACCGCAAGTTCCCCGATCCCGACGTGCCCAAGCTCGACCGCCGCAATGCCGGCCGCCACCTGGCCTTCAGCCTGGGCGAGCACCACTGCCCCGGCGCCTCGCTCAGCCGGTTCGAGCAGAACTGCGCCTGGGACGTGCTGCTGCAGCGGGTGAAGAACATGCGCCCCGTGGAGGCCAAGAACGACTACGGCCACGTCCACGGCATGTGGCTGCGGGCGCTCAAGGAACTGCACATCACCTTCGACAAGGCGTAGGCGACGCGGCCTATCTGAAGCCGTCATCCCCTACTTGTTCGGGGATCCATGCGTGGGACGATACGATCCGTGTCGGTCGGCACCCGCGCAGGGTCCAATCTTGCAGCGCTCCTGCTCGCACGGCGACGGATCCCCGAACAAGTCGGGGCTGACCGTGTGCAGGCAATCCGCCTCCCCTACAGGATCATCCCGCCGTCGACCGAGAACACCGCGCCGGTGGCGAAGCGGGCCTCGTCCGACGCCAGGTAGAGCACGATGCTGGCGATGTCGGAGGGCTGGCCGATGAAGCCGATGGGATGGCTCGCCTCGAAGCCCTTCAGCATGGCGTCCGGGTCGGCCACCTGGGCCAGCACCTTGTCGATGATCGGCGTGCGCACGGCGCCCGGCGCCACGGCGTTGCAGCGGATGCCGTAGCGCTTCTCGCCGCAATGCAGGGCGATGGACTTGGTGGCGGCGATCACCGCGGCCTTGGCGGCGTTGTAGGCGCACAGGCCGGGGCTGGACTTGATGCCGGCGCCGGACGCCATGTTGACGATGGACCCGCCGCCGGTGCGCTTCATCAGGCCGATGGCGGCGCGGCAGCCCCAGAACACGCTGTCCACGTCGACGTCGAAGGTCTTGCGCCACTGGTCGTAGTTGAGATCCTCGATGGACCCCATCAGGGTGATGCCGGCATTGTTGACCATCACGTCGAGGCGGCCGTGGTCCCGCTCGACGGCCGCCATCACCTCGTCCCAGCGCGGGCCGCTGGTGACGTCGTGGGCGAGGAAAGTGGCGCCGGCGCCGATCGCCGCCGCCACGTCGGCGCCCGCCTTCTCGTCGATGTCGGTAAGCACGACGGTCGCGCCCTCCCCGGCCAGCCGTTCGGCGATGGCCTTGCCCAGCCCCGAGGCCGCGCCCGTGACCATGGCGATCTTGCCGTCCACTCGTCCCATGTTCTCCTCCCCTGAAGATTTTCCCCACAATTCACGCCCGGTGACGGCGGGTCAACCCGCTTCAGGCGCCGAGGATGGCCAGTCCCCACGCGCCCGCCAGCACCAGCAGCGCCGCGGCGCCGCACAGCGCCTGCAGCAGCCGGCGGCCCGCGAGGTCGGCTCCCGCCCGGCCGAGCGCCAGGCCGACAAGGCCGCCCACGAAGAAGCCCGCCACATGGGCCCAGACATCGGTGTTCTCGCCGGCCGTGCCCATCAGTACCAGCAGGGCGATGCCGGCGGCGATCGGCGCCCAGCGGCGGACGCCCCGGTGCCACGGCGCGGTTTCGGAGACCTGGGTAAAGCCTGCCATCAGCCCCAGACCCGAAAAAATGGCCGTGGAGGCACCGATGGAGGTGTGGGCAGCGGGATGGATGACGGCGTTGATCTCGTTGCCGAGCGCGCCGGTCAGCAGCACGGCGAGCCAGGTCACCCCCGAGCCGACGGTGAGCGCCAACAGCAGGCCGACGACCGAGCCGGCGAGCAGGTTGCCGACCAGGTGGCCGAAATTGGCGTGCAGGCAGAGCGCCGTCACGGTGCGCCACCACTGCCCATCGGCGACGAGCCCTGCGTTGGCGGCGCCGTCGAGAAACCAGTGCACGCCGAAGGCATCCTGCATACTGGCGGAATAGAAGAACGCCATCACGGCGCAGAACGCGAGCGGCGCCTCGACCCGCGGCACGAAGGGACGCAATCGCCGGCGGCGGCGGACCCGCTGGCTTTCCTCCTCGTCATAGGCGGCCAGGTTCTCGCGGGCGCGGGCCTCTTCCTCGGGCGACACCAGCAGGACGAAGCCGCCGTCCTCGACGGCGGTCGTCACCTTGATGCCGACGGCCGCCAGCACCAGCGCGTGCTGATCGGCGTCAGCGCGGGTCGCGCATTCCCTTGCCGGGACGAGGTCGGTCATGGCGGGGCATGGTCCCTGCTGTCATTCGCACTCGCGGAAGCCCGAGTCCAGGCAGGCCTGCCGGAGCTGCCGCGCCTCCCCCATTTGTTGCGCGTCGAGTCGTTTTGCAAGGCGGGCGCGTTCCGCGGCGGCATGTTTCCAGCCGGTCGAGGCGGCGAGGTCGTACCAGAGATAGGCCCTGACGTCGCTCTGCTCGACGCCCAGTCCCCGTTCGTAGAGCGAGGCGAGCGCGACCCGGGCCGTGGGATTGCCGTGCTGGGCGGCGTAGCGGTACCACCATGCGGCCGAGTGGTAGTCCCGCGGGCGGCCTTCGCCGGCCTCGAGCATGGTGCCGAGATGAACCTGGGCGGACAGGTCGCCCTGGCGTGCCGCGGCGTCGTACCAGCGGGCCGCCGCCTCCAGGTCACGCGGCACGCCCATGCCGTTGTAGTAGAGGCCCGCGAGCGCCGATTGCGAGGCGGCGATGCCGTTCTCGGCGGCCACCTCGTACCATTTGGCGGCCTGCGCGTAGTCCTGCGGCACGCCCTGGCCCTGGGCGTACATCACGCCCAGCACCGAATAGGCCATGACGTTGCCCTCGTCGGCAAGCTGCCGGTAGAGCGTCTCGGCCTTCACGTAGTCGCCGCGCCGGTAGGCGGTGGTCGCCTCCTCGAGCGCGTCCGCCCGCGCCTGCCCCGCGGCCAGCGCCACCAGCAGAAATGCCGCGATCACGGTGACCCAATGTCTCATTGCCGGCTCCCCCATACCATGACCACTCACGTACCAGAAACGGCGGCGAATTGGGAGGGGAGCGAGGATGCGTCGGCTATCCGGCGGACGCCCTCCAGACGCATCGGAAACCCACATGGGAGGTGGACGTGTCCAGCGGCTGGGCGTAGCGCGCGGCCGGCCGGTAGCGCTGGCAATAATTCTCCGCGCACAGGTGGGAGCCGCCCTTCAGCACCTTCCGGCCGATGCGGATCTCGGGCATGCAGGGGTCGTAGCTCCCGTCCTTCCCGGCCCCTCGCGGGTTGCGCGGGATGCAGCATTGCGGTCCCTTCGCATGACCGTCGCCGAACCAGTCGGCGGTCCATTCCCAGACGTTGCCGATCATGTCGGCGAGGCCGTGGCCGTTGACGGGGAAGGCGCCCACCGGCGAGGTGCCTTCATAGCCGTCGGTGGCCAGGTTCTGCCACGGGAAGGCCCCCTGCCAGTAGTTGGCCATCATCCGCCCGCCCGGCGCCAGTTGGTCGCCCCAGGCATAGGCGCTGCCATCGAGGCCGCCGCGCGCCGCATATTCCCATTCCGCCTCCGTCGGCAGTTCCTTGCCGGCCCAGCGGGCAAACGCTTCGGCGTCCTCATAAGCAATGTGGACAACCGGATGATCCTCCCGCCCTTCAAGGCCGCTGCCCGGTCCCGCAGGATGCCGCCAGCAGGCCCCGAAGCGGAACTGCCACCAGCGTGAGAAGTCCACCGGCGGCATCGGCCGGTTGGGCTTGACGAACACCAGCGAGCCGGCGCGGATCATATCGGGACGGATGCCGGGGTAGTCGGCGGGATCGGGCGGCCGCTCCGCCAGGGTCTCGTAACCCGTCGCCTCGACGAAGCGGGCGAACTGCCGGTTGGTGACCGGCGTCCGGTCGATCCAGAAGCCGTCGACCGCGACCCGGTGGGCCGGCGCCTCTTCGGGATAGTGATGGTCCGAGCCCATGACGAAAGTGCCGCCCGGCAGCAGGACCATGTCCGATGTGTCGGCCGGCTGTGACTGCCTCGCCTTGCCTTCCGCCGTCTCCATGCACCCCCCTACTTCAGCCTGATGGTGACGCCCTTGAGATCGCCCGTGAACTTGCTGTCGGCCACGTCGTATTCCTCGTCAATGGGCGTTCCCGTATCGAGCCCGATGTCCATCCCCTCGGTGTGGGAGATCCAGTTCCCGAGCGTATGCTCAACCCGGCCCTGGCCGACCTGGTGCCCGTCCACCGAAATGGTCACGACGCCGCCCGGGCCGAACTTGCCGCCATCGGACTTGAAGTCGGCCACCACCTTGTGCGGGCCGGGCGTCAGCGGCTCCTGCGCCCGGATCGTGTAGCGCCGCGGATCGAGGGCATTGTAGTGGAACACGACCTTGTCGTCCTTCACGTACATGCCCCAGCCGCCGAACCGGCCGCCCTGGGTGACCAGCACGCCCTTGGCGCCGCCCTGAGGCACCACCACGTCGGCCTCGACCGAGAACGAGCGGTTGACGATGTGCGGCGCGGTGTCCTGGGAAATCCGGACCATGCCGGCGGGATAGGTGAACACGGTCCGGTCCTTCGCCAGCGACGGCCTCCCCTCGGCGGTCAGTTCGGTGCGGATCGGCAGCACCTGGTTGCGGCCGGCCTCGGCCCAGAACAGGTTCTGCATGTCCCGCAGCTTCTGCGGATTGGCCTTGGACAGGTCGACCGCCTCGCTGTAGTCGTCCGCCACGTGATACAGTTCCCAAGGCTGGGTCTCGGCCTTGGCGCCGGGTTCGTTGATGCCCCAGGGCTGCCGGAACGGCCTCATGGCCGCCACCCATCCATCCTTGTAGATGCCCCGGTTGCCGACCATCTCGAAATACTGCATGTGTCGGTGCGACGGCGCGTCGGGCGCGGTGAAGCTGTACTCCATGCTGACGCCGTCGAGCGGCTTCTGGGGCACGCCGTCGAGCATCGCGGGGGCCTGGACGCCGACCGCCTGATAGATGGTCGGCGCGATATCGGTGACGTAATGGAACTGGCTGCGCAGGCCGCCCTTGTCCTTGATCTCGTTCGGCCAGGAGATCACCAGCCCGTTGCGCGTGCCGCCGAAGTAGGAGGCGATCTGCTTGTAGTACTGGAACGGCGTGTCCATCGCCCAGCCCCACGCCGCCGGATAGTGGTTGTACAGCATGGGGCCGCCGATATCGGGGATCCGGCTCACCATGTAGTCCAGATCCTCCTTGTAGCCGTTGATCATGGACTGCTGGAACAGCAGGCCGTTGGGACCGCCCTCGGCGCTGGAGCCGTTGTCGCCCTCGATGAAGATGATCAGGGTGTTGTCGTACTGGCCGGAATCCTTGAGGTACTGGATCAACCGCCCCACCTCGCTGTCCATGTGGGCGACGGCGGCTGCATAGGCCTCCATCAACCGCGCATAGAGCTTCTTCTGCTTCGGCGAGAGGGAGGACCAGGCCGGCAGCACGTCGGGACGGGGCGTGAGCTTGGCGTTGGCGGGAATGATCCCCATGGCCTTCTGGCGGGCGAAGGTCTCTTCGCGCACCTTGTCCCAGCCCTGGTCGAACTTGCCGCGGAACTTCTCCAGCCACGCCTTGGGCGCATGGTGCGGCGTGTGGGCAGTGCCGGTCGCGTAGTAGACGAAGAACGGCTTGTCGGGCGCCAGCGCATGATGCTGCTGGATCCACTTGATCGAGCGCGTGGCCAGGTCCTCGTCCAGATTGTAGCCGGGGTGGCCGGCCGCAGGATCGATGGGCTTGGTGCCCTCGGTCAGCACCGGGTTCCACTGGCTGGTGTCCGAGGCCAGGAAGCCGTAGAAATACTCGAAGCCCTCGCCGGTCGGCCAGCGATCGAACGGACCGGCCTGGCTCTGCTCCCACTGCGGGGTGAGGTGCCACTTGCCGAACGCGGCGGTGCTGTAGCCGTCCTCCCGCAGGACTTCGGATACCATGCCGGCCGACTTGGGAATGACGCTGTTGTATCCGTCGTAACCCGCGGACAGATTCTCCACATTGCCCATGCCCACATTATGCGGGTTGCGGCCCGTGAGCAGCGCCGCGCGGGTGGGCGAGCACAGCGCCGTGGTGTTGAACTGGTTGTAGCGCAGCCCGTCCTTCGCAAGCATGTCCAGCGTCGGCGTCGGCACCGGTCCGCCGAAGGTGCTGCTGGTGCCGAAGCCGATGTCGTCGGTCATGATCAGCAGCACGTTGGGCGCACCCTTGGGCGCCTGCGGTTCGGCAGGCCAGGAGGGCGGCTGGGATTCCGCGGGCGTGATGCCGTCGAATTTCTGCGGCTGAGGCGGAAGTTGCGGCAGCATCTCCTGAGCGGAGACGCCCGCCGGCGCCGCCAGCATGGACACCACCGCTCCCATGCCGACCAGCGGGCGCAGCACCAGCCGGGAACACGTCGCCATCAGCATCCGGCGACGCCGTCTGGCGGCACCGGTCCCCACGACCGCCTGCCTCGTGTTTTTCGTCATCTTCTCTTCCCCATTTCCCGGCCGGAAATGTTTCGACTCCGGCTTGACGACAATCGGCGGGCCCGGTACTGGGCACGATTACCTGATCCCACACCCCTGTCGGATCCGACTACCGTCCTATCACACTCCTATTCTGTATTCCTTTTCAATTTTGTCGCCCATATGGATAATAATTACCACATTGGATATTTTTATATTTCGTATTGGGGACCTACATGCTTGTCCGATGAAATGGGCTGATATTTATTGCCATATAGGTAAAATTCCATATCCCGGCCCCGTCCCTGCCCAGAATCGCAGGACTCCCTGCCAGCGCCTGTGCCAGTCTCGGCGTCCGGCGGAGGAGAATCGACATGGACCATGTGGAAGCGAAGGAAGCACGGGACCTGCCCGGTCTCAGGATCGCGGTGACCAAGGGTATCCCCAACCCGTTCTGCGAGGCGGCGAAAAGCCTCTTTCACGTCAAGGGAATACCGTTCGTGCCCGTGGCCCAGTACGCGGCGCAGCCGAACGAGGACCTGAAGGCCTGGACGGGCCACCGCAACGCGCCCGTCGTGGTCTACGACAGCGAGCCGGCCCGTGCCGGCTGGGCGGAGATCCTGATGCTGGCCGAGCGCCTCGGCGGCGAGCCGGCGCTGCTGCCCGAGGATCCGGAGCTGCGCGCCCAGGTGTTCGGCCTGTGCCACATGATCTGCGGCGAGGGCGGCTTCGCCTGGAATTCGCGCTTCATGATGTTCCCGAAGGAAGCCGCCAACGACGCCGGCGCGGAGAAGGGCTCATGGGACGAGATCCTGCACCGGCAGTACGGCGCCTCGCGGGACTCGGTGTCGCAGGCCCCTGCCCGCGCCGCTGCGGTGCTCCGCATGCTGGCCGACCGGCTGAAGGCGCAGCAGGAGCGCGGCAGCCTCTTCCTCGTCGGCGACGCGCTGACCGCCGCCGACATCTACTGGGCGACCATGTCCATCGGCGTCCGCCAGTTGCCCGACGACTGGTCGGCGACGCCGGGCTTCCTGCGCAAGGCTTGGGGCCAGATGGGCGCGCAGCTGGAAGACGCCCTCGATCCCATCCTCATCGAGCACCGCGACCGCATCTACCGGGACTGGCTGAAGCTGCCGCTGGACTTCTGACCGGCGCAGGCCCTCAGGCCAGAAGGAGGTCGCGGAGCCGGGCGCGCTCCCGCTCGCCCAGACCGACGCCTTGCGCGAGATAGCGGTCGGCGGAGCCGTACTCGTCTCCGATGGCGTCCAGGAAGGCGGAAATGTAGTCGGGGCTGGCGTCGAACATCACCTCGGCGACCGGCCGGTTGACCGTCGACAGGTCGCCCAGCATGGCGACGAGGATGCGTTCGCGCCAGGTCTCGTCCAGATAGCGGCGCGTCAGGCTGTAGTCCTCGACCACGGCGTCCCGCGGTACGCCGAGCGCCAGCAGCACCAGGGCGACGCTCACTCCGGTGCGGTCCTTGCCGGCGGTGCAGTGGATGACGGACGGGCAGCGCGGCCCCTCCAGCAGCCGCCGGAACAGCGCGGCAAACCGCTCGGGGCCGTTCAGCGCGAAGCGCCGGTAGGCGTCCCGGATCGCCGTCCGGGCCTGTTCGGGCGTGGCCTCGGGAACGGTCAGCAGCGCCGGCCGGGGCACGCCGTTGACGCCCTCGCTGGTACCCAGCGCCAGCGGAAAGATCGCGGCGGCGGCCGCAAGGGCCGCGGGAGTCGGGGCCGCCTGCCGTTCCATGTCGTTGCGCAAATCGATAATGGCGCCCAGCCGCAGGCCGTTCAGGGTGTCCACGTCGGCCGGGGTCAACCGGGCGAGGGCGCCGGACCGATAAAGGGTCCCGCGCCGCACCGTCCGGCCCCCGGCGGCCGGATAGCCGCCGACATCACGAAAATTCAGTGCCCCTTCGAGGGCGATGCGGCCTTCGGGAGCCGCATCCTGATCGAAACCCGCGCGCGTCATCACCGTATCCTACGACGGCAAGGTTACGGTTTTCCGCAAGACCGGCCGGTCTAGCCGGCACCCGGGGTCGGCGCCTGGCCGGCCTGCTCAGGCGTCGTTGGCGTAGACGCCGTTGATGTAGTCCATCAGCGTCTTGTGGTTGTGGCGGATGCGGCGTTCCTGGCTGCTGATCCACAGGCCCTTGAACGCTTCCGAATGCATGCCCTTCTGCACGTGCGGCAGGTTGACCGAATCCTGGTCCAGCACCAGCCCCAGCGACCGCTCGCCGTGCCGGCAGTGCTCGTGGTCTGGCAGCGGCGGGCGCGCCTTCCCCTCCGGCACGTGCACGCAGCGGAACAGGTCGAAGAACATTTTGTTGGGATCGGTCGGATGCGGCCGCTGGCGGAACAGGCCGAAGCTCTCCGCGTGAATGTTGAAGGTCAGGTTCGGATAGATGCAGTAATGGTAATCGTCGGTGAGCTGGTCGTCGTTAAGCTCGGCGTAGTGGTAGCCGAGCTTCGACTCGTTCGCCCGCTTGTAGACCTGCACGCCGCGCCTGATGTCAGACACCTTGCCGTGGAACTCGGCCGGGTCCATGCCGATGTCGGCGATCTGCTCGGCCAGGTGCTCCGGCACCTCCTCCAGCTCCTCGCCGAGCCGCGGGCTGTAGGTCTTGAACGGCACCAGGTAGCGGTTGTGGCGCTCGTAGAGGTCGATCTGGATGTCGACGTCGTCGATGGTGTAGGACAGCTCCGGGTGGATGCACTGGACGTGGTAGATCTCGTTGAAGGCGTCCACCGAGGTCTTCCAGTTGCAGTCCCACTCGATGGTGACGTCCAGCACCAGCGCCATGTTCTCGAAATGATACGGGTCGAGGTGCTCGGGGATGATGCCGAGATAGTCGCGCAGCGACAGGCCGTCCGGATCGAGGCAGAACCAGACCCAGCCACCCCAGCTGTCGGTCCTGACGGTCTTGAGACTGAGCTTGTCGCGCGGGCAGCCCTGGGCGAAGTCTTCCTCGTCGGGGACGTTGATCAGCCGGCCGGTCAGGTCGTATTCCCAGAAGTGATAGGCGCACTGCAGCGTCCGCGAGTTGCCGCACTGGTCGAACTTGACCTGGTTTCCGCGGTGGTTGCAGACGTTGTAGAAGGTCCGCGCCTTGCCGTCCTCGCCGCGGACGATCAGCAGGGATTCCGGGCCGATGTCGGTGGTGATGTAGTCGCCGACCTCGGGGATCTGCTCCTCGCGGCAGCCCATCAGCCAGACCTTGGTCCACATCCGCTCCCATTCGAGCTGCATGAACTCCTCGGAGATGTAGCGCTCCTTGGGGATGTAGTCCGCGCCCATGCTGGGTTCCGGCGCCTTGTCGATGGGCGTCCTGACGCTTTCCTTGACCCGGGTGATCGCAACCATGCCCGAACTCCTTCCCGCCCCGTCGCCGACGAGGATTGACACTTCCCTGCCGTAGTTTAAGCATGTTCGCTGGTTTTGCGGAACAGCTTTCTTGGCGGCCCGCCTCGCGCCCCGGCGCGCAAAGGGGCAGAAACGGGAAATGACCATGAGCATCGAGATCGAGACGCTGGGCAGCGCCGCAGGCGCCCGCCTCCACGGGGCGGACCTGTCGCGGCCGCTCACCGACAACGTGTTCGGCGAGGTGCGCCAGGCGCTGCTGGACCACCTGGTGATCTTCTTTCCCGACCAGCACCTGACGCCCGAGCAGCACAAGGCGTTCGGCCGCCGTTTCGGCACGCTGAACGTACACCCGCACGTCAAGGCGCTGGACGGCCACCCGGAAGTGCTGAACATCGTCAAGGAGCCGGAGATGCGGCTGAACTTCGGCGGCGGCTGGCACTCGGACATGACGTTCCTCGAGAAGCCGGTGCTCGGCTCGATCCTCTACGCCCGCGTGCTGCCGCGCGCCGGCGGCGATACCATGTGGGCCAACATGTACGCCGCCTACGACGCGCTGAGCGGCGGCATGAAGCGGCTGCTGGACGGGCTGGTGGCCATCCACACCGCCGACGGCATCTACGGCAGCGGCGGCGTCTACAGCACCAACAAGGGCATGGAGACCATGGCCCACGAGCAGGCGGCCGACCGGGCCGAGCACCCCGTGGTCCGCACCCACCCGGAGACCGGCCGCAAGCTGCTGTTCGTCAATCCGGCATTCACCGTGAAGTTCAAGGGCATGAGCCGCGAGGAGAGCCGGCCGCTGCTGGAATTCCTCACCCGCCACGCCACCGAGGCGCGCTTCGTCTACCGGCACCGCTGGAGCGTCGACGAGGTGGGGTTCTGGGACAACCGCTGCACCCAGCACTACGCCCTCAACGACTACCCGACCGAGCGGCGGGTGATGCACCGGGTGACGGTGGACGGCGACCGTCCCTACTGATTCCCCCGGCGAAGCCCCCTCGCCTCAGCCGCGCCCGATATAGGGCATCAGCGTCGCCATGATGGTGAGCGACGGCACGTTGGCCTCCAGCGGCAGGCTGTCCATGAACACGATGGCGCGGGCGACGTCGTCGACGCTCATCAGCGGCTCGGGCCGCACCGACCCGTCCGCCTGCAGCATGCCCACCTCCATCTGCCGGGTCAGGCCGGTGGCGGCATTGCCGATGTCGATCTGGCAGCAGGCGATGTTGAACGCCCTGCCGTCCAGCGCCGTCGACTTGGTCAGGCCGGTCACGCCGTGCTTGGTGGCGGTATAGGGCGCCGACAGGGGACGCGGCACGTGGGCCGAGATGGAACCGTTGTTGATGATCCGGCCGCCCTGCGGATCCTGGCCGCGCATCAGCCGGAAAGCCTCGCGGGTGCACAGGAAGGTGCCGGTGAGATTGGCGGCCACCACCCGGTTCCAGTCGTCGACGCCGGTCTCGTCGATGGTCGTGCCCAGCGCCGCGCCGCCGGCGTTGTTGAACAGCAGGTCGAGACGCCCGAACCGGTCCTTCACCGCGGCGAACATGGCGGCGACGGCCTCGGGGTCGCCGACGTCGGCGGCGCAGACCATGGTCCACGCCGGATCGGCGGCATGGGCGGCGGCGGCTTCCAGCTTCTCCCGGTTGCGGCCGTTGAACACCACGCTGTAGCCGGCGCCGAGCAGCGCCCACGCGGTCGCCCGGCCGATGCCGCTGCCCGCCCCCGTGACCAGCGCGATCTTGCCGGTCATGGCGCGCCCGCCCGCCGAGATGCGTCCGACTTGTTCATGTTGCCGCCTCCCTGTCCTCTCGGCGCAGGCTAGCACGGGCGACGACGGCAGCGCCAACGACGGAACGACCCGTCAGTGGGCCATCAGCACCGGCATGAACGGCGCGTGCAGGAGGTCGCGGGTCAGGCCGCCCAGGATGAACTCCCGCATGCGCGAGTGGCCGTAGCCGCCCATCACCAGGAGGTCCGCGCCGGCCTCGCCGGCGAACCGGCGCAGCTGGCCGGCGACACCCTCGCCGCCGGCCGCCGTCTCCGCGTAGCGCACGTCGAGGCCGTGCCGGACGAAATGGGCGCGCAGCGCGGCGCCGTCGCCGTTCTCGGGACCCTTGAGATCGGTCACCCGGACCACCGTGACCTGCTCGGCCCGCTGCAGCAACGGCATGGCGTCGGCCGTGGCGCGCGCGGCGTTGCGGCTGCCGTCCCAGGCGACGACGATGCGGCGGGCGCTTGGCGCCGGCGCGCCCTTGGGCAGGAGCAGCACCGGCCGGCCGGACGAAAAGATGACGCCTTCCGCGCAGTCGCGCGCGATCGGATTGTCCGGATCCAGGGGAAACACCGTCACATCGTGAAACCGCGCCCGGTTCGCCACCTCGTCGATCACCCCGCCGGACAACCCCCGGATCACCTGCACGTCCTGTTCGAGGCGCTTGGCCTGCGCGCGCTCGCGGAATCGTGCGGTCAGGGCGTCGCCGCGATTCCGGCCCTGCCTTTCCGCCTCGACCATGAGGTCGGGCAGGTAGACCGACGGATCGGCGTAGACGCCGGCGGCGAGCACCAGATCCGCCTCGACGACCAACCCGGTCGCCGCGGCTCCGAAGCCCAGGGCCACGTCGATGGCCGCGTCGATCGACGCGTCGTCGACGGCATCCAGGTAGGTGAGCAGTGGAATGAGAACGTCGCGGTACATGGCCTCTTCTCCGTCAGGCTGCGGTTCCGCCGGCAAGCGGCTGCGGGCAGCCTGCGGCCGATCAGCCGCGCTCACATTGATCGGCGTCAAGCGGCGGAGAGGCCGGACGCTGCTCAGCGGCGTCGGCCGGTGCCGGCAGCGGAATCTCGTCGCGCAGCATCCGGCGGACCATCCACGGCCCCAGCACCGGCAGCGACATCACCCTGCTGCCCAGGTTGCGCAGCGTCAGCGCCGTGGCCGTGCGCGGCGCGAACCAGTCGGCGAACTTCTCGGCGGCCACCTGCTTGCGCTCCACCAATGGCCGGAACATCCGCTCGAAGCGCTCGAAGGCCTGACGGTGACCGCCGGCGGCGGCCTTGAGTTCGCCGGCCAGCAGATAGGCGCCGGCCATGGCCATGGACGAGCCTTCACCCGCCACCAGGGACGGGCAGAACGCCGCGTCGCCCAGCAGCGCCACCCTGCCCCGCGACCAGGCCTGCAGGCGGATCTGGCTCACCGAGTCGAAATAGAGATCGTCCGTCTGCTCCAGCGCCCGCAGGATGTCGGGCGTCTCCCAGCCCATGCCGTCGAGCGCACTTCGGATCAGCGCCTTCTGGGCAGCCACGTCGCGGCGGCCCTCCGCGATCCGCTCTGGATCGCGGAACACCATGAACAGCCCGGTGCGCCCATCGCGCAGGGAGTACCGCGCGATCTGCCGTCCCGGGGTCGAATGGCTGACATAGATGTCCTGGTCGCGGTGCGGATAGTCTGGCGTGTTGAATGCCGCCACCTGGTACCCGAGGAACCGCTCGAAGGAGTCCTCGCCGCCGAACGTCAAACGGCGCACGGCGGAATGCAGCCCGTCGGCGCCGATCACCAGGTCGACGGTGCGCGACGCGCCGTGCTCGAAGGTCACCCGCACGTCCCGCTCTCCCGGCTCGATGGCGGCGATCGAGTCGCCGAAGACGCATTCGGCACGGTCCGCCACCTGGTCGTAGAGCGCCTTCGCCAGGTCGCCGCGCGGCAGGCTGACGAACCTGTCGCCGAGCGCCGCCCTGAAGACGCGGCCGGGGAAACCGCCGACGCGCCGGCCGCTGCCATCGACGAGACGGACTTCCTGGATGTCGTAGCCGGTCTCCCGCAGCCGAGGCAGCAGCCCCATGCGCTCGGCCACCGTGAAGCCGGCGCCCCAGAAGTCGATCATGTAGCCGCTCTCGCGCGGCTGCGGCGCCCTTTCGACGATCGTCGGCAGGAAACCGTAGCGCAGCAGCCAGTAGGCCAGCGCGGGTCCGGCGATGCCGCATCCGGAGATGAGAACCCTTCTGCCCGTCTGCGGTCGCATGAGAGCCTCCGGCGGCTGTGTGAGCTCTGATCACAAGATAGGGCCGACAGCATGCGAACCAAAGCCCGTGGGCCTCTGTCAGGGCATTTTCATGTCCTCAAGGTGGGACGCCAGGTCGGCTTCGGGCACGTGGGTCAGGTCCTTGCGCAAGATGCCGCCCAGCCTCCAGTCCGCGTTGACCTCCAGATCATCGAGCAATTCCGCCAGAACGCGGGGCGGCGCGGCGATGAACAGCCGGTCGTATTCGCCGTGCGCGCCGGCCTCGTTGGCGATGCGCGCCACCTCGCGCACGAAGTCGCGCTTGGCCACCTGATGGGGGTCCATCCGGGGCTGGATGGCGTGGCGCGTCGACGAGGCGCTCTCGTGCGCGCGCCCGGGACGGTCCGTCCCCAGGTGCCGTGCCGGCGCGTGCAGGGACGGCGCGTTCAACTCCAGGAAGGTGTCGAACGCGACCGTATCCTCCCGGCGTGTGAGAAACCGCGCCCGGCCGCCGTCCGCGACCACATACCAGTCTCTTGGCTTCTTCATGCCGTCCCGTCCCTCGGTTGCTGCCGAAGCCACCTTATCGCTTCCCCTGCCGCAGGCTTTTGATACGAATCAAGGAGGTCTCTTTCGCCCGAGAGAGAGTGTGTGTCGCTTGCGGCTCCGAGAGCCCGACGAGGACGACGGCCATGCATCAGGGGACCTCCGGTTCCGCCCGCTCCGAAGCCCGAAAGGACGTGGACACGCCCTTCTGGAACTGGACGCCCGACGACACGATGGCCGCGACCGGCGGCAACGCCGGCGGACTCGCCGAACAGGAGGCGCAGGCGCGTCTGCACCGCTTCGGTCCCAACGTCCTGAAGGACGATCGCGGACCCGGCCCGGCACGGCTGCTGGCGCGGCAGTTTGCAAGCCCACTGGTGCTGATCCTGGTCTTCGGCGCCGTGGTGTCGCTGCTCGTCCGCGACCTGATGGACGCGGGCATCATCATCGTCATCGTCGTCGGTAGTACCCTGCTGGGCTTCTACCAGGAATACCGCGCCTCCGCCGCCGTCCTGCAGCTCAGGCAGCGCCTCGCGCTGACCTGCCGCGTGCGCCGGGACGGCGCGTGGCGCGCCGTCCCGGCCCGCGAGGTGGTTCCCGGCGACGTGTTCGAGGTCGCCGCCGGGAACCTCATCCCGGCCGACGGGCTGATCCTCGAGGCCCGCGACTTCCTGGTCAGCGAGGCGAGCCTGACGGGCGAGTCGTTCCCGGTCGAGAAGACACCGGGCGTGCTGCCGGCGGACACGCCGATGGCGCGGCGCAGCAACGCCGTGTTCGTCGGTTCGTCGGTGCGCAGCGGCACGGCCACGGTCCTTGCCGTCCGCACCGGCGCCGCCACCGCCTATGGCGCCGTCGCAGCGCGGCTGCGGGCGCGCCCGCCGGAGACCGATTTCGCCCGTGGCATCAGACGGTTCGGCTACCTGCTGGTGCGCGTGATGATCGGCGTGGTGCTGTTCGTGCTGATCGTCAACTACCTGCTGCACCGGCCGTTCATCGACTCCCTGCTGTTCGCCGTGGCCCTTGCGGTCGGCATCTCGCCCGAGCTGCTGCCCGCGATCATGAGCGTGACCCTGGCGGCCGGCGCGCGGGACATGGCGCGCCGCGGCGTCATCGTCCGCCACCTGGAATCCATCGAGAACTTCGGCGGCATCGACATCCTGTGTACCGACAAGACCGGCACCCTGACCTTGGGCGTGGTCGCGCTCGACGACGCGGTCGATCCGGACGGAACGGCCAGCAACGAGGTTCGCCGCCTCGCCTTCGTCAACGCCGTGCTGCAGACCGGCATCGAGAACCCGCTCGACGCCGCCATCGTCGCCGAGGGCAAGGCCCGCGAGCTCTCGCCCGGCGACTGGCGGAAGATCGACGAGATCCCCTACGACTTCCTGCGCAAGCGCCTGACCATCGTGGTCGCCGAGGGCGCCGCCGGTTCCCGGCTGATGATCACCAAGGGCGCGTTCGACCACGTGCTTCCCGTCTGCACAACGGTGCGGCGCGGCACGTCCGAGGCGCCGCTCGACCGGGAGGCGCACGACGCACTCGGCGAATTCTACCGCCGCAAGAGCGTGGAGGGCTTCCGGGTGCTGGCGCTGGCGACCCGGGAGCTGCCCACCCGGGACCGCTATGCCCGCGACGACGAAGCACAGATGTGCTTCGCGGGCTTCCTGCTGTTCTTCGACCCGCCCAAGCCCGGCGTGGATCAGACATTGCGGAACCTGGCCGCCAGCGGCATCTCCACCAAGATCATCAGTGGCGACAACGGCTACGTCACCGCCCACCTGGCCGCCGCCATCGGCCTGGACGCCTCGTCGATGCTCACCGGCGCCGAGATAGCGCGGATGAAGGAGGAGGCGCTGTGGCACCTGGCGCCGCGCACCGCCCTGTTCGTGGACGTGGACCCGCAGCAGAAGGAGCGGATCGTGCGGGCGCTGCAGCACGAAGGCCACAGCGTCGGCTATCTGGGCGACGGCATCAACGACGCGCCCGCACTGCATGCCGCCGACGTGGGCATCTCGGTCGACGGGGCCGTCGACGTGGCGCGCGAGAGCGCCGACCTGATCCTGCTGGAACGCGACCTCGACGTGCTGTGCGAAGGAGTGCAGGGTGGCCGGCGAACCTTCGCCAATACGCTGAAATACATCTCGATCTCGATCAGCGCGAATTTCGGCAACATGGTGAGCATGGCGCTGGCAACGCCGTTCCTGCCCTACCTGCCGATGCTGGCCAAGCAGATCCTGCTCAACAACTTCCTGACCGACCTGCCCGCGGTGACCATCTCGACCGACAACGTCGACCCGGAGCAGACGGCGATCGCCCAGCGCTGGCGGGTGCGGGACCTGCGACGGTTCATGATCCTGTTCGGGCTGATCAGTTCCGTCTTCGACGTCGTCACCTTCTCGGTTCTGCTGCTGGCGATGCACGCCGACGAGCGGACCTTCCAGACCGCCTGGTTCGTCATCTCGGTGCTGACCGAACTGGTCGTGCTGCTGGTGCTGCGGACGGCCCGCTCCTCGTTCGCCAGCCGACCGGGCCGAATGCTGCTGTGGACGGTCGTTGCAACCGCCGCCTTGGCGCTCGCGTTACCCTACGCGGGCGAGCTGGGGCGCGCGTTCGGCTTCGCGCGACCCGGCTGGCCGGTCGCGGCGCTGGCCGTCGCCGTGACCATCGGCTATGTGGTGGCGACGGAGGCCGGAAAGCGCTGGTTCTACCGCCGCTAGCGCGGCGCCCGAGAGCAGCCCCGCGCCCAGGACAGGGAGGCCGCATGGACGCAGAGCACCGCCAGGACGATCCGGCCGGCTTCGAGCTGCGCCCCGTCGCCCGCGGCCGCTGGGCACGATACCTGCCGTGGGTTTTCGGCATCCTGGCGCTGTCGGCCATCATCGTGGTGGTGCTGCATTTCGGCCAGATGCGCCGGTTCACCGAACTCGCCCAGCGGGCGCAGCCGGGCTGGCTGGTGCTGGCCGCCGTCGTCCAGGTGCCGACCTACCTGTCCCAGGGCGCCGTATGGTGGCTGACGCTGCGGCGCTGCGGCCATCCGGTGACGCTGCGCAGCCTGTCGGGCCTCGCGATCGCCAAGCTGTTCACCGACCAGGCCGTGCCGACCGGCGGCCTGAGCGGCATCCTGCTGGTGGTGCAGGCGCTGGTCCGGCGTGGCGTGGCGGCGCCGATCGCCATGGCCACCCTGGTGGTGGGGATCGTGTCGTTCTACGCGGCCTACATGCTGGTGGTCTTCGCCTCGCTGGCGCTGCTTTGGACCCATCACGACGTGAAGCCGGCGCTGCTGTGGGGCGTTACCGGCTTCGTCGCCTTCTCCCTCGCCATCCCGACGGCCGTGCTCTGGCTGGGCCGGCTGGGACGGAACGGGCCGCCACGCTGGCTGCGCCGCATCCCGGGCGTCAGCCGCATCCTCGACGTGGCGGCGAAGGCGCCGACCCGTCAGCTGCGCGATCCGCCGCTGGTGGCAAAGGCCATCCTGCTGCATGTGAGCATCCTGGCGCTGGACGGGCTGACGCTGTGGTGCTGCCTGCGTGCGGTGGGCGACGGCGCCTCGCTGTGGGTCGCCGGCGCGGCCTTCGCCATGGCCTCGGTCGCGGCGACCATCGGCCCCATCCCGCTGGGCCTCGGCACCTTCGAAGCCGGCGCCGTGGGCATGCTCAGCCTGCTTCACGTGGAGGTCGAGGCGGCGCTCGCCGCGACGCTGCTGTTCCGCGGCCTCACCTTCTGGCTGCCCATGCTGCCAGGACTGTGGTTCGCCCGCCGGGAAATGCGCTCCCATGCGCCAGAGGCGGCTTCCCCGAAATGAAGCTCCCCGGCACCGCGGCGCCGGGGAGCAACAACGTCGGAACCTGAATCGGAAATCAGGCGTCGTTGGCGTAGTGGCCGTTGATGTAGTCCATCAGGGTCTTGTGCATGTGGCGGATACGACGCTCCTGGTCGCGGATCCACAGGCCCTGGAACGACTCCGAGTGCATGCCCTTCTGCACGTGCGGCAAGTTGACCGAATCCTGGTCGAGGACGAGGCCCAGCGACCGTTCGCCATGCTTGCACTGCTCGTGGTCGGGCAGCGGCGGGCGCTGCTTGCCGTCGGCCACCATCTGGAACATGCGCACGTCGAAGTACATCTTGTCCGGATCGGTCTCGTGCGGCCGCTGCCGGAAGAACAGCATCGACTCCGCGTGCACGTTCATCGTGATGTTGGGGAAGATGTAGTAGTGGTAGTCGTCGGACAGCTGGTCATCGTTGAGCCGCGTGTAGTCGTAGCCGAGCTTGGCCTCGTTGGCGCGCTTGTAGACCTGCACCGCGCGCCGGATCTCCGGCACCCGGCCCCTGAAGTCGTCCGGATTCATGCCGATGGCGTGCAGTTCCTGCGCGAGGCCCTCGGGCACCTCCTCCAGCTCGCCCATTCGTGGGCTGTGGGTCTTGAACGGCACCAGATAGCGGTTGTGGCGCTCGTACAGGTCGATCTGTACGTCGACGTCGTCGATGGTGTAGCAGAGCTCCGGATGGATACCCTGGACGTGATAGACCTCGTTGAAGGCGTCGACCGAGGCCTTCCAGTTGCAGTCCCACTCCACGGTCACGTCCATGGTCATGGCCATGTTCCCGAGCCGGTACGGATCCAGGTGCTCGGGGATGACGCCCAGAAACTCGGACAGCGGCTCGCAGTCGGGGTTCAGGTTGAACCAGACGAAGCCGCCCCAGGTTTCGGTGCGGATCGGCTTCATGCTCAGCTTCTCCGGCGGGCAGCCCTGCTGGAAATCCTCCTCGTCGGGGACGAAGACCAGCTTACCGGTGAGATCGTATTCCCAGAAGTGGTAAGCGCACTGCAGCGTGCGGGCGTTGCCGCAGCTGTCGAACTTCACCCGGTTGCCGCGGTGGTTGCAGACGTTGTAGAGGGCGCGCGGCACGTTGTCCTCGCCGCGCACGATGAGGACGGATTCCTCGCCGATCTCGGTGGTGATGTAGTCGCCGACCTCGGGAATCTCCTCCTCGCGGCAGCCGATCAGCCAGACCTTCGACCACATCCGCTCCCATTCGAGCTTCATGAAGTCCTTCGAGATGTACCGGTCGTGGGGAATGATGTCGTTGCCCATCGCCGGCTCGACGGACTTCTCCACTGGGGTTCCGATAGATTCCTTGACCCTGACGATCGCAACCATGACGTCTCTCCTTGGCATTGCTTCCCGCGGCCGGGTTCGCACGTCTTCCTCGCGCCACCTGCCGCCACTGCTTTCCTGCATGCTTGAAGAAACGGCGGGGAGCATTGATTGAAATCAAGCACCGCCGGACGGGAGGCGACACAAGCGCGCCACCCGGCGCCGCGTGGGCAACCTGCAGGGACATACTGCCAATCGACAGGGGCAGGCTGGGCCGATGCCAATGGCGGAACCCTCGGCCGCCGGGGCTGTTAAGGAGGCATGCCCTTGGCCGGCGCGCCGTCAGCGACCGCCCACGACAACAACGGCGACCCTTCCCGTGGCCCAGACGTCCAAGACATCCGACATGGCGGCCCATCCGCCCGAAAATCTGGAGCAGGTGCTGGATGCCATCGCGGAAGCGGGCGACGGGGAGGACGTCTCCGTCGCCGACCTGCTCGCTTCCGTGGGCGGGCGCTCCTTCGGTCCGACCCTGCTGGTGCCGAGCCTGCTGATCGTCTCGCCGATCAGCGGCATCCCCGGGGTGCCGACCATCGGCGGGCTGACCATCGCCTTCATCGCCGGCCAGATGGTCATCGGCAGGCACCACATCTGGCTGCCCCGTTTCCTGTTGTCCCGCCATGTCGGCCGCAGCAAACTGCGCAAGGCGCTCAAGACCCTGCGGCCCGCGGCCCGTCTCATGGATCACCTGATCAAGCCGCGGCTGTGCCTCCTGACCAGCAAGCCCCTGTCGCATGCCATCGCCGCCATCTGCGCGGCCATCGCCCTGGCGATGCCGCCGCTGGAACTCATCCCCTTCGCCAGCTCGGCCGTCGCCGGCGCGGTGGCGCTCTTCGGCCTCGCCCTGCTGGCCCATGACGGGCTGCTGGTATTGTTCGGCATCGCGGTCACCGGCCTCAGCCTCTACCTCGGCCTCGGCGCGCTGCTCTGAGGCATCCCGCGCCGGTTGACAGGCTGGTGGCCGGCTGATCCGATCAGGGCGGGACACGAACGGGGAGGACCGCGACATGACGGCAACGGAGATCGAGGCCCTGGCACGGCGGGTGGACGCGCTGGAGAAGGATCTGACGGTCCTGCGGGACAAGGAGGAGATCCGCGCCCTGAAGGCCCGCTACTGCCAGTACGTCGACGGCGGCTGGCCGGAGCACGGCGGCACGCACATGGGACCGGTGGCCGACCTCTTCGTCGAGGACGGCGTCTGGGACGCCAGCCCGGGGATGCCCGCCGCGCGCGGCGGCGAGGCGATCCGGCGGCTCTTCGTCGACCTGCGCGCCCTGCCCTTCGCCTTCCACAACGCGGTCAACCCGGTGATCGAGGTCGACGGCGACGAGGCGACCGGCCACTGGCACTTCATCGGCTGCAGCCAGATGCCGGACGGCGCTTCGGCCTGGTTCCTGGGCATCTACGAGGAGCGCTACGTCCGCACCCCGGAAGGCTGGCGCTACCGTCTGATGCGCTACGTCGGGGTGCGACAGGCCGCGCGGCCGGCGGGCTGGGGCGATCCGCCCGGCGACCGGCCGATGACCGAAGCCGTTGCCTATTCCGAGGGGTGACGGCGCCCTTACCGAAACGCAAACGGGCCGGGGCTCTCGCCCCGACCCGCCCGGAGGAAACGCCGAAAGCCGCTAGTCGGCGGTAATGGAGTTGACCGCGCGGTTGCCGATGGCGCTGGCGCCCACGCTGTTGCCCCGGACACTGAACACGCTGTTGCTGCTGGTGCCCGAGATCACGTTGCCGTTCACGCCGATGCCGACGCCGGCCGTGTTCACGGTCGCGGAGACAGCCGTGTCCGAAATCGTCTGCAGGTTGGCGACGGCTCCCGACGGATGGGCGAACGTGCCCGTGTTGAGGGCAAGGCTGTTGACGGCGTCGTTGCCGGTGCTGGCCGCGCTCACCTGGTTGTTCAGGACGGAAACCGACGTGCTGTCCACGCCATTGACGCCCGAGAAACCGTCGGTGCCGATCCGAGCATTCTCGACGGACGAGACAAGTCCACCGTCGACGGAGGCGACCTCCTGCCGGTTGAGCGCGGCATAGTCGGCATTCGTGACCGACAGCGACCCGAGCGCCGTCGATGCGCCGGCGCCGCTGGATTCTTGCAGGCTGGCGCCGGCCTCGGTGGTCAGTGCATTGACGGCGGTATTGCCGGCGGTCGATGCGGAGACCAGGTTTCCGGAGACCGAGACGTTGCCGTTGAGGGCGCTACCCTCGACTCCGACCCCCACGTCGGACCCTTGGTTCGTCGCCGTCAGGGAGTTCATGTTGTCCAGGACCTGGAGGCTGTTCACGACCGCGCCGACGTCGCTGGACGAACCCGCCGTGAACGACGCCACGTTCCGGGCGACGAACCCCTGCGTCTGGGCCTGGACGGCGTTGTTGTCGACGGTGAGGGAGTCGCCCGACAGATCATTGAACACCGTCAGGCCGAGGCCGGCGTCGGCGACGCTGGACTTGATATCCGTGCTGTCGCTGTCGATCGCCACCTGGACGTTGTGGAGGTCGTAGTCGAACCCGGCGCCCGCTCCGACGAGGGCCGCCCCCGCATTGGCGGTGAGCGCGTTGTCGACCGTTCCCCCCGTGGCCGTCGCGGCGACAAGGTTGCCGGAGGCTGAGCCGGAGACGCTGCCGGCGGCGCCGAGGCCCTGCTCAAACACCCCGCCAATTGCGACGGTGTCGACCGTGCTGCTGACAAGGCTGTCGTCAGCCAGCGCCTGCTGCGACAGCAGATCGGCGCTGGGCGCGTCGCCGACGGCGCCGATGTTCGCCGACGCTTCCAGCGACACGCGGTTGGTCGCGCTGTGGACCGTCGCCTGCCCCAGGACGACGTTGTTGTCGACCGTCATCGAACCGGTGTCGAACGTCGAGGCGTCCGCAAAGACCTTCGAGCCGGTCACGCTGGCCAGGACGGATTCGTCCTGGTCCGGAGATATCGGATCGGAGGAGCCCTGGGCATTGATCAGGGCAAAGTCGCCGTTGGACTGCAGTCCCGGCGAGCCGCCGACGTCGATGCCGACGCTGTTCGGGACGTCGGCGCTGCTGAGGATGTTGGTGCCGGCAACCGAGAGCTGGTTGGTCGAGCGGTTCGACGAGGCGAGAGCGGCGATCGCGTTGCCGTCCGCGCGAAGCGCCGAATCCGTGATCGTGGGCGAAGCGCTTCCATTGTATGCGAGGAGCTGAACCTCGCTGTCGTCGACCTGCGCCTCGATGGTCGGGTCCGCTTCCGTAACCTGCTGCACGCTGGCGAGGAACGCCTGGGCGTTGTTGTCCGTGAAGTCCAGGGAAAGGCCATTGGCGGAATCGTTGCCCCGAGCTTCGGCGACCAGGGCGTTGCCGCTCGCGGAGATATCCGTGCCGTCGATGGTCGGCGCGTTTTGCGTCACGACATTGACGGAAGCGGCGGTCAGCGAGGAGTCGACGCCGACGCCGTTGATCTGCTGGGACGCCAGCGCGAACATGCTGTCGGTGAACTCGATGCCGGCGCCCACGGGATCGAGCACGTCAGCCTCCGGCGTCGCGGTCGAGCCGGCGTCCGGAACCGACGTCCCCGTTGCCGCCAGCGTATTGGTCACGTTGTTGACCCGCCCGATGGAGCGGATCTGGTTGCCGTCGGCACTGATCGTCGTGCCCGAGATCGCACCAACCACCCAGGAAAGGTCGGCGGTGACCTCAAGCCCGTCGCCGGTGGGACGGAGAGAGCCGCCGTCGCCGTTGTCCAGGCCGCTCTGGTTCGAGACGAGCGTCGCGATCGGCCCGTTGAGCGAGTCGCCCGCGCTGCTGGCCTGCGAGAGGTCGAAACTGCCCACGTCCAGGGCGAGGCTGTTGGCGGCGTCGTTGCCCAGCGCCTGCATCCTCATGGAATTGCCGTCCGTGTTCACGGTGCTGTCCGTGAGGCCGCCGTCCGCCGTCACCCCCACCGACAGGATGAACGCAGTGTCGCTGTTGGTGACGGCCATGCTGGCGGAATTGGCCGCGTCGACCACCGTGAGGTCGCTGAACGACTGGTCGTTCACCAGCAGCGTCTCGCCGACGGCATTCGTGGAGCCGCCCAGGGAGACCGTGGTGTCGCCGGCGACGTGGGTCTGCGTCAACTGCTGCGTCTCGGCGGAGACGTCGACGCTGTTGTCGGCAAGGTTCACCCGGCCGGAGGTCAGCAGCGTGTTGCCGCTCAGCGAGAACGTCGAGTCCACGATGGAGAGGGCGGGATCGTTCGAGGGACCACCGGCGCTGAGCAGGATGTCGGCGTCGTCGTGCCGCACCAGGAAGCCGGCCGAACTGAGGTTGCCGTTCTCGTCCGCCACGGACTGGACGTTCACCAGCGCCGTCGACGCGTCGAGCCCGGCCTCGGACGCCACGGTCACCGCCGACGTCGCCTGGTTCAGGGTGGCCGCGACCGTGCTGGTGTTGTCATCGACGGTGAAGGTGCTGCCGGAGGTCACGAAGCTCGGGCCGAGATCCGCCTGGAGCTGAACGAGGTCGCCCTGGGCCGAACTCGCCGCGGAGCCGCTGGTGGCGGTCACGGTGGCCGCTTCCAGGTCTTCCACCGACTGGTCGTTCACCAGCATGTAGCCGGCCTGGACGTTGGTCGCGCTTACCGGCGCCGACCGGTCCACCGTCGCCGACGGCAGCGTGCTGCCGCCGTCGCCCAGGCTGGTGCCGGCGACGTCGACCGCGTTGGTGGTGGAATCGGCCAGGTTGCCGAACACCTGCGCGTCGAACGTGTTGGCGTCCACGTTGATGGTGGAATCGGTCACCGTCGACGCCGAGGCCCGCAGCGCGATCATGCTCTGGTTGGTGGTGGGGGCGTCGATCTGCGCCACCAGGGACGCGCCGTCCTCGACGGTCTGCGCCGTGACCAGGCCGACGGTCGCCGCCACGGTCGTGGCGTCGACGCTGATGCCCGCCTGGGTCGAGAGATTGCCGATGGCCTGGGCGGAGAACTCGTTGCCGGAGTTGCTGATGGTCGAATTGTCGATGACGGTCCCGGCCGCGCCGCCATAGGCGACATTGGTGCGGATGCGGGCGATGGACGTCGCTTCCGCACCGCCGCCGTCCAGCACCTGCGCGTTCAGCAGGCTGATGTCCGCGGTGACGCCGCCGCCGGTTGCCGGCCGGTCGCTGGAGATGCTGGCGGCAGGATCGAGCCCGGTCACGTCCGTGGCGGCGATCGAGATGCTGCCGTCATGGGCGTTGCCCGTAGCCTCGGAGAAGAAGCGGTTGCCGTCGACGCTGCCGCTGGAATCCACGATGTTGTGGTCGGCGTTCAGGGAGGCCATGAACACGGTCAGGTTGGCGCCGTCGGTCGTGTCGCCCAGGTCGGCCGTCTGCAGGCCCTCGGCATACTGCACCGAGTTCACGCCGACGACGGAATTGAAGGACGTGGCATTGCCGACCTCGATGCTGTTGACCGTGGCGTTGCCGGTGGACGACGCGCCGATGCTGTTGTCGTCGGCGGTCACGGTGGAGCCCGTCATGTCCTCGACCAGCGAGTTCAGGTCGCCGTTGACGTCGGCCGATGCGCCCACCTGGCTATACTGCGCGTTCTGGACGAACAGGTCGGCCAGCACTTCCGCCGTGTCGGGCGTGCCCGCGTCGAAGCTGTTCACCTGGTCGCCCGCCGCGGCCACGCCCTGCTGGCTGACGCCCGTGAGCGAGACCGTGTTGCCGGCGGTATTGGCCGTGACCGAGCCCAGGATGTCATTGCCGGTGAAGGTCGCCGTGGTGCCGTCGAGATCGTCGATGGTCACGAACGGTCCCGTGTGGCCCAGTTCGATGACGGTGTCGGACACGACCGCCGAAAAGGCGTCATCGCCGCTTGCGGCCTGGATGTTCGTGACGCCGGCCGTCCCCGTGAGCGTCACGGCGCCGCCGTCGGTCACGTAGACGCCGTTGGCGGCGCTATTGCCGGTGAACTGGGCGCGCGCCAGGTTGTCGGTGACGGCGACGGTCATGCCGTCGAGCGAATCGGGCGAGCCGTCCACCGTGGCGGCGAGGCCGATGCGCGAGCCGGTCACCGTCGCCAGCGGGCTGGAGAGATCAGACACGAGCTGTGCGTTAGCCACCAGCGCCGTCGCGCTGATCACCGCCTCGTCGGTGACGCCCGGATTGGTGATGGTGGAGTGTCCCGGGTCGGCGCTCGAGAGCAGCGGGTTGATGTCGCCGGACACGCTGTTGTCCGCCCGGTTGACGGTGGCGTCGGCGGTCAGTTCGTTCTGGTCGACCCGGATGCTGCTGCCCGCGCCCATATCCTCGTATGCCGCGCGGATCTCGGCACCGCTGACCGTCGCATCGAGGGTCGCCGTGCCGGTCGCCAGGTTGGCCTGCAGCGAGCCGACGGTGGCCGCGTTCAGGGCGGGGTCGCCCGTCGCCGTGTAGAGGTCGACGCCGTTGGTGATGTTGTTGCCCGTGGTTTCCGCGAAGATGGTGTTGATGCCCACCAGCACCGTGTCGGTGCCGCCTTCCACGTCCTGAGTGCCGCTGGTGGGGCTGCCGATGGTGCCCACCGTGTTGGCGCTGGTCAGGTTGGTGGTCAGGTCGAGCTGGTTGTTGGCGATCACCGACGCACTTTCCGCCGCCGTGGTGATGGTCGGCGGAATGTTGTTCAGGTCGAACAGAACATTCTGGATCGGCGCGGCCGAAGCCCCTGCCGCCGTGCTCAAGGCAACAAGACTCGCCGTCGCGAGAACGCGATTCAACTTCATGATGACAGCCCCCCTTATTTTGGCCTCTTCTCCCGCCCTTCGTTCCTGCGAAGGCGCGGCTCCTTGGTGAGGTTCGAAGAATACGGACGTCGCGCCAGCGGGACCAACAAAAAAAATCCCGGTGGCCGAAATTAGGTGCTCAAATACCTCATGTAATTCAATTGGATAGATTGTCAGGAACCAACGTCTTGGCAGCGAGTTGGGGCAGATATCTGCCCCTTTCTCACCAGAGAGTGCCGACATGAGCAAGATGGACGCCTACGCCTTGTGGATCCTGGAGCCTCGCGCGCCGTTGGGCGACGCCATCTGGCAGGACAGGCTGGTATGGAACCGGGTCGAGGTGATCGCCGTCAGCGAAGCCTTCGCCCGCCTCGCGGCCGAGAACTGGGCGCAGGCGGACCGGCAGCCGGGACCCGGCAACGAAAGTTCGGCGGCGATGGCCGGCTTCAAGGACGAGAAGCTTTACCGGGCCACCCGCACGCCGCTCGATCCTGAAGCGACGATTCCCGCCAACGGGACGGGGCTTGTCCTCAAGGCCGAGCCACTCGGCGCTGGCACCGCGGTTCATTAGGCCCGGCAGCCGCCAGAGCAGCCGGTCGCGCCGTCCGTCGCCGGCACGGTCAAGCCAAGACCGCGGGAAACTCCGACGCAGCTGGCGTGTTTCTCTCCAGAGAGGGGAACCCGCCGATGGCCGAAAACAGCGAGCAAGACGATCGGGGCAGGCATAGCGGACGGCCGTTTGCCATTCCGCGCACGGGATGGCTCGACGTCGCGCTGCGGACCGGCCGCGCCGCGTTTGACGACAATGTCGGCCTCGTGGCGGCCGGCGTGGCCTTCTACGGCATGCTGGCCATCTTCCCGGGCATCGCCGCGCTGATCTCCATCTACGGCCTGGTGGCCGATCCCTCCGAGGTGCGCGATCAGCTGCAGGCGGCCTCGGGCGTCCTGCCCAACGGCGCATTCGCACTGCTCAGCGACCAGATGACCCAGGTGTCCGACAGCACCGCGGGTGCGCTGAGCCTGGCGGCGGCCGGCGGTCTGCTGCTCGCCCTGTGGGGCGCCTCGCGCATCACCAAGGCGTTCATGAAGGCGATGAACATCGCCTATGGCGAGGACGAGGAGCGCGGCTTCCTGCGCACCAATCTGACGGCGCTCGCTCTCACCGTGTTCATCCTGCTGACGGCCGCCGTCGCCATCGGCGGCATCGTGATCCTCCCCATCGTGCTGGACGGCCTGGGCCTCGGCGCCTCAGCCGACCGCCTGATCGGCGTGCTGCGCTGGCCGGTGATTGCCGCCATCTTCGTCGGCGGGCTGGCCCTGCTCTACCGCTTCGGGCCTTCGCGCGACCGGCCACGATGGCGATGGGTGGTCCCCGGCTGCCTGGCGGCGCTGGCGCTGTGGCTCGCCGCCTCCATCGCCTTCTCGGTCTATGTGCGCGACTTCGGCCGCTACAACGAGACCTATGGATCGCTGGGCGCGGTGATCGGCATGCTCATGTGGCTGTGGCTCAGCGCCTTCGCCATCCTGCTGGGCGCCGAGCTCAACGCTGAACTGGAACGACAGACAAGGCGGGACACGACCGTCGGCCCACACCAGCCGAAGGGCGAGCGGGGTGCCCACGCCGCCGACACCGTGGCCGATCGCCGCAGATGAGAGGCACCGCGTACCTGCAGACAAAAAAAGGGCCGGAGCAGCACGCTCCGGCCCTGTTTCAGGCTGTCGTGAATTCCGTTACTGGCTGCTGAGCGAGTTGACGGCGCTGTTGCCGATCGCCGAGGCGCCGATGGAGTTGCCCTGCACCTTCAGCGAGCTGTTGCTGCTGGTGCCCGAGATCACCCCGCCGCCGAGGCCGATGCCGACGCCGACCGTATCGACCGACGCCGAAATGACGCTGCCGGAGATCGACTGAAGGTTGGCCACGGCGCCCGACGGATGGGCAAAGGTGCCGGTGTTGAGGACCAGCGCGTTGACCGCGTCGTTGCCGGTGGCGCTGGCTACCGCCTGGTTGCCGGAGACCGACAGCGAGGAGCCGTCGACGCCCGTGCTGCCGGAGAGGTCGTCGAGCCCGATGGTCGCAGTGGTGATCGACGCGGCGAGGCCGTCGGTGCCGTTCACGTCGTTGACCGTCTGGCTGTTCAGCACGGCGTATTCCGCTCCCGTAACCGAGATCTGGGTGGTGGCACCCAGATCGAGGGTCGCCCCGGCCCCGCTCGCCTCCTGCAGCGAGGCGGCGGCCGTCGTGGTCAGCGCGTTGAGGGCCGTGTTGCCGGCGGAGCTGGCGGAAACCAGGTTGCCGTCAACCGTCAGCCCGCTGTTCAGCGCGCCGCTGGCGTTGACGCTCCCCCCGACGCTGGTGGTGGTGACGTCGGCGGTCAGACCGTCGAAGCCGTCGGTGACCTGCAGGTTGCCGACCTGGGCGGTGGCATCGCTCGACGAACCGGCCGACAGGCTCAGACGGTTGTCGGCAACGAAGCCCCGCGTCTGTGCCTGGACGGCATTGTTGTCGATGGTCAGCGAGTCGCCCGACAGATCGGAGCCGATGTCGAAGCCGATGGTGGTGGTCGTGGTCGAGGAGCTGATCGTCTGGGCGTCGCTGTAGCCGACCTGAACGTTGAGCAGATTGTAGTCAGCGTTGAGCGTGATCGGCGCGGCCGGATCACTGTCGGGCGCGCCCATCACGGGTGTCGGCGCCGCCACGCCGCCAAGGATTTCCGCTCCGGCCGTCGCCGTCAGGCGGTTCGTCGCAGAACCGCCCAGGGCCACGCTGGCGACCGTGTTCAGGTTGGCATGAGCGGCTGCGCTGGTGGTGGCATCCATCGCCTCGATGCTGGTCGTGCCCACCGCCCCGATAGTGACGCTGGAGACAGCGGCATCCACCGACCCGTCGTCGGACAGGGCCTGGAACGAGGTCAGCGACGCGCTCGGCGTGTCGCCCGTGGCGCCGATATTGGCCGAGGCGTCCAGCGTCAGCGCGTTGCCGGCGCTGTGCACGACGGACTGGCCGAGCACCAGGTTGTTGTCGACGCTCACCGTGCCCGAATTGAGGGTCGCCACGTTCGCCAGGATGTTGACGGTGTCCACCGTCGCCAGCACGGTTTCATCCTCGTTCGGGGCCAGGAAGTCCGCACTGCCCTGGGTGTTGACGAGGCCGATGTCGGCGAGGGTGGAAACGACCGTCGTGCTGGTTGAATCGACGGTCGTCGTCGGCGAGGTATTGTCCGAGCTGCTCAGGATGTTGGTGCCCGAGGTCGACAGCGTGTTGGTCGCGCGGTTCGACGACGAGGTCGCCGCGACGATGTTGGAGTCGAGGCTGACGGTGGACGACGACAGCGCGGGAGCAGCGGCAGCCCCGTTGACGTTGGCCAGCAGCTCGATGTCGAAGGCGTAGCTTTCGATCGTCGGATCGTTGGTCGTGACCTGCTGGGCGCTGGCCAGGAAGGCCTGGGCGGCATTGCTGTTGAAGTCCAGCGCCAGAGCATTCACGCCGGTGTTGCCGTTGGCTTCGGCGACCAGGGTGTTGGTGCTGACCGACAGGTCGGTGCCGTCGATCGTCGTCGCGCCGTTGGCGATGAGCCGCAGGCCGACCGGCGTGCCGCCACCGGAACCGACCAGCTCGGCATAGACGTCGTTGCCGTTCACCTGGCTCGAGGCGAGACCGAACATGGAGGCGTCGAAAACGATATTGTCGCCGCCGGTGTCGAGCACGCTCGCGGTCGGCGACGTGGCGGCCCCGGACACGTCGGGCACGGTGGTGCCCGACGTGCTCAGCGAATTGGACACGTAGTTCACCCGTGCCGTCGCCCGCATGGTGTTGCTGTCGAGGCTGATGTCCGAGCCGGACACGGCCCCGGTCACGCCCGACAGGTCGAGGATACCGCGGGTGATGCTTCCGGAGGCTGACAGCTGATTGTCGTTGTTGTCGGACTGCGCCTGCTGGTTGGAGGCCAGCATGGCGATCGGGCCGTTCAGCGCGGCGCCCGTGTTGTCCGCCTTGCTGAGGTCGAAGCTGCCGACGTCGACCGTCAGGCTGTTCGACGCCTCGTTGCCCAGCGCCTGGATGCGCATGGCGTTGCCGTCGATGGTCGCGTCGTTGCCGCTGAAGGCGCCGGCGGTCGCGACGACCATGCTCCAGTCGGAGTTGTCGTTGACCACGGCGATGCCGGCGCCGGTGCCGGTGTCGACGAGATTGACGATGGACTGGTCGTTGACCAGCACGGTCTCGCCGGCCGCGTTGCTGGAGCCGTTGAGCACGACGGTCGAGTCACCCGGCGTCAGGGTGTTGGTCAGGCTCTGGGTCTGGGCCGACACGGAGACCGTGTTCGCCGCCAGGTTCCCTCGGCCCGAGGCGAGCAGCGTGTTGTCGTTGATGGTGAACGTGGTGTCGGAGATGCTCTCCGGCACGCCATCGGCGTTGGCGCCGAGCGACAGCGTCATGTCCGCATCGTATTGGTTGGCTTTGATGCCGACCGAGCCGCCGGTCCCGTTCTCGTCGGCCACCGACTGGACGTTGACCAGGGAGGTCGAGGCGTCGAGAGAGGTCGCGCCGTTGACCGTCGCCGTGGAGGTCGCCTGGTTGAGTGTGGCGGATACGGTTCCGGTATTGCCGTCGATCGTGAAGTTGGAATCGGTCAGCGGGTTCGTGTTGGCGAGGCCGATGCGCACATAGATCAGGTCGCCCTGGCCGCCATCGGCCACCGTGCCGCTGCTGGCGGTGACCGTCGAGCCTTGCAGGTCCTCGACCGACTGGTCGCTCAGCAGGGAGTAGCCGGCGTCGATGGTCGTGTCGGTCACGGCGCCCGCGCGGCTGACCGTCGCCGACGGCAGGACGCTGCCGCCGTCGCTCAAGGTGGTGCCGGAGACGCTGATCGACGTGGTCGTCGAATCCGACAGGTTGCCGTACACGGTCGAGCTGAAGGTGTTGGTGTCGGTGTTGATCGAGGAATCGGTGATCTTCGACGGGAAGCCCCAGACCAGCAGCTGGCTCTGGTCGGTCGTCGGCGAGTCGGTCTGGGCGGTCAGCGATGCGCCGTCCTCGACGGTCTGGCTGTTGGCGAGGCCGACCGTCGCCGAGACGTTGGTCGCGTCGACGGCGATGCTCGCCTCGGTCGACAGGTTGCCGATGGCCTGGGCGGAGATTTCGTTGCTCGAGGTCGAGACCGACGACGAGGTGATCTCGCCCGCCGCCGCGCCGCCGAGGGAGATATCGGTGCGGAGGCGGGAAATGGTTGTCGCCTGGGCGCCGCCGCCGTCGAGCACCTGGGCGTTCAGCAGGCTGATGTCGGCCGTGACGGAACCGTTCGTCGTGGTCCGCGTGGCCACGGTCTCGCTCGCCGGATCCAGCCCGGTCACGCTGGTGCCGCTGATTGAGACGGTGCTGTCGTTGGCGTTGCCCGTGGCCTCGGTGTAGAGCCGGTTGCCCTCGGTGGTGATCTTCGAGTCGACGATGGTGCCGGTGGACGAGATCGACGCGACGGATACGCTCAGGTTCGCGCCGTCCGCCTTGATGCCCGACTCGGCCTTGTTGAGGCCTTCGCCGTACTGGATGGTGTTGACGCCGACGATGGAGTTGAAGGTCGTCGCGTTGGCCACGGTGATGTCGTTGATGGTCGAGTTGCCCGTGGTCGAGGCGCCGGAGCTGCTGTCGAGCGCGTCGACGGTCGAGCCGGTGACGTCCTCGATGCGCAGGGTGAGGTCGCCCTCGTTCACCGCGTCCGTCCCGACCGGGCTGTACTGAACGTTCTGGATGAACAGGTCCGCGACGACGGCGGCCGTGTCGGGCGTGCCGGCGTCGAAGCTGTTCTTCTGGTCGCCGCTGACGGCCACGCCGCTCTGGCTGACGCCGCTCTCCAGCAGCACGGAATTGCTGGAGGCGTTGGCGCCCACCGCGGCGACGATGTCGTTGCCCGAGTAGGTGGCGCTGGAGCCGTCCAGGTCGGCGATCTGCTCCGTCAGGCCGGTGTTGCCGAGTTCGATGACGCTCGCCGACGTGACCGCGGTCAGGTCGTCGGTGCCGGAAGCGACCTGCACGTTGGTCGCGCCCGCGGTACCCACGAGGGTGACGGCGTCACCGGCGCTCACGTCCACCGAATTGGTCGCGGTATTGCCCAGGAAGCGGGCGCGGATCAGGTTGTTGGTCAGGTCCAGGTTCACGCCGTCCAGCGAATCGGGCGTGCCGTCCACCGTGGCGCCGATGCCGATGCGCGCCGTCGTCACGACGGCGCTGGGCGTGTCGATGCTGTCAGCGAGCTGTGCATTGGCGGCCAGCACCGTGGCGCCGGCGACGGCCTCGTCGGGCGCGCCGGGGTTGGTGACCGTGGACTGGCCCAGCTCGCCGCTGCTCAGCAGCGGGTTGATGTCGCCGGCCACCGTGTTGGAGGCGCTGTTCACGGTCGCGTCGGCGCGAATGGTGTTGGTGTCGACGACGATCGAACCGCCCGCACCCAGATCCTCGAAGTCGGCGCGGACTTCGCCGGTGGTGACGGTCGCGTCCAGGGTCGCGGCGCCGCCCGCCAGGTTCGCCTGCAGCGAACCGACGGTCGCGGCGTTGAGCGGCGAGGTTCCCGTCGCGGTGTGCAGGTCGACCAGGTTGGCGACGTCGTTGCCCGTGGTGCTCGCGAAGATGGTGTTGAAGGCTACCAGGACGGGGTCGGTGCCGCCTTCCACATCGTGCGTGCCCGAAGTGGGCGAGCCGAGCACCGTCGTCGTATTGGTCGACGTGATGTTGGTCGTCAGGTCGAGCTGATTCGACGTGATCACCGACGCGCTCGCGGCAGCCGCCGTGATGGTCGGCGAGGCGATGTTGAGATCATAGAGCACGTTGTCGGCGCGCGCGCCCGAGATACCCGCAGCCGTGCTGATGGCGACGGCGCTCACCGTCGCGAAGACGCGATTCATTTTCAAGCTAAAGCCCCCTTATGTGGTCCCCTCTGGCGGCGCCGCCCGATTGGCCTCGTACTGCGCCGTCACGTCATCACAGTAGCGTGATGTTCTTCATCGGCAAAACGAAATTATGAAAATTCTTCCTCTACCCGTACAGCTTTAGGTCGGCGAGGGTCTTCGCCTCGAAGCGCCCCCTGCGAGCCTCGCCGGCACTCGACTGGCCGCCCCCGGGGAACGCGTCCACGAGGTCGGCCCGCGCCGCCGTCCTCAGCCGTTCCTTGTCGGCGGGAATGAGGTCGGGACTGACGATCACCTGCCGGTTGAATCCCGCCAGTGCCTCCTCCGCCTCCTTGCGCTTGCCGCCGACGATGGCACGCATGAAATCGGCGTAGGCCTCCTGCAGCGCCGGGATCGTGCCCCAGTCCGGGTTGCGGTCACTGCAGCGGATGGAGAACACGCAGTAGCCCGCGTCGAGCGGCTGGCCGCCCAGCAGCAGCTTGCGGTCCGCCCTGTCGATGCTCAGGCGCGACGGATCGATCCGGTTCTTGGGCAGCGCCACCAGGGCGCAGAGCCGGCTCTCGCCGAGCGACATGTCGGTGTCGATGGCCAGCTCGATCTCCGTGTCGCC